>JAEDIV010000157.1 GCA_016296675.1 Clostridia bacterium
CCCATAGAGGACACGGAAATGCCCGCGTCATTCAACTGCTTGCGAACATCCGCCGCTTCTTCCAGCGTAAGATCCTTGACGTTTTTGCCGTTTACACCGCGAAGCTCGATGCAGGCGATACCGGCTTTTTGCAAAGCTTCAATTTGACCGGTCAGATTGTTGTCCGCTTCATCTGCAAATGCAGAAAGAATAAATTTCGCCATAAGCACACCTCTCAAATTATAATCTTATTATAATCTTCCATTTAATAGTATACCGTTTGCGTCCGTTTCCGTCAAGCAAAAAGCGGCCTTGAATGCATCTTTTTCTTCCTATTGATTTTCCTTTTGGTTTTCTGCCAAAAATTGCAAAGCCTCGCAGTTTTTTCTTCCTGCGAGACTTTGTTTTTGAAGCTTGATGCAAACATAAAATCCACCTTTTTTTACATATCTGTGCTTGTGAATTTGCACATGAACCTTTATAATCTTTCCAACGACTTTTAAGCGCGGTGCAGAGACGCCGGCAAGGTTTTCATAAAAAGATTCGCAAACTGGCGGGAGAAACTCCCATGCCGGTTTTTTGTGAGGAATAAATATGAGAATTCGCCTTGCCGCATACCTCTCGGCAGGGCTTTTTTTGAAGGAGGAATGGACTTGCGTACTGTATACACCGGCTGCCAGGTTTTCAAGGACGGTTGCCTCCAATACGCAGATATTTCCGTTCAAAACGGCATTGTTGATGCGATCGGCGAAGTATCGGTAAAAAAAGCCGATACCGTCGTTTCCCTTTCAGGCAAATACGTGTTTCCCGGTTTTGCGGATGTGCATGTGCATTTCCGTGAGCCGGGTTTTTCTTATAAAGAGACGATCGAAACGGGATCGAAGGCAGCGGCGGCCGGCGGATATACGCTGGTCGGCACGATGCCGAATCTGAATCCCGCGCCGGACACGGAGGAAAATCTTCAATTGCAGCTGGATCTGATTCATAAAAACGCTGTGATTGACGTCGTTCCCTACGGCACGATTTCGATGGAAAGAAAGGGAAAAATCCTTTCCGATATGGAAGCGATTGCCGATAAGGTCATCGGTTTTTCGGACGACGGATCGGGCGTTGACGATGAAGAACTTATCAAGCGCGCCATGAAGACGGCAAAGAAGCTTAATAAAGTGATCGCTGCGCATTCGGAAGTGATTGAGCTTGTCAGAGGCGGTCATGCGCACGACGGAGAGTTTGCGAAAAACAACGGCATTGCGCCGATCTCAAGCGACAGCGAATGGAAGATGGTTGAGCGCGATATCGCATTTATCAAGGAAATCGGCTCCAAACATCATGTGTGCCACATTTCCGCAAAGGAAACGGTGGATTTGATCCGGGAAGCCAAGAAGGCCGGCGCCGACATCACCTGTGAAACCGGGCCGCATTACCTGATCATGAATGATTCGATGCTCAAAAATGAGGGCAGATACAAAATGAATCCGCCCATCCGCGCGGAGGAAGACAGGCAGGCCCTTGTAAACGGCCTTCTCGACGGCACGATCGACATGATTGCGACCGATCACGCGCCCCATGCCGCCCATGAAAAGACGGGCACGTTCCCCGAAAGCGCCATGGGCGTTACCGGCCTTGAATGCGCGTTTTCCATGATGTACACCCACTTTGTTTTAAAGGGCATCCTGCCCCTTGAGAAATTGATCGACCTTATGGCCTATGCCCCCCGCGAGCGGTTCGGGTTTGAAAGAAACGAAATCGCGGTCGGAAAAAAGGCGGACTTCACCGTGTTTGATCCTGAAATCGAATGGACGGTCGAAGGTGAAAAACAAATTTCCCTTGGAAAATACACGCCCTTTGAGGGCTGGACGGCGCACGGCAGAATTGTCAGAACCGTTCTTGGCGACAAAACCGTATTTGAAATGTAGAAGCGGAGGAAAAGAATATGCCCAAGCGCACGGATATTAACAAAATCATGATTATCGGCTCCGGTCCCATTGTCATCGGTCAGGCTGCGGAATTCGACTATGCCGGCACGCAGGCTTGCCTCGCGCTCAAGGAAGAGGGGTATGAGGTTGTATTGGTCAACTCCAACCCTGCAACCATCATGACCGACACCACTATTGCCGACAAGGTCTACATGGAACCCCTGACGCTTGAATATGTGGCGCGCATCCTTCGCTACGAGCGTCCCGACGCGATCATTCCCGGCATCGGCGGCCAGACGGGACTGAACCTCGCCATGCAGCTGGAAAAGAAGGGCGTTCTCAGAGAGTGCAGAACCCAGCTACTCGGCACCAAGAGCGAATCCATCGAGCGCGCCGAGGACAGAGAAATGTTCAAGGAGCTCTGTCAGGAAATCGGCGAGCCCGTCATTCCCAGTAAGATTGCCTACAGCGTTGAGGAGATCAAAAAGGCCGCGCTTGAAATCGGCTATCCGGTCGTTCTTCGCCCTGCGTTTACGCTCGGAGGAACCGGCGGCGGCTTTGTTTACACTGAAGATGAAATGGAAGAAAAGGCGGAAAACGCCATCCGCATGAGCCCGGTCAATCAGGTGCTTGTCGAAAAGAGCGTCAAGGGTTATAAGGAAATCGAGTTTGAAGTCATGCGCGACGGCGCGGACCACGCTATCCCGATCTGCGGCATGGAAAACATCGATCCCGTCGGCGTTCATACCGGCGACAGCGTGGTGGTTGCGCCCATCATGAGCCTCAACAAAGACGACGAAAATATGCTCATGTTAAGCGCCCTTAAGATCATCCGCGCGCTCAAGATCGAAGGCGGCTGCAACGTTCAGTATGCCCTCAATCCCCATACGAGCGAATATTATGTCATTGAAGTCAACCCCCGCGTATCCCGTTCTTCCGCCCTGGCTTCGAAGGCTTCCGGCTATCCCATCGCCCGCGTGACTGCGAAGATCGCCGTCGGCATGAATCTGAACGAGATCCCGATTGCGAACACCACCGCCGATTTCGTTCCGCGCCTGGACTACTGCGTAGCCAAGTATCCGAGATTCCCGTTTGATAAGTTTGCTGACGCCGAAAACCGCCTGGGCACTCAGATGAAGGCCACGGGCGAAGTCATGGCCATCGGTTCCACGCTGTCCGAGTGCCTGTTAAAGGCCGTCCGCTCGCTGGAGACCGGCGTCTGTCACCTGCATCTTAAGAAATTCGACACCATGGAAACCGGCGAAATCGAAAGATACCTCGGCGAATTCAGGGACGACACGCTCTTTGCCGTCTCTGAGCTTTTCCGCCGCGGCGAAAGCGTTGAAAAGGCACATGCGATCACCATGATCACGCCGCTGTTCCTTGAAACCATCCAAACTGCCGTCAGGTTTGAAAAGACCCTCATCGAAAATCCGATGAGCGCAGAAGTACTTCTGCAGGCCAAAAAGCTGGGCTTCGGCGATCAGTTCATCGCGCGCCTTTGGAACACGGATGAGATTTCCGTGTGGAAGCTCAGAAAAGAAAACGCCATCAAACCCGTATACAGGATGGTTGACACCTGCCACACCGGCGCATACATTCCCTATTTCTACTCCTCCTATCACGGAGAAAATCAGGCGCTTAAGGACGACAGGGAAAAGGTTGTCGTGCTGGGCGCGGGCCCGATCCGCATCGGTCAGGGCGTAGAATTCGACTATTCCTCCGTGCATGCGGTTACGACCATCCGCGAGTCCGGACGCGAAGCCATCATCATCAACAATAACCCCGAAACCGTTTCCACCGACTACACCACCGCCGACAAGCTCTACTTTGAGCCCCTGACGCCCGAAGACGTCATGAACGCGCTCGAGCATGAGGATGTTCTGAATGTCATCGCATCCTTGGGCGGCCAGACGGCGATCAACCTTGCCGAGCCTCTCCTTCGCCGCGGCGTAAACATCATCGGCACCGACGTAAACGCTATTGAGCGCGCGGAAAACAGAGACTCGTTTGAAAAGATCCTGAAGTCCCTGAATATTCCCCAGCCCGAAGGCCGCGCCGTCACCAATATCGAAGACGGCGTCAGAACCGCCGCAGAGATCGGATATCCGGTGCTCATGCGCCCGAGCTTTGTTCTGGGCGGCAGAGCTATGCAGATCGTCGCCGACGAAGAGCAGCTCAGACATTATCTCAAAACTGCCGTTGAAATTGACGCGGACAAACCCGTGCTTGTTGACCACTACATCCTCGGAAAAGAGCTCGAGGTCGACGCCATCTGCGACGGACGCGACGTGTTCGTAGCCGGCATCATGGAACTGGTCGAGCGCACCGGCATCCATTCCGGCGACTCCATCAGCGTCTATCCCTCCTTCAGCGTATCTTCTCAGGTCAAGGGCAAGATCCTCGAATACGCCAAGAAGCTCGGCACCGGCCTTGGCATCGTGGGCCTTTACAATATTCAATTCATCGTTGACAAGTACGACCGCGTATACATCATCGAGGTCAACCCCCGCTCTTCCCGCACCGTTCCCTTCCTCTCGAAGGCCACCGGTTATCCTCTTGCCGACATCGCGACCCGCGCGATTCTGGGCGTAACCTTAAAGGAGCAGGGCATCTTCGACCTCTATCCTGAGGAGAAAAAGCGCTGGTATGTCAAGGCGCCCGTCTTCTCCTTCAACAAGCTGCGCGGCATGGACGCCTATCTCTCGCCCGAAATGAAGTCCACCGGCGAAGCCATCGGCTATGACGACAAACTGAACAGAGCGCTGTTCAAGGCCCTTCAGGCCAGCGGCATGACGCTTCAGAATTACGGAACCGTGCTGGCAACAATCGCCGATAAGGACAAGCCCGAGGCGCTCGACCTTATCAAGCGTTTCTACAAGCTCGGCTTCAACATCGAAGCCACCCGCGGAACAGCCGCCTACTTAAAGGAACACGGGATCCGCACCCGCACCCTTGAAAAAATTTCCGGCGGCTCTGACGATATTCCCAGGGCCTTAAGACAAGGCCATGTCGCCTATGTCATCAATACCAGAAATGTCGGCCAGGGCCATTCCCTTGCCGACGGCAGCGAAATCAGAAAGCTTGCCATCGAAAACAGCGTCACCATCTTTACGTCTCTGGATACCGTTCGCGTGCTCCTGGACGTTCTTGAAGAGACCACGATCAGTATTTCCACGATCGACGCGTAAAGGCAAACGTCTGATCGGTACCCCCAAAAGGCTCCCTTGTGTAAAGGGAGCTCAAGCCATCAAAAAAGTACCTTTTTTGATG
>JAEDIV010000025.1 GCA_016296675.1 Clostridia bacterium
TTTCATGGAGATACACGATTAACGGAGTTTGAATGTATTTTGAGACAGCGCCTTCGCTTTTATGCGGTTACCTACGGATGAAGCATGCTTTTGATTTCATCCGACAGTGATAAAACAGCATGCCATTCAAAATCTGTCTTTACGGAATCTGCGTTCCACATGCTTGTATTCTCCATGCACCTGAATTTTTTATTCAATAATTGGCATTTAGAATATATTTGAGGGGTGATATATCCACTGTCCAATAGTCTGGATAACGTCGTTTCGTGTAAAAAAGAAATGCAATCACTGTCAAACTCTTCAAATATGAAGGATTCTATATCCTGAGCATTACAATCCAAAAGAAACATCCCGCAGTTTTTGAGCGTTCCCAGAAAATAGTCGTATAACTGCTCATCGTTTATTCTATTCGGCATATATCCCTCTCTTTTCAGTTTACATCAAAGTAGCCCCTTTTTACGACTCCAGATCTGTGTTGTCCATATTGAGCTGCAAAAGCCATTCGGGCGTGCCGCCTCTTACGGTGGCGCGCTCGATTTGTTTTTCGTGAAGGGACAGACAGTCGCTGTTGGATTTGATGCGGCGAAGGAGACGGGTGACGACGTTTTCGATTTCGCTGTTCTCGGAATAATCGGCAAGAACGGCATAGTCGCACCTTCCCTGCAGAATCATGTTGTCGCTCAAATTGGTTGCGCCTTCCGCGTGGACGGCGATTGAGGTGCCGCCGCGGGTTCGGGTCATTTTCATGCAGGGCACGTCGGTTAAGCCGTCGCCGATATAAATCATATTGGCAAACGGCACGCGTCGCTTGTATTCGGGGGTGAAGCCGTTAAGGTCGCGGTCGTTGGTTACGTCCAGGATTCCCTTGTTGATTCTGAAAAGATGCTGGGTTTTTTCGGTATAGTTGACGGCGGTTGCGGGCCATTCAGCGATGCCGTCCTCTCCGTAGACAAAGCTTGCGGCAAACACCGCTTTGAACGCATGGGCGATGCGCGAGCCTTCGATGATCTCGCGAAGACCGGAGGAGATGATATAGTGCTCCACCTGTACGCCGATGTCTTCGCCGATCTTGTTGATTCTGCCAAACCAGCTTTCAACGCCGGGGAAGAATTCGACTTCAGCGCCAAGCTTTGAAAGCGATTCGCGCGTTAAAAGCCGCGTGCCTTTGCTGCGTCGCTTCATCATCAGCATGTAGGCCAGCACGCTGTCCATATGGTTTTCCATCTGCACCTTTTTGCATTCCCCCCAGAAGATGTCCGGTTCGACATTGATGCCGGGAAGAAAGGAGTATTCCTGCATATCCTTTGGCGAAAGGGTTTTGTCAAAGTCATAGATCAAGGCGGCAATCGGTTTCAAAAGCGTTCCATTCCTTTCTGCGTACTGGATGGCAAAGCCGCTCCCGGAAAAGAGGGAGCGGCTATAAACTTATTTGCTCTTTTTCGGAGCTTCGTCAGAGAACAGGAGAATCTGGGTGTTTTCATCCGCGATGCCGGTTACCTCAAGGCCTGCCGCCTGCTGGAACAGCTGAACGGAAGTCTTGGTCTTTTTGCCGAAGTCGCCGTCGATCTCTCCATCTAAGTAGCCAAGATCCGCAAGTCGCTGCTGAAGCTTGCGCACAGCGCTGCCCTCGGAACCGCTGGCGAGCGTCGAATAGGGAACGGGCGTGCTCGTCTGCACGGGTACGGGCGTTGCCTGCTGAATGACTTCAACGCGTTCGCCCTTGATGATGGCGTCCAATTGGGCGTTGGAGGTTGCGCCGGTCAGCGCGGTGACCATATCGCGCACGCTCTGCCAGCGCTCTGCGGATTCTGCTTCCTTGATTTCCGCGGCCTTTGTGCTGTCAGATACAGCCAGCATGTCGTTGGTGATGCTGTTGTTGATGCTGTTCTGAATCGCCTTAAGGGCGGTGATGAAGCGTTCGTCGTTCACGTCCGGATCTTCGGGCATCATCTTGGAGATGGAATCCAGATCATCGGAGATCCTTGCGGTGATTGCGATCATGCTGCTCGCCATACCGTCATAGCTTTTGAGGATTTCGTTCTGATAGGTGTCGCTGGCGCGATGCTGCATAAGCTCAATGCCGCTTAAATACAGATCATACGTTACGCCGTCGATCGGCGCCTTTTTGGTCTTTTCGGTGATGTAGCTAAGGCCCATGATCACGCCGACCAGAACCGCTACAACCAGTATGGATGCGCAGGCATATTTGATGATTGCGATGGCCTTCGGGCTTAAGGGCTTGCGTCGCTCGTCAAACTCCATCTCTTCTTCAGACAGCTCGATTCCTTCCAGCTCCTCATCGGAGATGTCCTCGCCTGCGTATTCCTGATCGTCTACCGGGATTTCGTCCATCTCGGGAAGATCGTTTAAGTTGAAGGCGTTTTCATCATCGATTTCCTCGAAGGTTTCTTCTTCGAGATTCTCAAGATCGAAGTTCTCTTCGCGCTTTTTCAAAAATCCGAATAAAGGCTTTTTCGCTTTGGCAGGCGCGGCATTTTCTTTTCCAGGCTTGAATTTTTCTGCCTTCCTGGGTGCGGATTCCTGCTGCGCGGGCTTGTCATAGCGGCCGGACTGGGCGTATTTTTCCATGTTCAGGCGGAATTCCTCGTCGTCGTCCAGATTCAGATCGCGCGCGCGGAGTTCTTCGAACATTTCTTCGTCCAGAAGCTCTTCTTCGGTCTTTTTCTGTACTTTGGCCTTCTTCCTGGCCTTTTTCTTTGGTGGATTGAGCGCCTCTTTCAATTCCTCCAGCTCCTCGTCGTTGAGCGAATCGATCAGTTTCTGATCTTCGTCCGCTTCTTCCTCAGCTTTCTGGCGCTTTTGGCTTCTGCGTTCGCGCCTGGAGGCGGGCTTATCATCCTCAAAATCGAAACTCTCAGAAGCGTCCTGTTTCTCAATGACTTCTTCGAAGGCTTCCTCATTGGCGAGCGCTTCTTCGTATTCGGGATCACCAAGGTCAATTACGATCTCTTCATCAGTATATTCGGCTTCTTCGTCGGCATACTTGTCTTCTGCCTCCACTGCGCCGTCCGCTTCAGTGCTGTTGAGCGGCTCTTCGGCATAGACGGTTTCGGCAGGCGATTCCGTTTCCTGCTTTTCAGGCGCAGGCGTTTTGACGCCGGCGAAATCTTCGTTGTAGATTTCAGCCTCGGCTTCAACTTCGGCCTCGTCATAGCTGTATACCTGTTCGCTGGTGGCGCGATAGGTGGTGCGGGCGTCCACTTCGTTTTCGGAGGCGGAATCTTTGCCCATATAGGTGGTTTTTGTGTGGTTTGCAGGCAAACGCACAGCCTCACCGGGCTTGGTCTTTATCTGTGCACCGGTATAAGGCTGTCCCTCAAAGCGACTTTCGCCCACGGTTGCTTTGCAATGCGGACAAATATTGTCGTCGCTTCTAAGTGTTTTGCCACAATTGGAGCAGAACATACGAGTTCCTCCTCATTATCAGTCGGCAACAAACATCATTGCCTAATTCGTGCCGCTTTCATCGGCATACATCGATGAAGACGGGGAGTACTGCGTGATGGCGCTGGGACGCCTGATTTCAGGCGAGATCGTACTCACGGTTTTTTCGGGAAGCATCCAGCTGAAATACAGAACCATAAGGAAAAACGCTGCGACGGATGCGGCCACACGGTATGGAAAACGCAAAAAACCACCGCGCCACAGGCATACTATGCCTATGGGCGGCAACACAACCAGAAGCGCAATCAAAAGATAAAGACGCTTCTTTTCTTCCTGCATTGCCTTTGGCGAAGAAACGTTTCTGGAATAGGTTCCGCTTCTGCGGCCCGGCTGGGGACGCGTGCGTTCAAACGTATTGTGGGCGTTTCTTGTGCCGGAAGGCCTGTTTCTGGGGCGATCCATTATGCCATCTGCGCGCGGATCTCTTCAAGCGCGCGGGCAAGCTGGTCGGGGCAGCTCGTGCCGCCGCGGCACTGAATGCCTTTGAGAAGATCGATGACATCGTTGATTTTGCGGCCTTCAGCAAGTCTTGCAACGCCCTGGGTGTTTCCGGTGCAGCCGCCGACGAACTGAACCTTGGAGATGGTTTCGCCGTCCATTTCAATCAGAATCTGGGAAGAACAGGTGCCCTTCGTGCGATATGCGTACATAAATATTCCTCCGATATTTTATCATACCAATTATACGCAAATTGTCAGATGCTGTCAAGTTTTTGCTTTTTCGCGGCGTTTCAGCCGGCATTTTCAGCAGATTCGATCAGATTATCCGGATACAGGAACAATTCGTTTAGCGTAACAAGCTGATAGCCGTTTTCGGAAAGAACGGGGATGGCGTTGGAAAGCGCCTTAAGGCCTGCATCCGTCATAGGATAGCACAGAATTGCGCCGGGATTGACCAGGTCAAAGGAAGAGGGCATAC
Organism: Clostridia bacterium; assembly: GCA_016296675.1. Lineage (GTDB taxonomy): Bacteria > Bacillota > Clostridia > Christensenellales > Aristaeellaceae > SFHK01. Next base: position 4,384 of record JAEDIV010000025.1, read on the forward strand.
GTTCGTCCCAACGGACAATGCCGTAGTATCCGTTTCCGGCCAGCCATGAATGGAGGAAGGGATCTGCGTCGTCTTCCAGATCATTCGTGGTCAGGAAATGAGGCATATAGTCTTCGCCGATGTAGGTGCGCAGAATCTCGGTCTGCTGAAGAAGGTTTTCGGCTTTGTCTTCGTCCATAAGCGTGCTTAAGCGGGTGTTGTCCATGGTGTGGTTTTCAATCTCGTGACCTGCGAAGGCTACGTTGATCCATGTGGAGGGATTCAGTTTGATTTCTGCGCCTGTTGGGAAGAAGGTGACTTTTGCGTCAAAGGTTCCGCACAGGCCGATGAGCGTTTCGATGTTCTGAGCGTCTGACAAAGTGTCTAAAACAATGGCAACCTTTTTATCATTGGTGTTTGCGCGCCTGAAAATAGGCAGCAGTCCTTCCTCTTCAGGAAGCGGCCTGAGTTCGTCGGGAGAGAAGGCGTTTTCGGGGGCTTGAACAATCGGCATGGTGGAAGATACGGGCGCGGTGATGGGGAAGGAATTGATCTCCTCCGGCTCCTTCTGTGCATCTTTCCAGATAATGACACCCAGCACGATAATGACAACGATCATAAGAACCGTTATCAGACGGTTGTAATCCACGCGATAATTCTTTTTCGGTTTGTTATTTGTTTCGATTGGACCAAATCTTCCGTTTTGCATATATTATTCACTCCTGGATCGTATATCCATCTGTATAATAGCAGTATTTATGCATTGTGTCAAGCATATTCGCGTTTTACCCCGACGTTACTATTGATTTTCCCTGCATAAACGAGTATAATGTGCTCAAGGATTAAAGATAAAAATGATACGGAGGTAGAGGATATGTATATCAGCATTGAGCCTTTCGGACAGGTTGGAGGAAAGAAAGCAAGCCTCTATACCCTCAAAAACGCATCCGGTGCGTTTGCCCAGATCACGGACTATTCCGGTGCAATCGTAAGGGTCGAAGTGCCGGATAAAAAGGGCAATCTTGACAATGTAGTTCTTGGCTTTAAAGATGTAAAGAACTACGTCAAAAACGACGGTTATCTGGGCGCTTTGATCGGCCCGGTAGGAAACCGCATTTCCAATGCAAAGTTCACTTTTAATGGAAAAGAGTATGCGTTTAACGCCAATGAAAACGGCACGACCCTTCTGCATTCGGGCTCATTCGGCTTCCACACCAAAATCTGGGACGCGGTATGCGAGGCGGATGAAAACAGCGCCCGCCTGATTCTCAAGGCAGAATTCCCGAATGAAGATACCGCTTTCCCCGGAAACCTCAAGGCTGAAGTTGTTTATACTTTCGATAATGAAAACGCGCTGACCATCAATTACAAAATTGAGTCTGATGCGCCCTCTTTTGCCAGCCCCACCAACCATGCTTACTTCAATTTAGGCGGCCTTTCGGGCAAAAAGGTTCCTTCCATTGAAAGGCAGACGATGGAGATCTTCGCCGACTACTATACCCGCGTAGATGCGAACTGCATCCCGGTTGAAAACGCGAAGGTCGACGGCACACCGTTTGATTTAAGAAATCCCGTCAAGATCAAGGACGGACACGCAAACGAAGAGACCAATGAGCAGATGAAATTCGGCGCGGGCTATGACCACAACTTCATCCTCTCCGGCGAAAAATGCGAGAAGACCGGCCTGCGCTTTGCCGCGCGCGTTACCGACAAGAAAACCGGACGCATCATGAAGGTGTATACCGACATGCCCTCCGTCCAGTTCTACGCCGGAAATCACCTAAACCGCTATAATGCAGCTGAAAAACGCTATTACAAAGCGCGCCAAGGCCTGTGCCTCGAAACCCAGTTCACGCCCGACTCCATCAACAATGTCGGTGCGTTCGGATTTGATGTTGTTGAAATCACGCCCGAAAAGCCCTTTGTCTCCACTACCAAATACGTATTTGAGGCAAAATAATCGCTTCCTTATTATTTAAGACGCGTATCTTTCTGTTTTGCCCGTGTTTTTCATATGTAGCCGCAGCTTTCCAGTTGCGGCTGCTTTTCGCTTGTGGTAGAATGAAGGAAAAACCGCTTTATTCTGTTTTTTGAAACAGACGGCGAAAGGAGGAGCAGGATGAATACCATTTTGAGCATGACCGAAAAAATGTGGGATCTGATTGTTGTCGGAGGCGGCCTTACGGGTATTGCGGCTGCAGTTTCGGCAAGACGGCTCGGGCTCGAGGTTCTGATTGTTGAGAAAGCGGGCTTCCTCGGCGGCGCTGCCGGAACCATGTTAATTTCCCCCTTTATGCCTTACTCCACGACTGTCGACGGAAAGCGGTTCGATTTAAGCCGCGGTTTTTTCAAGGAAATCCATACCCTTTTAACCGAGCTTGGCGGCCTTAGCGAAAACAGGGAGGATATTCATGAAGAATATCTGAAGCTTGCAATGGACCGTCTTGTAACAAAAGAGGGTGTTCAGCCGCTTTTCCACGCGTATCTTTGCGGTGTGGAGAAGAAAGGCGAAGAAATAAAAGCCATAAAGGCGGCGACCAAGGCGGGCGTTCTTACCTTCAAGGCGCGCTATTTCATCGACGCAACGGGCGACGCGGATCTGGCTGTCATGGCGGGATGCCCGTATCATCTGGGCAGAAGCGACGGGCTTTGCCAGCCGATGACGCTCTGTTTCCGAATCGGAAACGTGGATATTCCCGTTTTCCAGAAAAACCGCATGGATATGCAGGAAAAATACAAAAAATTCCAGGCGGAAGGCAAGATCAAAAACCCGCGCGAAAACATCCTTGTATTTTTCACGCTTGTCGACGGCATGCTTCACTTCAATACCACCCGCATCGTAAAGCACAATCCCACCGATCCCTTCGACGTGACCAAGGCGGAAATGGCGGCTCGCGAGCAGATGTTTGAGCTTTTTCAATTCCTTAAGGAAAACTGCGCGGGCTTTGAAAACAGCCAGCTGCTTTATTCTGCAGGCGAAATCGGCGTTCGCGAAAGCCGCATGATCGACGGAGAATACGTCCTTACCGAAATCGACCTTCGCGACTGCGTGAAGTTTGACGACGCCATCGCCGCCGGCAATTACGATATCGATATCCACAACCCCGAAGGCAGCGGAACCAGCCACTACTATTTCCCCGAAGGCGCCTGGTACACGATTCCGTACCGTTCGCTTGAGCCCAAGAACGCTTCCAATCTGTTGGTTGCAGGCCGCTCGATTTCCTCCACGCATGAAGCGCAGGCCAGTTACCGCGTGATGCCGATTGTGACCACATTGGGTCAGGCGGCGGGAACTGCTGTCGCCATTGCAAAAAAGGCAAATGTCGGCGTAAAGGAAATCGACGTCGGGGAACTTCAGAAGATTCTTACCGCGAACGGCGCTTTTATCGGAAAACAGGTTTAAAAAGCATGGGTTTATAAACCTGCGGCCGTTTGTTGCTTTTTACCCCAATTCCTGTTTTCTTCCCCCAGTGAATCCGCCCATGAAAGCGCGGCGTCGTTAACCGCGTTTTCGCCGCTTGGCAAGATACCTTATGTATAACTACCAGGAGGACAGTATGATTACCGTTAAAAACCTTACAAAAACCTACCGCGTCTCACGGCGGGACGCGGGCCTTTTTGCTGCCGTCAAGGCGCTTGGAAAGCGCGAAACGGATACGGTTACCGCGCTTGACAATGTATCATTCACCGTAAACAGCGGCGAGATTGTTGGCTACATCGGTCCAAACGGCGCAGGCAAATCTTCCACCGTCAAGATTCTAAGCGGTATCCTGACGCCCGATTCCGGCATCGTAACAGTAAACGGGCGCGTTCCGTGGAAGCAAAGGAAGAAGCATGTGTCCGAAATTGGCGTGGTTTTCGGACAGAGAACGCAGCTTTGGTGGGACGTTCCGGTCATCGATTCGTTTGAACTATTAAAGGACATCTATAAAACAGATGATGCGGTTTATAAGAAGAATCTCGCGCTTCTTACAGAAAGGCTGGATCTAACAGAGCTTTTGAGAACCCCGACGCGCCAGCTGTCTTTAGGCCAGCGCATGCGCTGCGAAATTGCCGCGTCGCTTCTTCATGATCCGAAGATTCTGTTTCTGGATGAACCCACCATTGGTCTTGACGCGGTGAGCAAAATCGCGATCCGGGATTTTATAAAGGAGATGAAATGCGATAAAGGCACGACCGTCATCCTGACTACTCACGACATGCAGGACATTGAAGCGCTTGCGGACCGCATCCTTTTGATCGGAAATGGCCGCATTCTCATGGACGGTACGTTTGAGAATGTGAAAAGCATTAAGCCCGATTATAAATCCCTGGACGAACTTGCCTTTCATCTGTACAAAGCGTACGGGATCACGGGAGGCGAGGCGGAATGAAGGCGTATTTCACCTACTTCAAAATGCGTTTGATTCATTCCCTTCAGTACAGGACCGCAGCCATCGCCGGCGTCGCGACCCAGTTTTTCTGGGGCTTTATGGAAATTCAGCTTTACCGCGCGTTTTACCAGGAGCACGCAGAAGTTTTTCCCATGACGCTTCCCTCCCTCGTTTCCTATATCTGGCTCAGACAAGCGTTTTTGGCGCTTTTCAATACGTGGACGTTTGAAAACGAGCTTTTCAGAAGCATATTGGACGGAAACGTGGCGTATGAACTTCTGAGACCGACGGATTTGTACTTCATGTGGTTTTCAAGAACGGCGGCGCTTCGAATCAGCAAGACGCTGTTGCGGTTTTGGCCGATTCTGCTGGTTGCGTTTCTTCTGCCGGATCCGATCGGAATGTCGCTTCCGGGAAGCTTCGGCGTGTTCTGCCTTTTTGTGTTGTCGTCTGCTTTGACGCTGGGAGTAACCGTGGCGTTTACCCTGATTGTATATTTTTCCTGCTTTTACACGTTTTCTTCCGACGGGCTTCGTGCGATCCTTACGCCTGTTTCGGATCTCCTGGCGGGCGGGCTTCTGCCCATTCCGTTCATGCCGGCGTTTTTTCAGAAGATCATCAAGTTTTCGCCCTTCGGCTCGATGCTGAATGCTCCGCTGCGGATTTATTCAGGCAATATTTCAGGCGCTGAGACTGCGGAAACTATGCTTCTTCAGCTTTTCTGGCTGATCGCGCTCATGTGCGCGGGCATGGTGCTTCAAAGAAAAGGCGTGAAAAAGCTTTCGGTGCAGGGAGGTTAGCATATGAAACTGTATTTCAAATTCTTCCTTATGCACCTAAAAAGCAGGATGGCATATAAAAAATCCTTCTTCTTTTCCATTCTTGGGCGGTTTCTTACGTCCTTTACAACGTTTCTGACCATCGTTTTCCTCTTTGATCGTTTTCATGTTGTAAAGGGGTACACGATGGGTGAAGTGCTTCTGACGTCGGGCGTAACGCTTATGTCGTTTGCGCTTGCGGAGATGTTTTTCAGGGGCTTTGATTCCATGCAGTTTATTATCAAGGATGCGTCCTTTGACCGGCTGCTGCTTCGGCCGCGATCTCTCATCTTTCAGGTGATGTGCCAGATGATCGAGTTCGGCCGAATCGGTATTATCATCCAAAGCGCAATCATGCTCGCTATCGGTATTTCCCTGTCCGGCGTCACATGGACAATCCAGAGGGTTTTTGTTCTTATTCTGATGATCCCGACGGGCAGCCTTTTGTTTTCATCGCTTTTTCTTCTGCACGCCGCCGTCTGTTTTTTCACGCTCGAAGGGCTTGAATTTGTAAATATCCTGACCTACGGCGCGCGCGAATACGGATCGTATCCGTTTGATGTGTACGGAAATGCGCTGCTCAAAATCTGCACCTACATTATCCCTTACGCGCTCACCCAGTATTATCCGCTTCAGTATCTGATCGGGCGGACAGATTCAATCTGGTATGGACTTGTGTCTCTGGCGGCGCCGCTTTTCTTTGTTCCCACATACGCGCTATGGCGGCTGGGCGTTAGGAAATATAAGTCGGCAGGCTCATAAAACAAAAAACAAGGCTTTTGCAAAAATGTGAAAGCCTTGTTTTTTATGAAACGGAAATCAAATGCTTTCCAGCGCCTGCTTGATGTCGTCGATCAGGTCCTGGGAATTTTCAAGACCGCAGGAGATTCGGATAAGGCCCGCGGGAACGCCGGCGGCAGATAGCTGTTCATCGGTCATCTGACGATGGGTGGAGGCGGAGGGGCAGAGGCAGCAGGTGCGTGCATCCGCGACATGGGTTTCGATGGCGGCAAGCTTGAGCGCTTTCATGAAGCGGCTGGCAGCTTCGCGGCCGCCCTTGAGCTCAAAGGAAACAACGCCGCAGGAGCCGTTGGGCAGATATTTCTGCTGAAGCGCATGATAAGGATCGGTGGGCAGGTCGCAGTAGTGAACGACTTCGACCTTCTCATGGGCGTTTAAGAATTCGGCGACGGCTTTGCCGTTTGCGCTGTGGCGGGGCATGCGCACATGCAGGCTCTCAAGGCCGAGATTCAGGATAAAAGCATGCTGGGGGCTCTGGATGGAGCCGAAATCGCGCATCAGCTGGGCGGTGCACTTGGTAATGAACGCGCCTTCTTTTCCGAAGCGCTCTGCGTAGGTTACGCCATGATAGCTGTCATCGGGCTGGGTGAGGCCGGGGAACTTGTCCGCATGCGCCATCCAGTCGAAGTTTCCGCTGTCAACGATCGCGCCGCCGACCGCTGCGCCGTGGCCGTCCATGTATTTGGTGGTGGAATGGGTGACGATGTCCGCGCCCCATTCGATCGGGCGGCAGTTGATGGGCGTGGGGAAGGTGTTGTCTACGATCAGCGGAACGCCGTGCGCATGAGCGGCTTCAGCGAACTTTTCAATGTCCAGAACCGTCAGCGCGGGATTGGCGATGGTTTCGCCGAAAACGCACTTGGTGTCCGGGGTAAAGGCGGCGTCAAGTTCCTCTTTTGTGCAGTCGGGGCTGACAAAGGTGGTCTTGATGCCCATTCGCGCCATGGTGACGGAGATGAGGTTGAAGGTGCCGCCGTAGATGGAGGAGGAAGCAACGATGTGATCGCCGGCGGAGCAGATATTGAAAAGCGCAAAGAAGTTTGCGGCCTGGCCGGAGGAGGTCAGCATGGCGCTGGTGCCGCCCTCGAGCTCGGCGATCTTCGCGGCTACGCAGTCATTGGTGGGGTTCTGAAGGCGGGTGTAAAAATAACCGCTTGCTTCAAGGTCGAAAAGCTTGGCCATGTCTTCGCTGGTGGCATATTTCCACGTGGTGCTCTGGTAGATCGGAATCTGGCGCGGTTCGCCGTTTCCGGGCGTGTAGCCGGCCTGAACGCACTTGGTATCCAAACGATAATCGGGCATGCGGTGGTCCTCCTAAAGTGTATTATGCGTTTTTGATAAGGGAATGGATGCGGCTTTGCGGGGAAAGCTGGCAGTATTTTTCTGCGGCGCTCATCACGCCGTTTTCTTTTACATACATGCGCACTTCCTGGGTTCCGGGGTCGCTGTTTTCATAATCGAAGCCTGCGCGGATGGCTTTCGAAAGCGCGATGGGCGCTTTTCCGTATTTTTCCGAAAGCCTTGCGGGGCCGACCAGACGGTCGTATGCGCCGAGCTTTCTTTTGGTGTCTGCGCCGAGCCGCTGAAGATCATCCTTGATATAGGGGTTTTCAAGAAGAGACAGGATGATCTTGCGCCATGCGCCCATTTCGCTTTCGGAAAAGCCGTATTCATGAGTAAGGCCGAAGGACGCTTCCTCGAGTGCGCAGACAAGCGTAGATCGGATGTCCGGATCATTTACTGCGTCAAACGATGTTTCAAGTCCCTTTTTTACGCCCAGATAGCAGATGAGCGCGTGGGCCATATTGAGGGTATAAAGCTTTCGCGTTTCTTCTTTTGCGACGTCGTCCGTGAGCCTCAGGCGCGGAAGAATGGGAAAAGCGCACTTCAGGCGGTTTTTGTCGATTGCCTGCTCGTGAAAGCCGTTGTTCCAAAGGGCCAGAGGATCGTTTTTTAAAATGGATTCGGGCGCGACAGGAGAGATACACATGGCAAAAATACCGGTAACGCCTACCTTTTCATTGAAAAACGAAAGGGATTTTCCGCTCAGGCGCTCCTTCAGAAGCGCTGTAAAGCGTTCATCGGGAGCGGCCATATTGACGTTCATCAGGATGTCCATCGGATAATGGGGCGCTTTTTCTGAGCGGTATCTGATCAAAGGTGCAATCTGATCGGCGACTTCGGGAAGCTTCGGCGCGTGTACGGCAATATCGAGTACGAGCCCCTCTGAAAGAAAAAGTTCTTTAAGGGAAGCTTCGTCGGCGGTGTGAACGGCGGAAAAACTGTTTTCGATGACTGTGACAGAGATGCCGTCCTTTGTCGCTTTGTGGATTGCGTACTTTTTATTTTGGTTCAGGCGGTCAACAAGCGCCTTGTCAATATCGACAAATGCGGTATGCCAATTCGGATGATTGAAGATATCCGCAACGAAACCGCGTCCGATTCTGCCTGCGCCCCAGATGACGATGGTGCGTTTCAAGGGTATCATTCCTCCAGAAGGAATTTATACTGTGCATCGCACAGCGCGCGGTAGTGGCCTTTCTCGTTTTTGATAAGCTGATCGTGCGTTCCGGCTTCCGCGATGTTGCCATCCTGAATGACCATGATTAAGTCGGCATTTCGGATGGTGGACAGGCGGTGAGCGATGACGAAGCTGGTTCTGCCCTTCAAAAGCTCATCCAGCGCTTTCTGGATAAGAATTTCGGTGTGCGTGTCGATGGAGGAAGTGGCTTCGTCCAGAATCAGGATCTTGGGATCGTTAAGCAGCGCGCGGGCGAAGGAAATCAGCTGCTTCTGACCTACAGACAGGCTGCTTCCGCGCTCGTTGACCTGCGTGTCGTATCCTTTTTCCATCTGCATGATGAAATCATGGGCGTAGACAGCCTTGGCTGCGGCGATGACCTCTTCATCCGTTGCGTCGAGCCTGCCGTAGCGGATGTTGTCCATGATGGTGCCGGAGAAGATGAAGCTGTCCTGCATCATGACGGACATCTGCTCGCGAAGGGAGCGCAGCTGAACATCGCGTACGTCGTGTCCGTCCAGTTTGACCGCGCCTTCCGTTACGTCGTAGAATCGGCTGATCAGGTTGACGACCGTGGACTTTCCTGCGCCCGTCGGTCCGACGAGAGCGATGGTCTGGCCGGGGTTGACGGTGAAGTTTACGTTTTTGAGGACGATCTTTTCCTTGTCATAGGAGAAGGTGACGTTTTCAAAGTCCACGCGGCCTTTGATGGGCGGAAGGGGCTTTGCGTCTTTCTTATCCTTGATTTCGCTTTCGGTGTCCATGATTTCAAATATGCGCTCCATGGACGCCATGGCGGATAAAACGTTGTTGTAGAAGTTGGAGAGAGTGTTAAGGGGTTCCCAGAAACGACCCAGATACCAGATAATCAGCATGAGGTTGGCAAGCGCAAGGGGCTTTATGGGGTCTTGCATCATGATCACGCCGAAAATGTAGACGAGAATGGTTCCGCAGGTACCCGTGAAATCCAGGGCGGGCCAGAAGGCGTTATTGACCTGAATGGCCTTCATCCAGGTGTTTCTGATGTCATTGTTGACGTTTTCAAACGTATCCTGGTTTTCATCCTCGCGCACAAAGGCTTCCGTTACGCGCATACCGGCCAGGGATTCATGAAGATAGCCGTTCATGGAGGAGGTCTTTACGCGCACGCGCTGCCAGCGTTTGCGCATGACGCGCTTTAATTTAAAGAGGATGAAAAGCAGGAAAGGCATGATGCACATGGAAATGAGCGTCAGTTTCCAGTTGACTGCGAGCATGATGATTAAGAGGATCACAAGCGTCAGGCAGTCGACCAGAACGTTTACAATGCCGTTTGTGAAAAGATCATTCAAGCTGTTTACGTCGTTTATAACGCGAACGAGAATTTTGCCTGCCGAACGGGTGTCGAAAAAGGAGAAGGAAAGGCCTTGAATGTGCTTAAAAAGGTCTTCTCTCAGGGTTGCCAGCGCACGGCGGCCGGCGCTGTCCATAAGTCGCACGCGGTAGCGAACGCACACTGCGCCGATGATCGCGGTTGCGATCATGCCGATTAAGTATTTATAGATGTTGGAATCCATCTTTTCAAGCGCGTCGATGGCGTTTGAAAGAAGGAAGGTGCTTCCCAGGGAACAGACCGCAGCCACGACCATCAGAAAAAGCGCGATGACTACGTTTCTGAGGTAGGGCTTCATGTACTTTAAGAGCCTGAAGAATTGTTGTTTATTAAACGGGCTTTCAAGCAGTTCATCGTCAATTTGTCTGAGCATTTTGGCCATTACAGCGTACCTCCTTTCGCCATGACGGTTTTCAGATCCTTGTACTGATCCTGAACCATATTGAAGTATTCGCCTTTCTGCGCCAGAAGTTCTTTGTGCGTGCCGCGCTCGACGATGCGGCCGTCCTTGAGAACCAGGATCTGGTCGGCGTTCTTGACGGAGGATATGCGGTGGGCGATGATGAAGGTGGTGCGGTTTTTAAGCACTTCCTTAAGTTCGTTTTGAATCAGATACTCGGTCTCCATGTCGACGGCGGAGGTGGAGTCATCCATTACGAGGATTGCCGGATCGGTCAGAACCGCGCGGGCAATGGCGATACGCTGCTTCTGACCGCCGGATAAGCCGATGCCGCGCTCGCCGACGATCGTTTCATAGCCGTCGGGCATATGGTCGATAAATTCGACAGCCTGCGCAACACGCGCTGCCTTTTCCACTTCCTCATGCGTGGCGTCGGGGTGTCCGAAGCGGATATTGTCCTCAAGGGTATCCGAGAAAAGGAAGGTTTCCTGCGGAACATAGCCGATGGAGCGCCTGAGCGCTTTAAGTTTCTGATCGCGAACGTCCACGCCGTCAATCCTGACTGCGCCTTCGCGAACGTCATAAAAGCGGCCGAGGAGGAGAATGAGAGACGATTTACCTGCGCCCGTTGCGCCCATGACGGCTATGGTCTGACCGGGCTGGGCGGTAAAGGTAATATCCTTAAGTACGTCTTCTCCTCCGTAGGAGAAGTTTACATGGTCAAATTCGACTTTGCCTTTGCGCGCTTCGGGCTCGATGGTCTTGTCCTTCTCGCGGATGGCGGAGCCGAAATCAATGTAATAGAACAGCTTTTCTGCGCTCGTGACCGCCTGAGTCAGCATGTTTACGATGTTTGAAAGCATGCGCATGGGATTTGTGATCATCCATACATAGCCGTTTACGGCGATCAGGGTGGCAAGATCGAGCTTGCCGTTAAGCACCATGTTTGCGCCGACAATCAGAATGACGGGCGTGCAGAGCGCGGAGAGGATTTCCATGATCGGAACAAAATTCGACCAGATCCACGTGGCTCTTAAGTGGCATTCGAGCAGTTTTTGGTTGTCTTTTTCAAACTGCTCGTACTCGTAAGGCTCTCTGGCAAACGCCTTGACGACGCGCATACCGGCCAGGTTTTCCTGCGTGCGGGTGTTCAGAACCGCGTTCTGCTCTCGGGTGGCCACAAAGGCGGGGTGGATTTTCTTTCTGAAAATCCACGCAACCACGGCGATGACCGGGCAGAAGGCAAGCAGCGACAGCATGAGACGCGGGGTTAAAAACATGAGGAAGATAAACGCGCCCACAAAGTTCAGGGCGTTGTCAAAAACGGTGACAAGGCCGCCTGCAATCAGGTTCCTTATACCTTCGATGTCGCCTGTCATGCGGGACATGATGTCGCCGATTCTGTGGTGATCGTAAAACTGATAGGGCAGTTCGCCCATGTGCTTGTAAAGACTGGTTCGAAGATTGAATACAACGTTCTGGGATACGCGCTCCAAAGAAAGAGAGCGGATGTAGGTGCATACGCCGCGAACGACAACCAGCGCGAGAAGGCCTGCGCACAAAAGAAGCAGAAGATTCATATCCTGCGTTTCTGCCTGAATAACGTCGCCGATGATGGAGCGGGTGATGAGCGGAGCGATGAGACGGGTGCCGATGACCATTAATTGAAGAAACATCGCGATAGCGATCTTCTTTTTGTAAGGGGCCATCAGGCGGAACAATCGTGTGATGATATCCAATTGTGTCACCTCCGTATTTCGATTCACAAAATGACAGGTATCTTTATTATGCCACCTAAGAAGTACGAATACATGGAGATTGTGTTTTGTTTTGATGAAATTGCAAAAGAAAACGAAAAACGCGAAAAACGTTTTTCGTTTATAAGTGAATTCAGATGTCTTCCTCCGGCACGCGCTTTGAAAGGGAATAGTTGGAGTAATCGTGATTTCCCGTAACCTCGCGGATGAGGGTAATTTCTTCCGGAAAATCAAATTCGGTATTTTCGCCTGGAAGCTCTACTTCCATGACCGCCTGCTTTTTCCAGAAAGGGTATACGTCGATTTCAAACGTCAGATTGTCCTTTTTAAGGAGACAGCGCGTTTTTGAAATCGGGGTGAGAGCGGGGTTTGCCCGAAGAAGGAGAGATTCATATTCTTCCTTTGAAATTTCCGTCTCATCCTCCATGGAGGACATATGGCTCAAGCGCACTTTTTTCGTGTGCGTGTAGACATAGTTTCCTAAACTGCCGCGCATTCTTACGCGATCGGTCATTCCTTCTTTTTCCGGAATCAGATATGTCTGCAGGATCCGGGTGCAGGGAAGAGAGGAAAGATAATCATCTTCAGGGCGCACGATCAGAAATTTTCGCTCAGTCTCGGTATTGACGCTCATCGTATTTGTCCTCTTCTTCCCTGATCTGAAAGGGCTCAGGCTGCCTTGCCAGATAGCCGAGCGCATGCGCTTTCAGGTCTTCTCTTGAGACAACGGTGTTTGTGCCCAGACACATTTTGCATCTCGCGCCGCATTCCGGGCACACACAGCCAAGCTCCGAGCTTTCGGAATGCACCATATAGGTTCCGCATTCATGACAGCTGCATCTCATAAGTAAATCATCTCCGGTCGTTTGTTTATCTTTCAAAAATTACCAGATCCTCGTCGCCCCTGGCAATCTGCCACGACGGGAACTGCGACGGATGTCCGGAAAATTCGGACGTGCCGTTTTGCTGCAGGAAGGAGGAAATTGCTCTTTGCGTTGCGCCTCTGGAATAGGCGGCAAGCTCGCTCACCGTGATCTTGCCATCGCCGTTTGCATTGGCATAGAGCGCCGGGATTGCGTAGTCATTCACCATATCCCAGCCGAGACCGCGCGTGACAGCGTAGGTATAGAAGTCGTAGGAGCGTTTTTCGTCGTTGACGCGGTAGTAGCTGGAATTGGTGGAGGTGGAGGAGCAAAGGATGGAAAGATGGCCTTTTCCGTTCAAACCTTCATAGCTTCCGCCCGCGTTTCTGAGCGCGGCTGCGCCGGAGGTGTTCAGGATGCGTCCGCTGTGGCAGGTGCAAAGCACGAACACCACATGGCCGGAGATTTCCTTAAGAGCGCCGATCATATTGATCGGCTCGATCGCAATGCCGCTGTTGGTCTGCATCTGATAGCCTTCGCTGCCGCTGTTGGTGCCGTGGGTCAGGAAGAAAATGACGGTAACGTCGTTTTCATCGGCCTGATTCGCCATGCGGGATATTGCGCTTCTGATGGCGCCGGCGGAGGGGGAACCGGCAATTCGCGTGATCTCATATCGGTTTCCGTCTATGCTTGCGCGGGAGAGCGAATCGGTAAAGCCCTTTGTGCTGTTGTTGGAGAAAGGCAGATAGCCGTCCGTCGCGGGCACGGTGAACTGGCCCATGACGAGGGCACGGTAGGTGACGTCGTTGACCTTTTCTACGGTTACCGGGATTTCGATGGTGTGAAGATAGTCATTATTGCCGACGGATACGCTAATCGTGGTTTCTCCTTTGGAAACAGCGTGGATGACGCCGCCAGCAGAGACGGTTGCAATGGTTTCGTCGCTTGTGACAAAGACGGGCTTTGCATACGATGCACCCACGGGCAGAACGCGCGTATAAAGGGCAAATTCTTCGCCCGGGCGCAGAGTTACCGCATCCGTATTGACTGTAAAGGCGGTGACAGGCACTTCTTTAACGTTTACGGTCATTGCGATATTGATTCCGCTTCCGTCCATGGCGGTTGCGCTGATGACGGCGCTTCCGGCTTTCAGATACTTCATTTCGCCTGTCAGGGAGGAAATGGAAACGACAGAGGGGTCGTTTGAACGCCAGAAGAAATTGGCAGGCGTCGCGTCCGAAGGCGAAACTGTATAGGAAGGATAGCCGCTTTCGCCTGCAAGCACGGTGATTTCACTTTCATCCATATGCGCGTCCGTCATAAGGATGGTGTTTACCGTGACGCGGCAGGACGCGCTTACGCCGTCTTCTGCGGTTGCGGTGATGGTGGTGCTTCCGCCTGTCAGCGCATGCACAAGTCCGTTTTCATCTACGATGGCAACTTTTTCGTTGCTGCTTGTCCATGTAAGGCGGGTTGCGGTTGCGTTTTCGGGATGGAAGACTGCGCTGAGCGGGAAGCGGTCATCGACGTTCAGGGAAACCGAGGAGGCATTCAGATACATGCCGGTGACAACGATGGGATTGACCACAACTGTGCAGCGGGCGCTGATGCCGCTTGAAGTGATGGCGTAAATCGTGGCCTGTCCGGGAGAAAATGCCTTGATGGTTGCTTTGTTGGAACTGTCGATGGATACGATGTCCAGAATCTCCGGGTGATCGGAATACCAGGTGCCGGACACGTATTTGCTATTGACGTCGACTTTGGGCTGAAGGACGGCGGTATTGCCGACATTCAGCGCGCCGTAGGTGGAGGAGATAGCGAGTTTTTTGATGACGGGCGCATCAGAGACGACCATCACATTGAAGGTGACGATTTTTCCGTTGTGCGTAACGCCTTTGATTGTGCATGTGCCGGTGTTTGCGGCAGTAATGAGGCCGGTGTTTTTATCTACCGATGCAACGAATCCGTTGTCGCTTGACCAGGTGAGAGAAGGATTGGTTGCGTTCTCGGGCTTTATAAACACGAAATTTCCGATAGGATTGGCGGTCATGCCGGGGTTCAAATACAGCGTGTCAAGAGCGCTTGTAAGGGAGGAGACGGGGGTCATTACGGTGACGGATACGGAAGTTTTGTATCCGTTGACTGCCTTGGCCGTTACATAGGCGCTTCCGGGCGCGACGGCGGAAATCAGGCCTGTTTCGGTAACGGTGATGATATCTTCATTGGATGAAGCGAATTCAATCGTCTTGTCCGGCGCGTTATCGGGAAGAATATCCATTTCCAGCTGGAAGGTATCGTCTTCTCTTAAGATGCCGGGTGTTGATGTGAAAATGATATCCGACACGCCGGGATATACAGTGAAGGCGTATTCGGCTTCTGCTCCGCCCAGATCGTTGGCGGTTGCGCGGATCAGGGCTTCGCCTTCTTTAAGGCAAGTGACTTTGCCGGTAAACGAATCCACCGAGCAGATGTCCGGAGTGAGGCTTTCAAAGGATGCGGAGGGGTTATAGGCGTCCTCGGGGCTTGCAATTGCGGATAAGCCGAAGTTCATGCCCGAATAGAGGATGGAAGGCATATCGACCGGAATGATTTCAAAGGAAGATACACCCTTTTCCACGCTGATTTCGTAGACGGCCATAATATCGCCGGAAGTCGCAAAAATGACGGATGTGCCTTTCGTGATTCCGGTCAGAAGGCCGTCTTCACTGATTGTCGCAGTTTCCGGATTCTCAACCGACCAGACAACGTCCTGATAGGTGGCGTTTTCGGGCAGAACTTCCGCCGATAGCTTAAGCGTATGTCCTTCAAGCACATACGGCCGCTCGCTTTTTATGGTGATGCTGCTTGTGGGAACGATAACCTCGACAGGAATATCGGTATATACCGTTCCCTGCTCGGTTTCGGCTGCGGCGGTAACGATGTATTTGCCAAGGGCTTTTGCAGTTACGCTGCTGCCGGATATGGTGAGGCCGTCTGTGCCGGCGCTCAGCGTGACGGCGCGCGTTTCATCTTCAGAGATGAGACTTGCGGTTTCGCCGATCGCAAGATAAAAGATTTCTTCGTTTGTTTTGATGCGTTCTGCAACCACAATTGGCGCAGGGAGCGGACAAAGCACGGTTTCAAAATGGCTTTGGATAATGGCAGTGATCTCGTATTCGCCGCCGGATCTGAAGGTATAGGAGAAGGACAGATCCTTTGAGGGCGCGCTTGTATGGATGATTTCGTTATCTTTTACGATTTCAAAGGAGATTTCGGTTTCCTCCTTGGAATCAAAGCCTGCTGTGAAGGTGACTTCGCGGTCGGGAGAAGCCCAGGCAGGCCCCGCAAGGGAGGCGTTTTGAATACCTATCGGGATGAAAGAAGCGCCGGCAGCATCAGCATAGGCCTCGGCAGCGGAGCCTGAGAAACCGTAAACAGTGAGCGCTTCCGGATTTGAAAATGCGTCGGGAGCGATGGATGTGCATGTGTCCGGAATAAAAACGCCGCCGGACACATCAACGCCGGAAAAAGCTTCTGACCCGATCTGTTTTATAAAGGAGGGTACTTCAAATAATCCCTGCGCGCTTGCAAAGCACTTTGCAGGGGACAGACAAAGCGTCAGCATAAGAAGAAATGCCATGATGCGGCGAAATCTTTTCATACATTCTCCTAAGGACAAATTTAGACAATATCGCAATAATAGTATACTACATTTTGTCATACAATTCAATACTTTGAAATAATTTAGCGTTTATGTCATCTTTTTGTCAGCCCGTCCAGTTCAGCTGAGGACAAATGGTCCTGAAGGGAGATGTTGATGGCGCGGGCAATGATGCCGGCGGCGTCTTCAATCATGTCGTCAATTTCGCGCGGGGTGACGATCATTTCGCCGATTTCGTTTTCAAACAGCGTTTTTGTGATTTTATCCAGCATTTCTTCCTCGGCTTCGCCCTCGCTCATCAGATACAAAGCGTCTCTTGCAATGGTGGATGCGTAGACGACAGTGGGCATGCCGATGGCAATGACCGGAACCCCAAGTT
>JAEDIV010000026.1 GCA_016296675.1 Clostridia bacterium
TTATGCCGTTTTATGAGTACGAGCATATCCCGGGCGTAGACTGGCTGGGCAGAAATATTGACACAGAAATGACGCCCAAGCAGGTTGCCAGCGCTGCGCAGCAGCTGGGCAAAAAGCATGTGCTTACCGAAACCTTCGCCTGCTGCGGCTGGGACGTAACGCCCACCGAGCTTAAGCGAATTGCTGAATGGCAGTATGTCAACGGCGTGAACCTCATGTGCCAGCACCTGTATCCGTATTCCGTGCGAGGCCAGAGAAAGAGAGACTATCCGGCGTTTTATTCCAATCACAATCCGTGGATGAAGGATTTCAAGCATTTCAACGACTACTTTACCGCGCTTGGCTATATGCTGGCCGAAAGCCAGGAAGTGGCAGAGACGCTGGTCATCCATCCGATTCATTCCGCTTACTTCACCTTCAAGCGCAACGAGCCTGACTGCGTAAGCGACCTTAACAAAAAGTTCCAGACGCTGGTTGAATCCCTTGGCGCTCGCGGCATCGGGCACCACTATGCGGATGAAACGCTGCTCGCGAAGTACGGCTCTGTTACCGAAAAGGGCAGAATCAATGTAGGCAAGTGCAGCTATTCCTACGTTGTCGTTCCCGATATGAAGGGGCTTGACAGAACGACCGTTGAAATCCTCAAAAAATACGTCGCCAACGGCGGAAAGATTTTCTTTGCCGGTCAGGGCGTGCCTACGCACATCGACGGCGTTAAGGAAGATATCGGATTAGAAAGCAATATCGCATTTGAAGATATCAGAAATCCCGGCGTATACACCAATCGCACGGATACGGCGATCCGCATGACGATCAGAAAGAGCGCTTTCGGAAACTTCATCTATGCCGTCAATCTTTCAAAGGATCAGAAGGAAGACATTACCATTCATGTAAATGCGCACGGCGCGAAGAAGTTCAATCTTGAAACGCGCGCCTTTGAACCCATCTATTTCGAAGAGCCCGCTTCCGGCGGCATCGACCTTCCGCTTTCCCTGAATCCTGCTGAATCCGTCGTGGTGTTCCTTTCTGCTACTGCAAGAGCATGCGGCAAGATGGAAGTCGGCGAGGGAAGAAAGATTTTCGCGCCGCAGGCAGTGATAGCGGAAATGGACGAAAACGCGCTGACTATCGATACCTGCCGTCTTTCCTATGACAATAAGGAATTCACCCCTTCCATGCATGTGATGGCGGTTTCCGACAAGCTTCTTCGCGCAAAGCGCAACGGAAGCATCTATCTTAAGTATACCTTCGACATGCACGCAAAGCCCGAAAAGATTCGCATTGAGGCAGAGAAGATGCATGCCGCTGCTGCATGGCTCAATGATGAACCGATTGCCTTTGATAAGGCTGGCACACAGGATCTGTCGTTTGTAAGCTGTGATATCGCGGATAAGGTCAAGCTTGGCAGAAACGAAGTTGTATTCCTGATTGATTACTATCAGACGGAGCATGTATACAAAGTCTTTAACGGCGTATACTACGACTTTGACGGCACGACGGAAAGCCTTATGAACTGCTTAAGCTATGAAACCGACATTGAAGCCATCTACTTAAGAGGCGATTTCTGCGTTGAAAACACGGGCGATTTCACGGACGGCGCAAAGAAGACGCTGATTGCCGAGGATGCGTTCCGCATAACGCTTCCGAGAAAGTTTGTCACCCTCGACAGTCTGGCCAAAGACGGCTTCCCGTTCTTCGCCGGATCCATCAAGGTTAAGATGGTTGTAAAAGCAAGCGGAAACGAAAAGTATCTGCGCCTTGCGGGCAGATATCACACGGCCAAAGTATCCGTAAACGGATCGGAAGAAAAGCTTCTCATGTTTACAGATACCCTCGATGTTTCGGGCCTTCTGAAGAAGGGTGAAAACGAGATTACGATCACGCTTACCAACAGCTGCCGAAATCTCTACGGTCCGTTCCACAATCCGAAGGATCCCGAGTCCTACGCAGTCGGTCCGGATTCGTTCTCGCTGTACGGAAGCTGGGCGGACGGCAAGAGCGAAAGATATCGCAAAGAGTATGCCTTCACCAGATTCGGCGTTGACTATATTGAGCTGATATAATGTAAAGCCATGCGCGCACAGATGCTGTGAACTGTGCGCGCAATTTTAATCTATTAAAATAATGTGGCAGTTTAAACTGAATCGCAATTAATAATTTACGTTTTTAGCGTATACAAGTCTAAATTGAAGTGATACCATAATACACATAGGATACCGATTCCTTTAAGCCGTTCCGGGAGTTCGGCAAGGTGACGGGCTGATATTTGTGTGCGTATACGCCTTCATCTTGCGGATGAAGGCTTTATTTTTTACGGAGGATTGCGGCATGCTTCAAAAGGCGATGATCATGGACGAGCGCGCGATTATGCGTGCGCTTACGCGAATTGCCCACGAAATCATTGAGCGCAATAGCGGCGCCAAGGACGTAGTATTGATCGGCATCAAAAGACGCGGCGTTCCGCTTGCCAAAATGATCAGGGACGAAATTCTGCGCGTTGAAGGCGTAGAATGCGAAATCGGAGAACTGGACATCACCTTTTACCGAGATGATCTTACGCATAAAGAAGAGCAGCCCAAGGTGAACGGAACAAACATCCCGTTTTCGATCGTCGGAAAAACCGTGGTCATGGTGGACGACGTTCTGTTTACCGGACGCACGGCCAGAGCGGCGATGGATCAGCTGATGGACATCGGACGGGCCAGAAAGATTCAGCTGGCGGTCCTCATTGACAGAGGACACAGGGAACTTCCGATCCGTGCGGATTTTGTGGGCAAAAATGTGCCCACATCCCTTTCGGAGCGCGTTGGCGTTACGATCAGGGAGATTGACGGCGATAACAGCGTGAAGCTGTTTGAAGCATAGACACCAAGGAAAAATAGGAGGAGAAAACATGTCTCAGAATGGCATCAAAGACGCCCGCAAGCTTGGTTATCCCAAGATGATGACCTTAGGCGTCCAGCACATGTTCGCCATGTTCGGCGCAACTGTCCTCGTACCCATGATCACCGGCCTCAGCGTATCTGCTACGCTTCTTTTTGCCGGTCTTGGAACGCTTCTGTTCCACTTCTTAACCAAGGGCAAGATCCCCGCTTTCCTGGGCTCTTCCTTCGCTTTCCTCGGCGGCTATGCTGCCATCACCAAGTGGAGCGACTATGTACAGAACGCTGAAACCGGCGCGTGGGAACTGGCAAAGGATGTCAACCATCCTGAGTTCCTGCCTTATGCCTGCATCGGCGTCGCCTGCGCTGGTCTTGTATATCTGGTTCTGGCTGCGCTCATCCGCACCTTCGGCGCCAAGAAAGTTATGCGCTTCTTCCCGCCGATCGTAACCGGTCCCATCATCATTGCCATCGGTATCACCCTGGCAAACTCCGCCATCAACTCCTGCATGAAGTCCTGGCCTATCGCTCTGGTTGCCATCGCTGTTGTTATCATCTGCAACATCTGGGGCAAGGGCATGATCAAGATCATCCCCATTCTCCTGGGCGTTATCGCTTCCTATGTTGTAGCCGCAATTTTCGGAAAAGTTGATTTCACTGCCGTTTCTGAAGCCAAGTGGATCGGCCTCCCCTTCGGCCTTGAAGACACCGTATTCAGCCTCTTCACTTCCGCCAAGGAATTTGTTTACGGCGTAGCCACCAACGGCCCCGACGCCGTCACCCTCGAAGCTGCCAAGGAAGCCGGAGAAGGCTTTGCCACCAAGGGCGGCCTGATCCTGACCTCCATCATCACCATCATGCCCATCGCGCTTGCTACCATCGTTGAGCACATCGGCGACGTTTGCGCCATCAGCTCCACGGTAGGCGAAAACTTCATCGAAGAGCCCGGCCTGCATCGCACCATGATGGGCGACGGTCTTGCCACCTCCATCGCAGCTCTCTTCGGCGCTCCCGCCAACACCACCTACGGCGAAAACACCGGCGTTCTTGCGCTCTCCAAGGTTTATGATCCCAAGGTAGTCCGCATTGCCGCCTATCTCGCCATCCTCTTCTCCTTCTGCCCGAAGTTCGCGGCGCTGGTTTCTTCCATGCCCGAAGCAACTGTCGGCGGTGTATCCATGATCCTTTACGGTATGATCTCCGCTGTTGGTGTACGCAATGTTGTTGAGAATCAGGTTGATTTCACCAAGAACCGCAACGTTATCATCGCTGCCGTTATCATGGTTCTGGCTCTTGGTATCAAGTTCTCCGACGCCGGCGCGATCAGATTTGCCATCGGCGCTGTCAACATCGAGCTCTCGGGTCTCGCTGTAGCCGCTGTCGTCGGTATCGTTCTCAATGCCATCCTGCCCGGCAACGACTATGTGTTCGGCTCCAACAAGCAGGGCGACACTTCCGTAAACTTCAAGGTCTGATAGACTGCTTTATAAAAAAGGGGCTGCTGCAGTTCAAGTTCTGCAGCAGTCTTTTTTCTCATTCGGGCGATACAAACACGGTTCTCTGGTGCGTGTAGATGACAAAACCTGGTTTGGAGCCGGAAGGCTTTTTGACGAATTTCCGCCTTGTGTAATCGACGGGGACATTCGAGCCTGCGGAAAGGCTGGAATGCTTTGCGGTAAGCTTTGCGGCAAAAAGCATGGTTTCGTCGGTCGGGTTTTCGCTTTTGATAATCACGTGTGAGCCCGGCGCATCCTTTACGTGCATCCACCATTCGTTTGGCTCTGCTGAAAAGGTGAGCTTTTCATTTTGAAGATTGTTTCTTCCGACAAAGATTTCTGTTCCGTCGGGAGCGGTATACTGAAACGGGGACGACGGGGGAAGGGCCTTGACCTGACGGCGGGTCGAAGTATCCTTGATATAGCCGAGCTTGACAAGTTCGCTTCGAAGCTCCCAAAGGCTGGATTCATCGGTACATTTTGTAAGGTTTTCCATCTGGCCTTCGAGGTAGATGAGCTCCTCCTGGGCGAGGAGGCGCTGTTCTTCTGCAAGCTTTTTCGCGCTTTGCGCTTTTCGGTAGAGCTTGAAATATTTCTGTGCATTGGCTGTTGCATTCAGTTTTTCGTCCAGCTGGATTTCAAGCGGCGTAAGCGCTTCATCATAATAGTTGGGAATAAAGACCGTTTTCGCGCCTTTTTTGACAAGGTGCGGGCAGGCGGAGAGGAGTTCGCCTTTGATCCGGTATTCTTCCATATGCTCACCGCCTTCAAGCGCTTCCAGCTGAAGGGCGATTTTCTTTTCAAGGCGGTCGATGTTGTTCTTGATTACCTTGTGGACCGCAGCGGACTTTTGCTTCATGCGCTCGGCAAGGTCGCGGGTGTAATAGAAATTGTCGATGGCTTCTGAGAGTGTTGGAAAATGTTTCTTTTGAAAGGATGCACGGCTTTTGTATTCAAATGCCAACAGATCCATTGCTTCTTCGTTGTCATTGAGCTGAACAGACGGAGACGGAGAGGAAAGAATGGAGTTCATTTCCCTGATGATCAGAGGGGATACGGCGCCGACGGAAATATCTTCAAGCCGGGCGTCCTCATTTCCGCTTACTCTGAAAGCGAGTTCCCTTGAAAGAGGAGCGGAAAGACCGCTGATGATGCCGGAAAGCGTCTTTGAAAGGAGACCGGATGAGGAAGAAAGCGCGTTTGACAGCGCCTTTTCATCAAGCGCGTCAAATGGCATTTTTCCATGCTCCGGAGGACGTGTGTACATTAAACCCGGCAGCACCTCTCTTACGCTGGACATCGCCTCATTTACGCGGCGGGCGCTTTCCATAATCCGTCCGTCTTTGTTTATGAGGATGATATTTGAATGCTTGCCCATGAATTCGCAGACGATTGTTTTTTCATT
Organism: Clostridia bacterium; assembly: GCA_016296675.1. GTDB lineage: Bacteria > Bacillota > Clostridia > Christensenellales > Aristaeellaceae > SFHK01. The sequence goes on from JAEDIV010000026.1 coordinate 5,784, forward strand.
CTGATCGCCCAGTTCGTCAATGTGGTCGATGCCGATTTCAAGGATACGGTCGCTGAGCGCCTGGCGGACAAAGCGTATGCGTCCTCCGATCAGATGTTTTCTCATAAGCATGCACAGATTCGGCGGCTCCAGGGGATTGCTCTTTTTGATTTTTGTGATATGCGCGCGCGCACAGCCTGCGCTTGCGGACAAAAGCAGGTTATGATTGTCGCCCTGAGAGCGGACTGTGATGATCACTTCGTCCCGTTCGGGCTGCGTGATTTTATCGACGCGTCCGCCCGCGAGAAGGGCGTTTAATTCGTGTGCGATCAGATGAAATGTTACGCCGTCCATCGGCATGATGGGTGACCTCCCAATATATGATTGTATCATTATACACGGTTTATCCGTAAATTTCAACAAAGATTGATTCTCATAAAAAGATGTGCTAAAATAAAACGGTGCGCTTTTTCGAATACCTTCTTCGCCTTTTGAATAGCATGACAAAGTCAGAATGCGCGTAGGAGGGAGATTCGCATGACGATCAGGTACAATCTCAAATGGCCGCATCTGGTGGCGGCGGTGATTATTCTTATTGCCATTATAGCCATATGTTTACCGGAGGCGCAAAACAGCGCGGAGGACAAAAACGAACCTCAGATCACGCCGAGCCCTTATCTGACGCCCGTCAATGAGGAGGATGCGCCGGATCAGATGAATACGGTCGCCTATTATCAAGACGACAACGGCTATCTGGTTCCGGTTATGCGCACCATTGGAGCGGAGGAAGGCATCGCGCGCGCGACGCTGAATCTGATGATCAAAAGCGTCTACAACGACATGGAAGCAGCGCGGATGGGCTTAAGATGCGTGATTCCCGAAAACACCAAGTTTGATCTTGATATTTCAGGCGGTACGGCGAGAGTGGACATGAGCAAGGAGGCGCTCAATTCACCGGACGCGGTCAGCGAATTCAATATGGTTTCGGCAATTGTTCAAACGCTTACAGACTTTCCGACGGTTGAAAGAGTAAAGTTTCTGATCGACGGAAAGGAAACGCAGCGCCTGCCCTTTGGAACGGGAATATCCGGCGAATTCACGAGGGGATACATGAACCTTGAAAGCACGGATCTAAGCGATCCTGACAGCACGGTGACGCTGTATTTTACCGGAGAATCGCCGTCGATGATCATCCCGGTGACGCGGGCGGTTTACGGCAAGGGCGATATTCAAACGGCTGTAATGGAGCTTGTCAAAGGCCCGGGCAGTCTTTCGCCGCTCAACAGCGTGATACCCTCCGGATGCGGGCTGAAAAGCGTCAGGGTAGAAGACGGTGTTGCGTATGTCGATTTTACGCGGGACTTTATTTCAATTGCGGAAGAGTCAGACGGCGGGCGGATGGCGCTTCGGGCACTGGTGCTTACATGTATGCAGTTTGAAGGCGTAAAAAGCGTGAAAGTGCTGGTAGAGGGCGAAGAATACGATACCGGAAAAGGAACGCTTGCAAAGCCTACGTTTGTCAACAGCGCATCGGATATACAGGATGCGTTTATCAGGAAAAAGACAGAGGATATCTTTGAGTTTGAATAGCGAAAGGGAGATTTACAAATGGAAATCACGAGAAAAGCAGATGAAATGAGAAAAATCAAAATTACACCTGATTTTACTGAGATGGCGGCCGGAAGCGTATTGATAGAATGCGGAAGAACGCGTGTACTTTGCACGGCAAGCGTAGTTGAAAATGTGCCGCCCTTCAAGCGCGGAAGCGGTCAGGGCTGGCTTACAGCGGAATACGCGATGCTTCCCGGCTCCACGCCCACGAGAAAAGAACGCGACGGTCTTAAAAAGGACGGACGAGGCGTTGAAATTCAGCGCCTGATCGGCCGATCTCTTCGCGCCTGCGTGGATCTTACGAGACTTGGCGAAAGAACGATCTACATTGACTGCGATGTATTGCAGGCGGACGGCGGCACGCGCACGGCTTCCATTACCGGCGCGTTCTGCGCGCTCGTGAGTGCGGTGGCTAAGTTGATCCAAAAGGGGCTTATCGTGGATTCGCCCATCATCAAGCAGCTGGCGGCTGTCAGCGTCGGAATTATTGACAATGTTCCGACCCTTGACCTCGAATATGCCCAGGATTCCCGCGCACAGGTGGACATGAACGTCATCATGACCAAGGACGCAAAGGGCAATATGGAGTATGTCGAAGTGCAGGGAACGGGCGAAGGCAGAACCTTCTCCAAAGCCGAAATGGACAAGCTTCTGAATCTTGCCAAAAAGGGCATTACAAAGCTTATGAAGGCGCAGCTTACCTGTGTTGGCGATAGAAGCTATGTCATCGGCAAGAAGCCGCGTCTTGTGGTTGCTACGCGCAATTTTGGAAAGCTGAAGGAGCTTAAAAAGCTGCTTGGCGATATGTATGACGTAATGTCCATTGCGGAAGCGGGCGCGGTTTCCGATCCTGAAGAAACGGGCGAAACCTTTGCGGAAAATGCGCTGATCAAGGCGCAGGCGCTGATGGATGAACTAAGGTGCGCGACAGTTGCCGACGACAGCGGTCTTGTTGTGGATGCGCTCGGCGGTAAGCCCGGCGTATACAGCGCAAGATATGCGGGCGTTCACGGCGATGATGAGGCCAATAACGCAAAGCTTTTAAAAGAGCTTGAAAACGTTTCTGCGCCCAGAACGGCACGGTTTGCCTGCGCAATCGCCCTTACGCGGCCGGGACAGAAGCCCCTCATTTGCGAAGGAACCTGTGAAGGAAAAATCGCTTTTGAGAAACGCGGAGAAGACGGATTCGGCTACGATCCGCTGTTTGAGGCGGATGATCTCGGCGGACGCACATTTGCAGAAGCGGGCGTTGAGGAGAAAAACGCCATCTCTCACAGAGGAAAAGCGATTAAGGCCCTGCTTCAGGCGCTGGAGGACGGAAAATGACCCGAATCGCCGTGTTTTCCGACAGCCATGGCAGGCTTGAGGTCTTTGAAAAGGCTGTAAGGGAACTGAAAGATATAAGCGCAATCGTCCATCTGGGCGATTGCGCGTCTGATGCTGCAGAAATTATGCGTCTGACGGGAAGAGAGATTCTGACCATAAACGGAAACTGCGATATCATTTCACGCGAGCCGCTTTTCAGGAAGCTTGTGCTTGATGGAAAGACGGTATACTGCACACATGGACACAGGGAGCATGTGAAGATGGGCCTTATGCGTTTGTCTTACAGAGCAGAAGAGGAACAGGCGGATCTTGTTTTGTACGGGCATACGCATATTCAAAGCGTCCGGATGTTCGGGAAGACATGCTTTGTCAATCCCGGCGCAATGAAGGACGGACATTACTGCACAATCACAATTGATGAGGGTGCAATCACGCCTGATATGCACTTTATCAGGCCTTGAAAAGTGCAAAGTAAATTATTTGTCAAATGCTAAAAAAAGACTGGACAAAATGAGGGAACAGTGATATAATTTTATCCTGTCAGCAGGAAGTTCGCTTCGAACCGTGAGTTTGGTTTGCGCCTGTAGCTCAGCAGGATAGAGCAACGGCCTTCTAAGCCGTGGGTCGGGGGTTCGAATCCCTTCGGGCGTGTAGATATGGTGGATATAGCTCAGCTGGTTAGAGTGCCAGGTTGTGGCCCTGGAGGTCGTGGGTTCGAACCCCACTATTCACCCTATCTTTTTTTATGCCACTCATGCGCTGGGGTGTAGCCAAGCGGTTAAGGCACGGGGCTTTGACTCCCGCATACGCTGGTTCGATCCCAGCCACCCCAGGAAATATGATTCATTAGCTCAGCCGGTAGAGCACCTGACTTTTAATCAGGGTGTCCGGGGTTCGAATCCCCGATGGATCACGTGAAAAACAGATTCTGAGAAATCAGAATCTGTTTTTGTATATAGAAAAGCCGCCCGATGAGGGCGGCCGACTGAAACAACGGTGCGACTGGCAGAATTTCAGAGCGCGAGTAGCGTTGCCGGTACCAGGTCCTTATAGGGCTTAATCAAGCCACCGGCTTAGTCTGTGGTACAAGACTAAAAATACATAAAACGCAGCGCGGAATTGTCTGCGCTGCGTTTTAGTATTAATCCAGGAAGCTTGCCGGAAGCTCGCCGGTTAATGTGATCAGGGTGATTTTCGGGGGGTTCATAAGGCGGAAGGGGAAGAGCGTGTCATCGGTGACCGAGAGCCCGGGGGATGTGTAGACCATGGTTCCGCCGACGGAGCGTTCGCCGGAGACGTAATTCTGGTTCGGGAACCAGCCGTATCTGGCGGACATGCGCGAGGAAATGTGGAACGCGCCGATACCGGGGATGCGCCATTCGCCGTTGCAGAAATGACCGGAGAGAATGAGGTCAGGCGCGGGATAATAGCTTTTGAGTTCTTCCTGAGAAAGAGAATCCTGGGATACATAGATCTGGGAATCAGTGGGAACTTCATGGGCGAGCATGATGATGATGTCCTGGGAATTGTAAGTAAGAAGTCTCGATTCGGCTTTCGACATCATCTGGTAGCGGTAGCTGGTGAAGGGAAGTGCGTCGCGGCTTTCATTGATGCCAACGAGCATACTCTCCCGTTCCTGTTCCATTTCTTCTTTCAAAAGCTCTGCCGTGCTTGCGATATCAAGATTCAGGAAACTGTCGGGGAGCAGCCAGATATTGCTTGAACCTTTGGTAATTTTTTCGGGCTTGTTCAAAAGAATTGCGCCGCGCTCCTGCGCGCCGAGAACCCAGTCGCTCAATACCATCTGGCTTAAGGTAAGGGTTTCGGAGGAATTGTCTCTTGCCTGATTGCGCAGAGGGGAAGGATCATTGTCGCCGGCGATAAAGTAGATGGGCTTTCTGGCGTTTAATATATCGAGCAGCGCGTAGAAAGCGGAGGGATTTCCGCTGTCGCCGATCATATCGCCCGTTATCAGAACAGCGTCATACGCGAGATTCTGTATCAGTCGGTTCAGGGAGGACTGATCCTGTCCGAAGTTTTTACCCTGAAGGTCAGAGATGTGCAGGATCCGGTAGCCCTCAAAATCTTCAGGCAAGCCGGTAATAATGATGGATTCATGCTCCACGGAAACCGACCGGTCGTTCATGGCGAGAACGATCAGGAAAAGGGCGATAAACACAAGCGCCATAAAGCCGAAGAATGTGATTTTCCTTCCGAGGATATGATATTCTCTTTGGACGTTGTCTTCGTGCGCAGCGGTCGCAAATGCATTCAGACGTTTGATCATTTCCCAGACTTTGATCCAGAATGAATTCTTTTTCTGCGGTTTGCGTTTTTTCGCTTTCTTTCTGTTTTTTATATTTTCAGGCATGACTGCTTCTCCTTTGTTGAATGGAACTGCCTTTTTCTCGATAAATCTCTATTATACATTATAAAACGGTTTGTCCAAAACGTAAAGGTGTGATATAATAAAAAAGGGTTATGAATGATGAATAAACGATGGGATTGTTGAGGGATATGGCAAAGATAAAATCGGTTTATGTATGCCAAGAGTGCGGATATGAAACGAATAAATGGATGGGCAAATGTCCGGAGTGCGGAAAATGGAATACCTTTTCCGAGGAGAGCAGGACCAATGCGGTCGTCGAAGAGAAAAAGCTCAAGCGGGCGCCCGGAGCCGGCGCGCCTGCGCTTGAGATTGACGAAATCCCGGATGAGGCGTCCAGCCGCATTACCACCGGCATCGGCGAAATGGACAGAGTGCTGGGCGGCGGCATCGTTGAAGGAAGCATGGTTCTTGTCGGCGGCGATCCGGGTATCGGAAAAAGCACGCTTCTTACGCAGCTTTCCGCCAATGTTTCCCTAAGGGGCGAAAGGGTTTTGTATGTGTCCGGCGAAGAGAGCGCAAGGCAGATTAAGCTGCGCGCCAACCGTCTGGGCGCAAACACTTCCGGCTTTTTCGTGCTTGCGGAAAACGATGTGTCTATTGTTGAAAGGCGCATGCAGGAGATTATGCCGACTGTTATGATCATCGACTCCATTCAGACGATGTATATGACGGAGATTTCTTCTGCGCCCGGCAGCGTCTCTCAGGTGCGTGAAAGCGCGGCGATGCTGATGCGCCTTGCCAAAACGAGCGGATGCGCAATGCTGCTTGTCGGTCATGTGACGAAGGAAGGCGCAATTGCAGGGCCCCGCGTGCTTGAGCACATGGTGGACGCCGTATTGTATTTTGAAGGAGACAGATCCAGCCAGTACAGACTTTTGCGCGCGGTTAAAAACCGATTCGGTTCCGTAAATGAGCTTGGTATGTTCGAAATGACCTCGACCGGTATGCGCGAAGTGACCAATGCCAGCGAAACGCTGCTGTCAGAACGCGCGCATGACGCCAGTGGTTGCGTGGTGTACTGCGCGATGGAAGGCACGCGTCCGCTCATGACCGATGTTCAGGCGCTGGTTACGCCGACGGTTTTCGGCAATCCCAGGCGCATGTCCAGCGGCATTGAAGTGGGCAGGCTGTTCCTTTTGCTCGCTGTTCTTGAAAAGCGCGCAGCGCTTACGCTCTATAATCAGGATGTGTATATCAATATTGCCGGCGGCATGACGCTTACCGAGCCCGCCAGCGATCTGGCCGTATGCGCAGCAATCGCCTCTTCCGGAAAGAACCTCCTCCTCGGCGCGGACTGGGCGCTGATGGGCGAAGTCGGTCTTGCGGGAGAACTGCGCGCTGTTCCGCACGCTGAGAGACGGCTGGGCGAGTGCCAGCGGCTTGGTTTTAAAAACGTAATTTTGCCGAAAGCCAACCTTAAATCCATTCAGGTTCCGGATGGATTGAACGCCATCGGGGCAGAGACGCTGTTTGACGCGCTGAAATTTCTCGGAATCTACAATGCGCCCGGCAGGTATAAATGAATTTAAAACCGCAAAAACTAACCTCCGATAAAGAATCGGAGGTTCAAGCCATCAAAAAAGAACCTTTTTTGATGGGAAGGGCTGATCCCCTGAAATCCTGCGGGATTTCCGGGCGGGGATCGGATAGGGGAAGCGTTTTCAGTCGCTACGCTTTGTGAAAACGCGCGATTTAGGCGTACATGCCGCCAAAATCGATTGAAAATGGAGAGGAAGTTATCTCCCTCTCCATACCTCTCCCGGTGGTTTGTTGATGATCTGAACCTCCGATAAAGAATCGGAGGTTTTTTTGATGAGAAGGCTATCGTACTGGGTCCTTGCAATTGTGTTCGCGTTTTATGCGCTTTCCGGGTGCATGAAAAAGACAGAGGAGACGGATGAAAAGAAAACACCTGAAATTAGCGACAAACTGATGATAAACGATGAAGGAATCCCTGAGATTACCGTGTATAACATAAAAGAGGAAATGTCCACACGCATGGATGTTGAAAGCTATGTTGAGGGCGTACTTGCTGGTGAAATCAAGAACAACTGGCCCGAGGAGGCGATGAAGGCGCAGGCGATCCTTGCCAGAACCTATGTGATGCGCTTTCTGGATACCCGGACCAGCAAATATGCAGGAGCGGATATTTCCACAGATATTACGGAAGCACAGGCGTATTCGGAGACGCTGATCAACGACCGGATCAAAAACGCAGTCAAAGACACGCGCGGCATGGTCGTGACATATGACGGAGAACTTGCCAATACCTGGTTTCACGCGCATTCCGGCGGAATTACCGAGCTTCCGATGGAGGGGCTTGAGTACGAGGAAAATCCGCCCTATGTCAAGAGTGTGAAATCGCCGGATTCGGAAAACGCGCCCAAAAATGTTCAGGCATGGGCGGTGTCGTTTTCCAATGCGCAGATGAAAAAAGCGCTTGGCGAGATGGGCATAACCATTGAAAAGGTGGATACGATTGAAATCGGAGAAACCGGCGTTTCCGGACGGGCGGTAAATTTTGTCATCAACGGAAAGACGGTATCTGCGCCAAGCCTTCGGATTGCGCTTGGCAGTGAAAAATTAAAATCCACGCTCATTACCCATGTAAAAACCACGGATGACGGCGTGGACTTTGAAGGAAGAGGTTACGGTCACGGCGTTGGGCTTTCCCAGTGGGGCGCATATCAGATGGCTGAGAACGGGGAAAGCGCTGAAAAGATTATCGAATACTACTTTAAGGATATCGATATTGTGAAGATGTGGGATTAGATGATTCTTGCAAGAATCTTTTTGTAGATCGGAATCATGAAGGGTTCTGAAACGAATTTTTCAAGTTCGTCTATCGGAAGCCAGCCGACGCGGGCGTTCTCATCTTCCTTTACCCGAAGAGGTTCATTTTCATCTCCGATAAAGGCGTAGGTGAGGTTGAAATGAAGATGCATTCCGACATATTTTCCGCGCTTCATATGAGGAAGCACATGCAGGATTTCAATCGACACAGGTGCATCCCCAATCGGCGTGAGCGTTTGTATACCGGTTTCTTCCCGCGCTTCGCGAAGCGCAAGGCGCATCATATCGCTTTCGCCGTCGGCATGCCCGCCGGTCCACGCCCAGGAATTATAGATATTGTGGTACGCCATGAGGGTTTTGGTTTTTTCTTTATTGACGATGATGGAGGATGCGGTCATGTGCATAAGGAGATTGTCTCTTAAGAGAATTCCTTCCGGGTCCTTTGAAACAGCCGAAAGCATGGCTGTCTTGTCGTTTCTTTCTTGATCGTTACGGGGGACAAAGCGCAAAAGTTCATCGGTATAGTGCATGGTTTACTCCTTATAATGACGGTCGGCAATTGCCGACCGCACGATCTTTATGAATAACAGGGGTGTCTGGGTGGACAACAGTCCGGGCGCTGAGAACATTTAGGACGCGGGCGCTTGAGGGAAAACAGCGGATTTCCGTTTGCGTCGTATCCGACAAAGCAGAGAATGATTTCATCGCCCGGGGAAAGGCATTCGCCGAAATCCGGCTTCGGCGGACAGTCGGTCCACCACGGCGGCGGATAAAGAGGTTTGTTTGTCCGCATAGTGTGACTTCCTTTCTGCACCATGATATAAGGCGCATGTCATACTATGCTGAAGACCCAAATCGTGCCTATTATATCGAATTTGATGATAGAATGCAATTGATTTTTCATTGTATCTCTTTACAAAGTCACATTTCAGCGATACAATGAAGAAAAAACAGGAGTCAGTTTCGAATGAACAAAGGATATCGCGCGGGAAATCAACATTCCTGGTTTCGAAAAGAGCACAGCACCAAAGCACTGATTCTGATGCTGGTATTTATTCCGCCGGTTGGCATATACCTTATGTGGACGCAGGAATGCCAGTGGAAATTGTGGATCAAGGGCGTAATTTCAGGCGGCATTGCGCTTTTGCTTATGCTGCTTCTGGTTCTGCTTCCGGAGCTTCCGAATGCAGAGCTTGAAGGAAATGTAGAAATTATTCAAAGGACGCAGGACGAAAAAAGATTCGCACCCTTAAAGCCCGATGGCGTTCCGGACACGGTTCAATTGGTAAAACAGCCGGGTGAGACCTCATCGCTCATCTCAACGCCTACCGCGACGCCGGATCCTGTGATGGTATATTGCAATGATAACGGTCTTTATTACCATCTGGCCGGATGCCGGTATGTTTACGACACTACGCCGCGCGTAACGCTTATGGCTGCAATCCGCGCAGGAAAAACAGCATGCTCCATTTGCAATCCGCCGGATGAAGTTGTTTACTGATTATAAAATAATCCTCCGCGTTTCCTGAGCGGAGGATTTTTTTATGCCAAATGCGGTTTATTTAAGGTCTAAGGGATTAATGTTGTCCATATCGTCGAATTCCTGATTCTCTCCGCACATGCCCCAGATGAAAGCATAGTTGCTGGTGCCTGCGCCGCAGTGGATGGACCAGGAGGGAGAGATCACGGCCTGCTCATTGTGCATGATGATGTGGCGGGTTTCATCGGGTTCGCCCATCATGTGGAAGACGATATTGTTGCCAAGCTCAAAGTAGAAATAGACTTCCATTCTGCGCTCATGGGTATGGCAGGGCATGGAGTTCCAGTTGCTGCCGGGTTCAAGCTCGGTAAGACCCATGCACAGCTGGCAGGTCTTAAGCACGGAAGGATGGATGTACTGGTTGATTACGCGCTTGTTGCAGCCTTCAACGGTGCCGAGGGGGCGCTTGGCAGCCTGGGCGATGTTGATCTTGACGGTGGGATAGGTGGTGTGCGCGGGGCAGGAATTGATGTAGAACTTCGCAGGATTTTCTTTGTCGACGGATTCGAACTTCAGTTCCTTTGCGCCCATGCCGACATAAAGACCGTCGCGGGGAGCAAGCTCATAAACTTCGCCGTCAACCAGTACGCGGCCGGCTGCACCAACGTTGATCACGCCCAGTTCGCGTCTTTCGAGGAAATACTTGCTGGCGAGCTCTTTGCCGCCAACGAGTTCGACCTGCGTGTCTACAGGCATGATGCCGCCGGCGATGATGCGGTCAAAATGGCTGTAGGTGAGCAGCGCTTCATCTTTTTCGAATACTTTTTCGATCAGATATTCCTTGCGGAGGCGATCGGTGGTATAGTGTTTTGCATCTTCCTGATGGCTGGGGTAACGAATATCAAGCTTCATGTGCATTTCCTCCTGTTATCGCTGAACGCGTCCGCTGCCGCTGCCCTTCATGAGGGATTCGACTTCCTTGACGCTTACGCGGTTGTAGTCACCGGGGATGGTGTGCTTGAGGCAGGAAGCCGCGACGGCAAATTCGAGCGCGGTTTTGTCGTCCTCATAGGTATTGAGTCCGTAAATCAGTCCGCCGGAGAAGCTGTCTCCGCCGCCGACGCGGTCTACGATGTGGGTAATCTGGTATTTTCTGGAAAGGATGAATTCCTTTCCGTTGTACAGACAGGCGCTCCAGTCATTGTGGTTGGCGGACTTGCTTTCACGCAGCGTGATGGCGATTTTCTTTACGTTTTCATAGGTGGCCATGACGCTCTTTGCGATGTTTTCGTAAACTTCGGTGTTGATTTCGCCTTCATCCACGCTCTTGGCGGACTCGGAAGAAATGCCCAGCGCTTTCTGAACGTCTTCTTCATTGGCAACGATGACGTCGACATATTTTACGATTTCGGGCATGACTTCGCTTGCAGTCTTTCCGTATTTCCAGAGATTCTTTCTGTAGTTAAGGTCGCAGGAAACGGTAAGGCCCATTTCCTTGGCTGCTTTTACGGATTCGATTGCCAGATCCTTTGCGCTTTCGGAAATGGCGGGAGTGATGCCGGTGATGTGGAACCAGGTAGCGCCGTCAAAGGCCTTTTTCCAGTCGATGTCGCCGATTTTGGCTTTAGAGATGGTGCTGCCTTCGCGGTCATAGATGACCTTGCTGGGACGCTGTACAGCGCCGGTTTCGAGGAAATAGATGCCCATGCGGCCGGGCGCCTTTACGATATCTTTGGTATCTACGCCAAATGAGCGCAGTTCGCGAATGCAGGCCGTGCCAATGTCGTTATCGGGCAATACGGATACAAAGGATGCGTCCATTCCGTAGTTTGCACAGCTGACGGCTACGTTAGCTTCACCGCCGCCAAAGGTAGCTTCAAGCATGGGCTGCTGGAAAAAACGCTCAAGGCCGACGCTCTTTAAGCGCAGCATGATTTCACCAAAGGTAACGACTCTTGCAGACATGTCGGTATACTCCCTTCATTATCGGTATAAATATCTGTTCAATTTATATTTTATCATTCGATCGAGGCATATGCAAGCATATTTTTATATTTTTGACATAAGCATGGGGAAGAGGTGAAGAAGCGTGGGAAGAAGAAAGCGTGCGGTTTGCTTGCTGATTTTGGGAATGCTTTTCATAACAGATTTTGCAAAAGGCGAGGCCAAAGCGTATATTCTTATGGATGCGGATACGGGGCGCGTTCTGTATGAAAAAAATGCAGATACAAGGCTGGCTGTTGCTTCAACTACAAAAATCATGACTTGCCTGATCGCGCTTGAATCAAGTATGCTCACGGAAAAGGTCACGGCCTCTGAAAATGCTTCCGGTGTTCCGGGAACGAGCATCTATCTTTCTGAAGGGGAAACGCTCTCAATGGAAGATATGCTTTATTCGCTTATGCTTCGAAGCGGAAACGATGCTGCGGTTGCAATTGCTGAGCATATCGCAGGGACGACAGAGGAATTTGCAACGCTCATGAACAAACGCGCCAAGGAAATCGGCGCGGATGCGTATTTTACAACGCCGAACGGTCTTGACGAAGGAGAAAACGGCGCAAGTGCGAGGGGGATAACACTGATTGCCAAAGAAGCGCTGAAATCAGAAGAATTCAAATGCATTGTTTCTACGCAGAGACGGACGATTCCATGGAAGGATCACGAATACGAAAGGGTGCTTACAAATAAAAACAGGCTTCTTAAGGATTGTGACGGCGCGATCGGAATCAAGACGGGATACACCAAAAAGGCCGGAAGATGCCTTGTGTTTGCTGCGGAAAGAGAAAATATGACGCTGGTCGGCGCGGTGCTCAATTGCCCGAATTGGTTTGATGAGGCGCAAGTGCTGCTGGACAGGGGATTTGAGGAATATGACGCGCGCCTTTTTTATAAAGCGGATGAGATAATTGAAACTGTTGTCATCGACGGGCAGGCCATTCGTATCGGAAGCGTTGCGGATGTAAAAATCCCTGTGAAAACAGGGGAGGAGATCGAAGAAAAAACAGAATTCACTGATCTTGCGTTTCCCATTGACAAAGGTCAGATTATCGGAAAACTGCGGCTGTATTCGGATGATAAAGAGGTCGCTTCGTTTGATCTTTTGAGCCTTGATACAAAAGAGAAACCTTCTTTTGCAAACGAATTTTTGCGTATTCTTTCGCTTTGGACGCTTTTGGGCTGATTTTTTTTCAAACTGCCTATTGACACAAGCGTGCAAATGTCATATAATAGTCAAAGAAGGTCAAAGTCAAATCCTTCCTACAGGAGGTAACAATATATGAAAGCAGAGAAATTCACCAGAAAATCGCTTGAAGCTTTGCAGCTTGCGCAGAATAACGCGCTGATGCATGCCAATCAGCAGATTGAACAGGCACACCTTTTGCATGCGCTGATATCGCAGGACGGCGGACTGATATCGGAGATTCTCAAAAAAATGAATGTTTCAATTCCGGAATTTCAGCTAGCTCTTGAGAAGATGATCGATGCGATGCCCAAGGTCATGTCCGCTTCCAGGGAGAATGAGCGCGTGTACATTTCCATGGATGTGAACGAAGCGCTGAAAAGCGCTGAAGAAGAAGCGGCGCATATGAAAGACGAGTATGTGTCGGTAGAACATTTGTTTATCGGACTGATCGAAAAAGCTTCCCGCGACATGAAAGCGATGCTGAATCGGTTTTCAGTTACGAAGGACAAGGTGCTGTCCGCGCTCATGGACGTCAGGGGCAATGTGCGCGTTACGACAGACAGCCCGGAGAATACCTATGAAGCGCTGAAAAAATACGGTCAGGATCTGACGGAGCTGGCCAAAAACCAGAAACTCGATCCCGTCATCGGACGAGACAATGAAATCAGAAACGTGGTCAGGATTCTTTCCAGAAAAACGAAAAACAATCCCGTTCTGATCGGTGAGCCCGGCGTTGGAAAAACTGCAATTGCGGAAGGTTTGGCTCAGCGGATTGTCAGAGGAGACGTGCCTTCTTCCTTAAAGGACAGACAGCTTTTTTCCCTTGACATGGGCGCTTTGATTGCAGGCGCAAAATACAAGGGTGAATTTGAAGAAAGACTCAAGGCCGTGCTGTCTGAAATCAAACAGAGCGACGGCAGGATCATTCTGTTTATTGACGAACTGCATACCATTGTCGGCGCAGGCCGCAGCGAAGGCAGCATGGACGCAGGAAATCTTTTGAAGCCTTTGCTTGCCAGAGGCGAACTTCACTGTGTCGGCGCGACAACCCTTGACGAGTACAGAAAGTATATCGAAAAGGACGCTGCGCTTGAAAGGCGTTTTCAGCCGGTTATGGTAAACGAGCCGACGGTTGAAGATACGATATCGATCCTGCGCGGCATTGAAGAGAGGTACGAAGTGTTCCACGGCGTAAAGATCAGCGATCCTGCGCTGGTGGCAGCGGCTGTGCTTTCCGACAGATATATTTCCGACCGCTTCCTTCCGGATAAAGCCATCGACCTTGTAGACGAAGCCTGCGCAATGATCCGGACAGAAATGGAATCCATGCCGCAGGAGATGGACGAAATCAGGCGCGCGATCATGCGCCTTGAAATCGAAGAGGTTGCCCTTACGCACGATGAAGCGGACAGGAAAAATGAAGAGCAGCTCAAAAAGGTTCAGAAAGAACTTTATGAAAAGCGCGATGAATTCAATGAAATGAAAGCCAGATGGGAAAATGAAAAAGCGGAGATTTCGCGCATTCAGTCCATCAGAGGGAAAATAGAGGAAGTCAATGCAAGCATCCAAAGTGCTGAGCGGGAATATGATCTCAACAAAGCTGCAGAGCTCAAATACGGAACGCTTCCGGGACTTGTGAAATCTCTTAAGGATGCGGAAGAAGCCTTTGAAGCGCAGAAGAGTGAAAGGACGCTGCTTCGCGACCGTGTCACGGAGGATGAGATTGCGCGCATCGTTGCAAGATGGACGGGCATCCCTGTTTCAAGGCTCATGGAATCCGAAAGGGAAAAGCTTCTTCGCTTGGACGATGCGCTTCACGAGCGCGTGATTGGTCAGGATGACGCCGTTACGCGCGTAGCCGAAGCGGTGCTCAGATCCCGCGCGGGCATCCAGGATCCGAATCGTCCGGTGGGGTCGTTTATGTTCCTCGGGCCTACCGGCGTTGGAAAGACCGAGCTTGCAAAGGCGCTTGCCGAAACGCTGTTTGATGATGAGCGGGCGATGGTCAGAATTGACATGTCGGAATACATGGAGAAGTTCTCGGTGTCCAGACTGATCGGAGCGCCTCCCGGTTATGTAGGATATGAAGAGGGCGGACAGCTGACGGAAGCGGTCAGAAGAAAGCCGTATTCGGTTGTGTTATTCGACGAAATTGAAAAGGCGCATCCGGATGTGTTCAATACGCTTTTGCAGCTTCTGGACGACGGAAGACTGACCGATTCTCAGGGCCGAACGGTCGACTTTAAAAATGCCATTATTATCATGACGTCCAACCTTGGAAGCGATATCATCTTAAACGGAATCGCGGAGGATGGAGAAATCAGCGACAATGCCCGAAATCAGGTGGACAGGCTTTTGAAGGCAAGCTTCCGTCCTGAATTTTTGAACAGGCTTGATGAGATTGTGTATTTCACATCCCTTTCCGAGAAGGAAATTGACAAGATTATCCGCCTTATGATGAAGGACGTAAACAGAAGACTTTCTGACAAGGGAATCACGGTGTCTCTTTCGGACAGCGCTGTTTCAAAGATCATTCACGAGGCGTATTCTCCGGAATTCGG
>JAEDIV010000158.1 GCA_016296675.1 Clostridia bacterium
CCTGCATGTCTCCGACGCCGGAAATCGTCAGCGTGTAATCGTCGCTGACCGACCATGTCAGGTTGTCTCCCCACGTTCCGCTGGCGATTTCCTCCGCCAGCGCGCTGCCTGCCGCCGTCAGCAGCAGCACAACGAGCAGCGCAATCAGTGTCCTTGCCTTCTTGTTCATCTGTACCCCTCCTGCGTTCGTTTCGAACATTTGGCCACGACTGTCGCTATATCCGTTTAGGTATATTCATACAAGTAGCGATTATACCCTATTCTTTCTCCAGATGCAATAGACTTGGCGCAAATTAAACCTGAATGTGCGCGAATGAATTTTTGTGAGGCTTCCATAGAAGATGTGGGTTAAGTCACCTTCCCCTTTCCGATCCCCGGAAATCCCGAAGGATTTCAGGGGATCGGCTGATGGCTTGAATTCCTGCATTTACGCAGGAAATTTTCTTATGTAATCAAAAAGCAAGCAAAATATGCTACGGCTGTAAAGGGGAAAACACAGAAATGAACGATTCTGATGGTATATTAAGAGGTAACAATATTCAGGAGGGATAATCGTATGAAATTTAAGCTCAAAGCGGTACTTGGCATATTAGCATTGCTTCTGGCCGTTTGTATGGCGTGTTTGGCTGAAAATGCGGATGGATCGGGCGATATGCGCTCGGCGCTTCCGGTTTTTACAGGCGAGAGCTATATCATTGAACTTGGTAATCATGAAAAGGAATGGTTTGCCTTTAAAGCTGATGCAGACAACGCATTTTATCGCTTCACAAGCAAAAACCAGGAACTTGGCACCAGCGTATATATGGAGCTTTTTGATGCAAACGGCATCGGTATAAAGAAAGTCGATTACTCAAAAGGCAATACCGGGTTCATCAGCTATAAGCTGAATCCGGACGAAACATATTATATTTGCTTTTCCAGATACATGCAGAAATACACAGGCCGCGTGACGATGACAATAGAGAAAACGCCGGATGTTTATGGAGACAATCTGGAAAATGCGCATCCCATCGCGCTTGACGAAACCGTTATTACCACCTTTGACGGAACGGGCGATGAGGACTGGTTTGTGTTTACAACAGATGAAAGCAGCGCGTTTTACAGAGCGGATTTCAAAAACGATTCTGTTGAAACGAGTGTCTATATGGAACTTCTGGACAAAAACGGCTTGAGCCTTCTTAAAACGGACAAGAGCAAAAACGGAAGCGATTATTACAGCTTTAAGGCGGAGCCGAACGAAACATATTATCTAAGGTTCTATCGATACAACCTTGACAAAACGGGCAAATATACCTTCACGCTTACAAAAAACGAGGATGCGCATGGCGACGCTCCTGAAAGCGCGTCGTCCATTGAGCTGAATAAGCCGGTGCACGGATCCTTTGACGGAACGGGCGATATCGATGTTTTCGTATTTACCGCGGAGGCAGGCAGCGCGTATTATGAGGCTGCGCTCAAAAACGAGGACATTGCAACGACGGCATATATTGAAGTCACTGATGCAAACGATCTTGGACTTTATAAGGAAGAGGTTTCAAAAGGTAAGGAAAAGACGATCAGCTGGAAAGTCAATTCCGGGGAAACGTATTATCTGAAAATTACACGCTATGATAAGGTCAAAACGGGCAAATATGTAGTGGAACTTACAAAGACGCCGGACAAAGAACCCGATACCTTCGGCGACGCACGCGGCCTGACGGTCGATGAGCGAGTCGATGCGTCCTTTGACGGGAAAGGCGATGTCGATGTATTTGTGCTGACGATGGGTGAAAATGATGCCTATATCCGCGCGGATTTCAAAAATGAAGATGTAAACAGCACACTGTATCTTGAAATTTTTGACGAATACGAAAACGCATTTGAAAAGGCAGAAGCATCCAAGGGAAAAGAATCATTTATCAGCTTTAAGGCGGTCGCGGAAAAAACCTATTACTTCAAATTCCATCGCTACGATAAAAACCATACAGGAAGATACTGGTTCACTATCACTGAGACGCCGGACAACGAGCCGGACGATCTCGATTCTGCGCTCGTAATCGCAGCCAATGAGGATATGAAAGCATCCTTTGACGGAACAGGGGACGAAGACTGGTTTGCCATTGAAAGTGCGCAGGGAAATGTATTTTATGAACTCAGGTTCAAAAATGAAAATGTAAAATCTACCCTGTATGCCGAAGTGTATGATGAAAACGGATTCTCGCTCTTCAAGGGCGACGCTTCAACGGGAAAAGAAGGTTCGGTCAAATGGAATGCGCTGGATGCAGACGGAAGGTATATCCGGTTTACGCGTTATGACAAAAAGCATCTGGGCGAATACACCTTTACACTGATTGAGAAAAACGATGTCGGCGGAAATGATCTGCAAACCGCACTTGAATTGGTCGGCGGCGAAGAAGCGATTGTGACCAAGGACCAGGAGAAGGATGTTGACTATATCGCTTTTCCGGATGAAAACGCCTGCATCATGGTTGTCAACCGCGACGAGAAGTATGCATATGTCCGTCTTGTGGACGCATACGGCATGGAAATCGGCGAAGAAAGCAGAATCCGAAGAGGCGAAAGCGCACGGTTTGAAAATGAAAACAAAGATGTGTTTGTCCGAGTGCGCACGGAAGGCGATCAGGTATACGCCTATTGCTGCCTGGAGGGCCTTCATACGCCTGGAGATGATTGGCAGATCATAACCTATGCAGACTGCGAAACAGAGGGCCTTAAAGTGCTTAATTGTGTCGTCTGCGGAAAGCCTGCTCAGGAGGAGAAGACGGAAAAGGCTGAGCACGAGGCAGGCGAGTGGACGGTGATGCGCAAGGCCGACTGCGAGGAAAACGGTTATGAAGCGCGTCTGTGCGTGAACTGCGGCAGCGAAACAGAGCGCCGTGAGATCGTATCCTACGGACATGAATACGGCAGGTGGATCATCGAAATCGAGCCGGGCTGTGAAGCGGAAGGGCTTCAGAGGCAGTTCTGCACGCTTTGCGGAAAGCTCGTTAAGATGGAAAAGATTTCCGCTTTCGGCCATGTTGCCGGAAAATGGGAAACGGCCGGCGACAAAGACTGTGAATCGGATACGGTAAAGACAAGAGCCTGTCAAGTATGCGGTGAAATCCTTGAAAAAGAGATTGTCAAAGCGAGCGGACACGAAAAGAGCGAGCCTGAGGTTCTTTCGGAGTCTTCCTGTAATCAGGACGGAGTGACCGTTGTTATCTGCAGAAACTGCGGGAAAGTGCTTGAAGAAATCACAACGCCTGCTTTCGGTCACAGATTTGGCGAGTGGACGGTAAAAAAGGAGCCGACATTCTCAGAAGAAGGCATCGAGGAAAGAACGTGCGCCGATTGCGGTGAAACGGAGCAGAAAACAATCGCCCAAAAGTCCATAAAGGATAGCCTTTTCGGAAAGTAAACGGCGGAGGGAACCATGCCTGAGAAAAAACAGATTCTGTGCTACGGCGATTCTAACACATTCGGAACCATCGGAAGATGGGCAGCGTCGGATGAGCCGTCCGAAAGGTTTGACGAAAACACGCGCTGGACATGTGTGCTTCAAAAGGAACTCGGCGATCATTATCACGTTATCGAAGAGAGCCTCGGCGG
Organism: Clostridia bacterium; assembly: GCA_016296675.1. Classification (GTDB taxonomy): domain Bacteria; phylum Bacillota; class Clostridia; order Christensenellales; family Aristaeellaceae; genus SFHK01. The sequence goes on from JAEDIV010000158.1 coordinate 3,592, forward strand.
ACGAACGACCATTTATCCGCCGAAAATATAAAAGGTCGCAAATGACACCGGCTGCTGTTTTATGAATGCGCAGCTTTATGCCAAGCCCGACCCGTCAGACGGCATTCATATGGACGGCGACTCGCATATTCGTCTTGGGAATGCGGTTGCAAACTTCATAAAGAAAACGCTATAATAGGGATATCCTTTGCCTTAGTAAAATCCGCCGATATCGGCAATGAATTTCATAAAAACAAAAGGGGAATGATTCAATATGGCTGTTATCACAATTGTCGGCTCCGGCATGATGGGCTCCGCGCTCGCTTTCCCCGCGCGCGAAAACGGACATGAGGTGCGCCTGGTCGGTACCCATCTCGACCGCGAGATCATTAATGCGTGCAGAAAAACCGATCGCCATCCCAAATTCACACGTGATTTTCCGGCGGGACTTAAATATTATCAGATTGAAGAACTGGAAGAAGCGCTTCTTGGCAGCGATCTTGTGATCGGCGGCGTGAGCAGCTTTGGCGTAGAATGGTTCGGCGATTATGTTCTTCCCAGAATCGCCGACGGCACCAATGTTCTGACGGTTACCAAGGGACTCATGGATACACCCGACGGGAGACTTTTGCCGTATCCCTATCTCTGGCAGGAAAAGGTGGATGCGCTTGGAAAGAAGATCAATCTGACCGCTGTCGGCGGCCCGTGCACCAGCTATGAGCTTGTTGCGCACGATCAGACGGAAGTTGCCTTCTGCGGCCGTGACATGGAGGTATTAAAACAGGTTAAATCGCTTATGCAGACCGATTATTACCATATCAGCCTTTCTACCGATATCGTTGGAATCGAAAGCGCCGTTGCCCTTAAAAACGGCTATGCGCTGGGCATTGCTTTGACCATCGGCCTTAACCAGAAGGCATTCGGAATCGACAGTGAACTGCACTTCAATTCCCAGGCTGCCGTCTTCGGACAGGCTGCGAAGGAAATGCATTCCCTTTTAAAGCTTCAGGGCGCAGAGAATCTGAACAATTTCTGGGTAGGCGTAGGCGACCTTTATGTAACGGTCTACGGCGGCCGCACCCGCCTGGTCGGCATTCTCCTTGGAAGAGGATTGAATATCGATGAAGCCAGGGAAGAGTTAAACGGCGTAACGCTCGAATCCCTCGTCGTTGCTGTCCGCGTCGCAAGAGCCATGCGCGTTCGCGCAGAAAGGGGAGAGGTCGATCTTAAAACGCTTCCGCTCCTTATGCATGTAGACGATATCCTGACCAACAAAGCCGAAGTCAGCATCCCCTGGGAGGAATTCACCTTTATCCAGGCGTAAAAAGGGTGTTTTCAAAAAAACAGCAAATGAAGACGGAGCAATCGCAAAAATACGCGGCTGCTCCGTTTTTGCATGAAAAAAGAACAGCAGGTATCTTGCTGTTCAAGCCATCAAAAAAGTACCTTTTTTGATGGGAAGGGCCGATCCCCTGAAAT
>JAEDIV010000159.1 GCA_016296675.1 Clostridia bacterium
TTCAGGGGATCGGCCCTTCCCATCAAAAAAGGTACTTTTTTGATGGCTTGAAAACGGCGCAGAGCTTCATCTGCGCCGTTTTTAATATTGTTTTAGCGGTCCTCGCGGAAATAGGGCAGGCCCAGGGACTGCGGAGGCTGGTTTTCACGCTTGTTGCGAATACTGGTGATGATGAGAACGAAAATCGTGAAAACGTAGGGGAGCATTTTCATGAGCGGCTTGGAAGCCATTGTTACGGTGACCCATTCGAGGTTTGCGATGTGGCTTGAGCAGCTGAAAAGGAAACCGAAAATGGTTGAACCGATGATGGTCATATGAGGTCTCCAAAGCGCGAAGATAACAAGCGCAATGGAAAGCCATCCGAACGCTTCAAGGCTCAGATAAGCTTCCTGAGAAGCCATGTAGTCGATGATGTAGTAGAATCCGCCAAGACCTGCGATGCCGCTTCCGATGATGGTGGCAGCGTACTTGTACTTGGTAACGTTGATGCCTACGGCGTCTGCAGTTGCAGGGTTTTCGCCGATGGCGCGAAGATGGAGACCAACCTTTGTTCTGTAAAGAACATAGGAAGCGAGAATGGCAATGATTACGGCGAGAAAGAACATAACGCCAAGACACTGAAGCGAATCGGTTCTGCCGGCAAAGGGGAAACGATACAGCTTCTTCGGGCCGACGAGATAAACAGCGGCGTCAACCTTGCTCATGATGACTTTCATAAGTCCTACGCCGAAAGTGGTGAGGGCAAGACCGGTTACGTTCTGATTTGCTCTTAAGGTAACGGTCAGGAAACTGTAAATCAGTCCCATCAGCATTGCAAGCGCCATGGAGCCGAGAATGCCGAGGATGACGATCAAAAAGCCGGGAAGAGAGGATTTGCCGATCAGATTCAGGATAAGACATCCACCGGCTCCGCCCATGCACATGATTCCGGGAATACCCAGATTCAGGTGGCCGGCTTTTTCGGTGATGATTTCACCGGTGGAACCGTACATAAAGGTTGCGCCGAAAGCAAGGGAGTCAATCAGGAAATTCAGCCAGATATTCATTTCGTCCATCTCCCTTCTTTGATTAAGCGGGGCTTCTTTCTGAAGACGATGGTGTAGTTGATAAAGAATTCAGAACCAATGATGAAAAACAGGATAATGCCGGTGATAACGTCAGGCATCGCGCCTCGGACGTTGAAAACCTTTGTGATTTCTTCAGCGCCGGAATTGAGCATAGAGATAAGACCCGAAGTCAGAAGCATCACAATGGGATTGAATTTGGCAAGCCAGGATACCATGATGGCAGTAAAACCCTGTCCGCCGACAGAGGTGGAGGTAACGGTCTTGTCAAGCCCCGCAGCAATCAGATAGGCGGCAACGCCGCAAAGGATACCACTGACAACCATGGTGCGAATAATGACTTTGGTGACATTGATACCGCTGTACTGCGCGGTTCTTACGCTTTCGCCAACTACAGAAATCTCATAGCCCTGCTTTGAGTGCTTAAGATATACGTAAAGGAGAACAGAAAGGGTGAGCGCGACAAGAACGATGACGAAATAGTCGTGATAGAAAGAGGGGAACTCTGTGAACTTCAGGCTTCCCAAAGTGGAAGAGCCGTTTTTGACCCAGATGACCAGGAAGAATTCGACGAGGAAAGTGGCAACGTAGTTCATCATCAGGGTGAAAAGCGTTTCATTGGTGTTCCAAACTGCCTTGAAAATAGCGGGGATGATTGCCCAGATAACGCTGGAAATGACTGCGGCAAAGAACATGAGAACGAGGAGTACCCAATTGGGAACAGTGCCAAGCAGGTAGAAAGCGACTGCGATGGCGCCAAGAATGCCGACAAGCGTCTGACCTTCCGCGCCGATGTTCCAGAACTTCATGCGGAATGCAGGGGTAACCGCAAGGGAAATGCACTGAAGAATTGCAAGGTTCTTAAGGAATTTCCAGAGCTTTCGGTTCTTGACAAGCGTCTTGCCTTCAGACCAGATACCATCGATAAAACATCTGTAGAAGTCTTCGATGCTTCCGGGGTTTTCTTTTAATTTGTCAATCAGAATGAAAGCGACAACACCGCAGGCCAGAAAGCCCAGCACGATGGCTGAAAGGCGGATAAGCCAGGCCTTGGGAGCAGAAATTGAAGCACGCTTTGCAAGATGGAAAAGCGGCTCGTGTACGGCGTGTTTCTTTTCGCTCATTTACGCATCCCTCCTTGCGGTAGTATTGGTCTGGGTCATCATAAGACCGATCTGTTCTTTTGTAGCGGTACGGGCGTCGACGATGCCGGAAACGGCGCCGGAGTTAATGACGAGGATACGGTCGCAGAGTGCGAGGAGAACGTCAAGATCTTCTCCTACAAAAATGACTGCAACGCCGCGTTCTTTCTGTTTGTTCAATAGATTGTAAATGGTATAGGAAGAGTTGATGTCAAGTCCGCGAACAGGGTAGGCGGCCATTAATACTTTCGGAGCAAAAGCAATTTCACGGCCTACGAGTACTTTCTGTACGTTGCCGCCGGACAGCTTTCTGACAGGGGTATTGACGCCGGGGGTGGAAACTTCAAGTTCATTGATGATTTCTTCAGCGAGCTTTTTGGGCTTTCTTCTGTTGAGGAAAGCGGTAAAGCCTTTTTTGTAGCTTCTCAGCATCATATTATCGGTAATGCCCATGCTGCCTACAAGGCCCATGCCGAGTCGGTCTTCCGGTACGAAAGAGAGGTGGATGCCGAGCTCACGGATCTGCTGAGGGGTCTTGGCCATGAGATTCATGACTTCGTCTTCGCGGAAAATTACTTCGCCGTTTTTGACTAGCTTCTTGACTTCGCGGTTGGGAACTCTGATAAATGAAAGGGGCATGCCGTTTTTATCTTTGAAGGCGCCCTGTTTTCCCATTTCACGAACGCGCTTGAGCGTCTTGTGATAGAAAGTTACAGGCTTATCCTTTTTGGGGTTCATAAGGACAACCTGTCCGCTTGCAAGCGGCTGAAGGCCGGCAATGGATTCAAGCAGCTCGCGCTGACCGCTGCCGGCAATGCCGGCGATACCGAGGATTTCACCGGAACGAACATCGAAGGAAACGTCCTTAAGAACAAGCAATCCTTCTTCGTCCATGCAGTTCAGGTGGCGCACAATGAGGCGGTCTACGGGATTGGACGGTTCGCTTCGGGCGATGTTGAGGTCGATCTTTTTGCCAACCATCATTTCGGTAAGGCTGCTTTCCGTGGCGTCTTTCGTTTCGACAGTTGCGATATGCTCGCCTTTTCTTAAAATCGCGACGCGGTCGGAAACTGCCAGAACTTCGTGCAATTTGTGGGTGATGATGATGATGGATTTTCCGTCTTCCTTCATGCGCTTTAAAACTTCAAAAAGACGGTCGATTTCCTGGGGCGTTAAAACGGCGGTCGGCTCGTCGAGAATCAGGATATCCGCGCCGCGGTAGAGAACTTTAATGATTTCTACCGTCTGCTTTTCCGAAACGGACATGTCGTAGATTTTTTTCTGGGGATCAATATGAAATCCGTATTTTTCTGCAATTTCAGAAACACGGCTGTTTACATTTTTAAGGTTGTATTTGGCATTTTCATCGACGCCAAGCACAATGTTTTCAGCGGCAGTAAAGAGATCCACGAGCTTGAAATGCTGGTGAATCATGCCGATTTTAAGGTCAAACGCGTCTTTGGGGGAGCGGATGACAACTTCCTTGCCATCTTTAAAAATCTTGCCCTCATCTGGGAAATAAATGCCGGCAATCATGTTCATGAGGGTGGTTTTTCCGCAGCCGTTCTCGCCGAGAATCGAAAGGATTTCTCCCTCATATACATCAAGGTCCACATTATGATTTGCGATTACGCTTCCAAACTTCTTGGTAATGCCGCGCATGCTGAGAGCAATTCTCTTATCCACAGTATACCCTCCGTATACATTCGTATTCGATACTTAAAATTGCTTGGACTTCCGTATAAAGGAAGCCCAAGCAGTGAAAGAAACGATGCAATTTAGAATTAGAACTTCGCGTTGAGCAGCTCGATGCCGTCCAGCTGGAGATCGAAATAGGGAGCAGAACGGAACTCGGACTCGTGGAAGAAGCCGTCGAATACAACTTCGGTCTCAGCTACGTAGTCGCCGAAATCGTCTACATCAGCGATGTAGCTGGTGATGGCGGCGCCGTCCTTGAGCATGAAGGCTTCCTTGGCGGTGTCGAACACATGAAGTTCACCGGCGGCGAAAGCGGCCTTGGCAGCATCAATAGCCTCAACGGTGCCGGTAGCAGCAGCGGCTTCGTTGATCTCGGTGAGAACTACAGAGTTGGTGGCGATGGTGCCGGTCCAGTCGGTAGCGATGGCTTCGTTCTTGGCAACCTGGGTTACAATGTACTCAAAGTAGGGAGCCCAGTTGATGCGGGAAGAAACGATAAAGGTGTTGGGGCAGCTGGCGATGGTGGAGCCGTTGTAGGAAATGTTGGGGATGTTGGCGTTCTCGCAAGCGGTAGGAGCGCCCATGGAGTCAGCGTGCTGGGAGATGAGGTCGCAGCCGGCGTTGATGAGAGCCTCAGCAGCGGTCTTCTCTTCCTTCTCGTCGTACCAGGAACCGGTGAACTGAACCTTCATCTGAACGTCGGGGCAAACGGACTTTGCACCGAGATAGAAGCTGGTGTAGCCGGAGATAACCTCGGCATAGGTGAAGGCGCCGACGTAGCCCATCATGGGAACCTCGCCCTTCAGCTGGCCGTTCTGCTTCAGCTCGTTGAGCTTCATGCCGGCGGCGATACCGGCCAGATAGCGGCCTTCATAGATGGCGGCGAAGGCGTTGTGGAAGTTCGCGAGCTTCTCGGTGTGCGCCATGGTGCCGGTGGCGTGGCAGAACTCAACGTCCGGGCACTCCTTGGCAGCCTGCAGCATGAAGGTCTCGTGGCCGAAGCTGTCGGCAAAGATGATGGTGCAGCCTTCGTCTACCAGATCCAGCGCGGCCTCATAGCACTCGTTGGA
>JAEDIV010000160.1 GCA_016296675.1 Clostridia bacterium
CGGGTTTCCCGTCCCGCTGTGTTGCTTTTTTGAGGTTTTATTCTTAATGAGACAGTCCCTTTTTGTGCAATCCGTGCTTTTTGAAAGCCCGATTGTGCGAAAGCGGAAAAACAGGCGCATGGGAAACGCCTGTGAAATCTGCGCTTTAGCATGCAGATTCTTCCGTATCTCCTGCTTTTTTCGCAATCAGGCAGTACCAGTCAGTCTTGTCGATGTCAAATTCTCCCCTCTGCGCGGGAAGCGGCCGAATCTCGAAATTGACGTAATGCATATCTTTAAGCCGTCTCATCAGGTATTGATGCCATGCGTAACGCCTCCTTGTAATCAATTCCATTTAAGCATAGATATGTATTTCTGTCAACGCAGGCAGACGGCAAGAATCAGGTTGACCGAAAAAACATCTTCATGTATAATGAAAGAAAAACTATGGAGGCGCATGCATATGACGTTTTCGGATCGTTTCAACGCCTTTCGCGAAAAATACTGTCTTTCCATTGACGCGCTGTCTGAGAAAACCGGGATCGAAAAGAATATGCTTCTGAAGCTTGAAAGCGGAGAAGCCGCGCCAAGCGAAGACATGGAAAAAACCATCTTCGCCTGCATAAATTGTCAGGATTCCAGTTCATCCTGCATGCCCAAGCCGGATTACAGCATGCAGCATGGCTGGGAAAGCTATGCCGCTGAAATCAGCGTGGAATACCGTCAAAGCATCGAAGAGGGCAAGGATATCGAAAAATACGAAGATCTGTTTGCGTCCGTTTCAAAGATGCCGTCCGGAAGTCACAAGGATAGAATCGCCGATGTCCTGTATGAAATTGTGACCAAGGCCGATACAAGATGCGGCTATCAGTATACGGAGCCGGACGATCTTCCCTCCATCCGCGCGCTCAGAGATCGCCCCGAACAGGAAAATGCATCCGTTGCGCCCGTCGGCGAAGCTTTGTTTGACAAAATCTACGGCGCATGGCTCGGCAGAATCGCAGGCTGCATGCTCGGAAAGACCGTCGAAGGCATTCGCACAAACGAGCTTCATCCGCTTCTTAAGGAAAGCGGCAATTTCCCGATGCACAGATATATTCTGTCCACTGATCTGACCGAAGAAATCGTTCAAAAAACCAAATATCCCTTAAAGACGCGCGCTTATGCCGATGCAATCGACGCCATGCCCGTGGACGACGACACCAATTATGTCGTGCTTGCGCAGGTGCTCATCGACAAATACGGCCGCGACTTCACGAGCGACGACGTGATGCATGTGTGGGTGGACTATCAGAGCAAAAACGCCTACTGCACCGCCGAGCGCGTGGCGTATGTGAATTTCGTAAAGGGCTTCCGCCCGCCGTTTTCCGCAAGATACAAAAACCCCTACCGCGAATGGATCGGCGCGCAGATCCGCGGCGACTATTTCGGCTATATCAATCCCGGAAATCCTGAAAAAGCCGCCGAAATGGCCTGGCGCGACGCCAGCATCTCCCACGTCAAAAACGGCATCTACGGTGAAATGTTCGCCTCCGCCATGATCGCGCAGGCTGCGGTTGAACAGGATATCGAAATGATTCTTAAGGCAGGTCTGGGCGAAATCCCGAAAACCAGCCGCCTGCATGAAGCCATCTCGGAAATCATTTCGGACTACAAAAAGGGCATGAGCAGGGAAGCCGCCTTCGCCGGCATCCACGCCCGCTGGAATGAGCACAATTCCCACGACTGGTGCCACACGATTTCAAACGCCGAAATCGTGGCCGCTTCGCTCCTTTACGGCGCGGGCGATTTCGCATCCTCCATATGCATGGCGGTCGAAACCGGCTTTGACACCGACTGCAACGGCGCAACCGTCGGCTCGATCCTCGGCATGCGAAACGGCGCATGGTCGCTGGATGAGAAATGGACAAAGCCGTTCAATGATCTTCTCGACACGTCAATCTTCGGCATAGGCCGGGTAAAAATGTCCGACATGGCAAGAAAGACGATTTCGCATATCGGATAAATCATTTCATCAAAAGAAACCGCGCGGCGAACAATATGCTCGCCGCGCAGTTTCTTTTCGGGTTAATGCTGATCTGTGTTTTTTCAAGAAAACCGCATCCGTCGTCTTTTTCCCATTTGATCAGGCTTCCGGTAAGCGCGTCCACCTTGAAGTCGTATTCGCGGCCGTTTACATAGGCCTCACCTTCGTAAACATATCGTCCGCCTTCATAGTCCGGTTCGATCTTAGCAATCTTCGCGCCCGAAGGGCGGGAGGTGACTGCCGATTTGGCAGCGGAAAGCAAAATGAAGTCAGAGGATGAAGCGCTGTTTTCGCTTTCACAGGTAAGGGATACGCCGTGCAGCTTGGCGAAGGCTTTTGCGATGGACAGCCCAAGAACCGTACCGTATGAATGAGCTTTTTGCAAATTAACCTGTCCTCAAGCGCGTCCTTTTTCTATATAATACCATAAAAATCACGCGCATTCAGTTGACATTGTGTGCATCGGCAGGCTATAATTTTAGAAAAGCCGAACCGAAAGGAAGAAAACAAAAATGAAAATTGCACTTCTCACCGGCGCATCTTCCGGCCTTGGACGCATGTTTGCCGAAAAGATCCATATTGTGTTTCCTGAAATCGAAGAAATCTGGTGCGTCGCAAGAAGACTTGATCGCCTGGAAGAAATCAAGCGCGAAGTGACAGATGTAAAGATCGTCCCCGTCTGCGCAGACATCACAAATGAAGACGAGCGGCAGGCGATTTTTGACCGCGTGAAGAGAGAAAAAGCGGAGATTTCCCTTCTGATCAATAACGCCGGCTGCGGCTTTCACGGCGCGCTTGATTCGTCCAATATCGAAGAGCAGGAAAGATGCATCCGCTTGAATGTCCTTGCCATGACGCTTCTTACAAGAAGCGCGCTTGACTATATGCCAAAGGGCGCGCGCATTCTGACCACGTCGTCCATCGCTTCGTTTGTCCCCAACGCCAATATGGCGGTCTACAGCGCGTCAAAGGCCTACGCCACATTCTTCTCCCGCGCGCTCAACGAGGAGCTTTCTTCCTCCCGCCGCTCGGCAACTGCCGTCTGCCCCGCGCCCATGAACACGGAATTTCTGACCGTCGGGCACGTAAAGGGCAACAGCAAGACCTTTGAACGGCTGCCCTACTGCGATGTAGAAAAGGTGGCGCTCGGCGCACTCAAGGCGGCGAAGCTTCGAAAAGCCGTCTATACGCCCCGCGCATTCTATAAATTCTACCGTTTCATCACCCGTTTTCTCCCGGACGGCCTGCTCATCAAAATGGCAAAAACCTGAAAAAGCATCTTTTACAGAAAATAACGGGCATATGCGCCTTCCTGTCCGATCAGAATATCGTTCAGGGAGGTGCATTTATCTATGAATCAAAGCGCGAATCTCACCAAAACCATGTGCGAAACCGCGCGCATGGGCGCAGAAGCCATTGGCATGCTGCTTACAAAAACCGACGACGATGGCTTCAGAAATGTGATGCTAAAGCAGAAAGCCATGTATGAAAAATTCGACCGCGAGGGCGAAAAAATCCTGACAGAAGCGGGACACAGGGTGAAAAAGCAGGGTCCGCTCGCAAGGGCCGGCACGTGGATGGGCATCCAGATGGATACCCTGATGGACAATACGCCTTCGCATCTGGCCGACATGCTGATTCAGGGAAGCACGATGGGCGTGATTGAAATCACGCGCGCAAAGAGCGAAAACCCTGACGCGGAAGGACAGGCCGTCCGGCTTGCCGACGACTATCTAAAGGAAGAAAACGCAAACATCGAAAATCTCAAAAAATTCCTGTAAGATGAAAAATCGGCATGCGCTTAAGGCAAAGTGCATATCCTCCACAAGGCGGGAGGGATGCTGATGAAGGAAAACATGCCTGTTTCAGGCAATGCGCATTTTGTCAAGATTGATGCACGAGCGCATGCCGTCATTTCCGGTGTTGAGGATGTGGAGCTGTTCAGCTCAGGCAAAATCTTTGCCCTGACCAATCAGGGCGCAATCACGATTACGGGCGAGGGAATGCAGGTCGAGACGCTGAACATCTCAGACGGACAATTGATCATAAACGGCAGGATCGACGCAGTCTCATACGACGAGCGGACGCCGAAAACCAAGGGCGTTCTCAGCCGCCTTTTCAGGTGAGGCAGCATGCTTCTTGATTCCACCGGTCAGGCGTATGTATTTCTTCTGATGGTGGTTACCGGGCTCGTCATGGGATTGTTCAGCGACATGTGCATGTCGCTTGAATGCCTGATCGGTTCAAGCAAAATCATGCGCATTTTTACCGATCTCACCTGCACCCTCGGAATCACTCTCCTTCTGTTTTTCGCCATGCTTTTTTCAACCAGGCTCGATTTTCGCCTCTATTCCGTCGGCGCGGCGGGCCTTGGCGCAGGTATATACCGCGTGGTTGTTCATCCTGTATTGCGTGCAGTAGTGAACTTTATCAGAAATCGTCTCAAACGCTTGTGTAATTCTTACAATCTTAAGAAAATATTTCAGTTTCTTTGCAGGTGAAGCAGGAATAAAAGAGACTTCGGTCGAATTTATATAATCACATTTCCGAAGGAGCGTGAATACCCAATGGCAGCACAGAGATATACCGTGAAGCCCAAGCTGCTTGTTTCCCTTATGGTTGTGTTTGTCGTGATTTTCAGCGCGCTGTATTTCGTACTGGACGCTGAAGCCAAGGTCAAGCAGGCACAACTCGAAGCGCTTCAGATGGAAAAGGAAGCCTACCGCGAGGAACTTCGTGCACTTCAAAACGAAATCGAATATGTTCAGAGCCCCCAGGGCATTGAGCAGTATGCCCGGGCAAAGGGCATGATCATGCCGGATGAAGTTCAGTTTGTCGCAGGCGAAGGCGCAGGTCTTCAGTAAGTATATATAAATTCAAGGCTGCGGATTGTTTCCGCAGCCTTCAGATCATCAACAAACCTCCGGGAGAGGTATGGAGAGGGAGATAACTTCCTCT
>JAEDIV010000161.1 GCA_016296675.1 Clostridia bacterium
GATTTCAGGGGATCGGCCCTTCCCATCAAAAAAGGTACTTTTTTGATGGCTTGAGCTGCCGACAATTCGGCAGCTCTTTTTCTATGCTGTCATGAATCAGGCTTGAACAGCGTCTTTTTGATATATGTACATAAGGGATAATTTCTGTCATTCATTTTGTCATAGAAAAGTCAAAAGCCTGTCAGGCAATGAGAGCGCCGGATACTTGAAGAAAACAAAAATAAATGGTATACTGTATTGGTTATAGAATTTTGTGTTTATTTTTTTCTTAATGAAAGGTCGATTCAGGTGGAAAAGCACGCTTTCTTAATTTCGGAAGGCACAGTCAGCTATCTAAAGCAGCAGTTTCCAAAGCATGCTGACGTATGGCTGGATGCGTTTCCCGATGCACATAAACGCTTAATGGACAAATGGCAGCTCACTTTTACAGGCCACGAGCGCAATTCCCGCTTTGGCACGATTCTGTATGCCGAAAGCGCAGAATACGGAAAGGTTGCCGTCAAAATCGTTCCCTGGTTCTGTCCCAGGCTGAAGAGCGAAATCGAGTGCTACCGGGCGCTTCCCTACCGCGAAATGTGCCGTCTTTTTGATGTAGATGAATCATTGGGCGCAATGCTTCTCAAATATGTGGACGAGCCGTCCGATGGATGTGTTCAGGACAAGGCTCTGGTATTTTCGTCGCTCTTTGCGCAAAAAAAACGCGCTGAAGCGTCGGATTATCCGCTTTTGTATCCGTATGAAGCAGTGCTTAAGAGTGTGCTTGACAACGCGCAGCACGTCGTCAACACGCAAAATGACGAAAAGCTTCTCTCTTTTCTTCCCTCGATTCAAAAGGCGCAGTCTGCGATATCTCTTTTTGAAAACGACGAAAAATACATAATACACGGCGACGCGCATGAATATAACATGCTTGGAAGCGAAAACGGCTGCGTTCTGATTGATCCTCTGGGCTATATCGCACCGTTTGCATTCGAATACGCAAGATATCTGGGCACCGCGATGAAGGAAACCTGTCTTTCGCCGGACGAGTTTTTCCGTCTGTCGGAAAAGGTGTTCTCTTGTCACGGAGACTTTAAGAAAAACCTCGTCGCTTTTGCCATCGATGTAACCCTTCGCGCATGCAACACCTTCATCGAAGGAAATACCTATGAGGAAATTCTCTTCGGCGCTTCATGGGCCAAGCGCGCATGGGATTATCTTGAAAAACTTTAATTATCTTCCGGGAGGGATTGGCCATGGCCATCCGCGAAAGCCTTCAGCGAATGCGCTCAGACATCAAAAGCGCCTATAAATCCGAGGACACCGAGGAATTTTTCGATCGGATTTTTACCAAGCCTCTGGGATACCTGTGGGCAAGATTCTTCATACACTTCGGCTGGACGCCGAACATGGTCACATTTTTGTCCATGGGTATCGGCTTTGTCGGCGGATGGCTGTTCTATCCTGAAAACTTCCTTGTCAACCTGATCGGCGTTCTGCTCGTCATCTGGGCCAATATTCTGGACTCCACCGACGGACAAATGGCGCGCCTGACCGGCAACAAGTCCACCCTCGGGCGCATACTGGACGCGCTCTCGACGTCTGTATGGTATGTCGCCATCTATGTTAGTCTCTGCCTTCGCATTATGAACGACCCCATTCCCTTCATGGGCGGACGCACCTGGGGCGGCTGGATCTGGGTAATCGCCGTGATATGCGCTTTCTTCGGACACGAACGGCAGTGCATGATGGCGGATTACTACAGAAACATCCACCTGTTCTTCCTTAAAAACAAGCACGGAAGCGAGCTCGACTCTTCCCGCGAAATTGCGCAGCAGCGCGCAAAACTCCCCTGGAAGGGCGCACGTTTTCAGAAAACCTATCTTTTCTATTACGGTATCTATACCTACATTCAGGAGCTTACGACGCCGAACTTCCAGCGTCTGATGAACGGTATCCGCGAAACCGGCAGCGATGTAAGTCAAAGCGTTAGAAACGAGTATCTTGAAAAGAGCCGCAAATACATTCAGCTGACAAACATTCTTACCTTCAACGCGCGCGCCTATACGCTCTTCGGCTGTCTTCTGATCGGTGCGCCGATTCTGATTTTTCCGATCGAACTGTTTGTTTTCGGATTCCTTTTAAGCCATATGATTCGCAATTACGAACAGATCGCGGCGGAAGTGCTGGAAAACAACCGCCTGCCCGGATGCGATGCACCGCCGGCAAAGCGCAAGCGTTACCCGGTATTCTTCTTCGCGATCGGCGTTCTGGGCGTGATCCTGCTTCTGGCCAAGACCGATTTAAACAGCATTGACTGGAGCGGCATTCTTTCCACCATCTATATCTGGCTGCCCGCGCTGATTGCGCTTTGGGCGCTGATCTACGTTCTGCATTCCGCTGCCTACGCCGCCATCATGGGCGAAAGCAGAAAAAAGATTCCCTTTTTCCAGCTTTTCAAGGTCGTCATCTCCGGCTTCGCCATCAACCATGTGACGCCGGTCGGCATGGTGGGCGGCGAACCCTACAGAATCATGGAGCTGAAGCCCTATATCGGTACGGAAAAAGCAACCGCGTCTACCCTCACCTTTACCATCATGCACACCTTCTCGCATCTGATGTACTGGCTGACGGGCGCTGTGCTGTTTCTGGTTTTAAACGGTTTCTCTGTCGGCGCTTTCCCGGCGATTCTTGCGCTCGTGATTGCGTTTTTGGGCATTCTTCTTTGCGTCATGTTTATAAGAAGCGGAAAAAGAGGCCTTGCGCTTCCTGCGCTTACGCTCCTCTCCCGCATCCCCCTTTTGGGGAAACCTGTTGCGCGCTTCATTGAAAGCAAACGTACGCAGCTTGAAAATATCGACCGCGAAATGAGCGCGTTCCGCGTGCGCAAGCGCGATTTTATCATCACAACCTTCATAGAATTTGTTACCCGCATGCTGGAACCTGTGGAGTTTTATGTCATTTTCCGCCTTTTGAACGTGGATATCTCCTATTTTGCATGCGTGGTCGCTCTGGCCTGCGCTTCGCTTCTTGGAAACCTCATGTTCTTCGTTCCCATGCAGGTCGGTTCCAGAGAAGCCGGCCTTGCCCTCGCGCTTTCCTGGACCGGCGTTGCCTCGCCTTTCGGCGTAACCGCGTCGCTCCTTGCCCGTCTGCGCGAAATTTTCTACATCGCTGTCGGCGTTCTCGCCATGCTGATCAAGGGTTCTTCCGAAACCAAATCGGAAAAGGTTGAAATACCTACGGAAGAGGCCTGCGAAAACATCTCTCCCGTTTCGAGTGAAGAAGACACGATAGCGCCTTCCAATCAGGAAGATGCGCATGAATCCTCCGCTTCATTAGAAGAAAACGCCACAGAGGAGGATGCGCAATGAATGCTGCCCTCATTTTGTCCGGCGGAAGCGGTCAGCGCTTCAAAAGCAGCCTGCCCAAGCAATACCACAGAATTCTTGGAAAAATGGTCATCGAGTATGTCATTGAGGAAGCGCTTGCCGCTGAAAAAATCGACTGCGTGATGATTGCCGGCGCGCCGTGCGCGTCCCTTTCCAAAATCGAAAAAAAGTATCCCGAAATCAAGTTCGCTCCCGGTGGAAAAAAACGCAACGAAACTATCTTAAACGGGCTTCAAATGCTCAGCGCTCTTTCCTGCGACCGCGTGATTATCCTGGATGCGGTGCGTCCGCTTGTGACAAGCGAACTTATGAACACCTACTTTTCCCTTCTGGAAAGCGGGCAGGAGGCCGTCTCCACCGTGCAGCCCATCACAGACAGTTTGGGCTGTCTTGATATGCACGAAGTGGACAGAAGCCGCTACTACCTCATGCAGTCGCCGGAAGCATACGATTTTCAGCTTCTTTACCGCCATTTTGATCCGGACAGTCCGCTTACTGAAGTTGCGCATCAGCTGCCAAAGGGGTTGAAGCTTACTTTGTACCGCGATTTCCCCGAGAATCCAAAGCTCACTTATCCCTGGGAAAAAGCCTATATCGCGCATAGTCTGCGCCAAAGGAGAAAGCATGAAGCGTGAAGCGACGGTGGTCAATCACAAAGGAAAGCTCTGCGCGCTGATTGTCCGCTCGGAAGCCTGCGGCAATTGCCATGCATGCGACTTCGGTAAAAAGGAAATGATGTATTATCCCCTGCCTGAGGGCAGTTATTCGGAGGGTGACAAGGTGTTTATCGAAATCAGCGACCGCGCGCTGAGCCGCGCCACGCTGATCGCCTATGGTCTTCCGCTTATATGCATGCTTTTGGGGCTTCTGCTGGGCGCATTATGCTTTACGCAGGAATGGGCGCAGGCAGCATCTGCGCTGATCTCTCTCGCCGTCGGCTGGCTCGTCATCCGCCTTACCGAAAAAAATCGCGGCAAAAGCGGCGCCTACACCTGCCGCGCAGGAAAAATCGAAACCGAATAGGAGGAAAACATATGCTTCAGTTTACCGCGGAATCCATGAAACCCGAAACCATGTCCGGTCTTGTGCTTGTTGATTTCTGGGCTCCCTGGTGCGGTCCGTGCCGCATGGCCGCTCCGATTCTGGAACAGTTGAACGAAGAATACGAAGGCAAAGTAACCTTCGGAAAGCTCAACATCGACGATTATCCCGAAGTTGCCGTATCCCTTGGCGTAATGAGCATTCCGACACTCATTCTCTTTAAAGACGGCAAAGAAGCCGACCGCATCATCGGCATGATGGGAAAACCTGCCTTTAAGGCAATGCTGGAAAAACACCTGGTCTGACGACCGGGTGTTTTTGTTATTGCATGATGATGTATCCTTCGGGAACGCGCCGTATACATTTGGCACACTGTACCGCATTTTTATAAAGAAAAATCCCGGAGGTCACTCCGGGATTGGAGGTCACTCCGGGATTTTTCAGATCATCAACAAACCTCCGGGAGAGGTATGGAGAGGGAGCGCACTCCCTCTCCATTTTCAATCGATTTTGGCGGCATGTACGTCAAAATCGCGCGTTTTCA
>JAEDIV010000027.1 GCA_016296675.1 Clostridia bacterium
GATATTCATTTTCCCTTCAACCAATACGCTTTCAGATTCAGCGCTCACAAGCGTTATGCCGCTTTCCTGCATAAGTTTATTTCTTACAGCAAGCGTATAAACAGCATCCGACGTGTCTCTCTTTATGCGGATTTCCTTTATCTCTCCATTTGTTCCGCTCTCGGAAGCAATCAGCTTTTTGTTTCCATCGATTTCTTCAAAAAGAAGATATTCGTATATGTCGCTTTGAATTGTAAAGCGAAGAATGATTTCATCGCCTGATTCATAAATATCTGGCTTTGCCGGTTTGTTCGGTGTCTGAAAGGCAGGGGAGAGCACGCTCGGCTCTTTGCCTTTTACAAAAATTTCCTTCTCCGTAAGCAGCGCAGGCGCGTTTTCCGGCGCAAGCCAGATTCGCTTCTGATTTTGAAGCGCAGTTTTGTCAATGGGCACTTCGACAAGCGTAGACGGCATTTCAAATTTCCTGCCGTTTTCTTCCTTCATGAATTCCGCCATAAGTTTTGCCGCAAACGAACCGCTCTCGCTCGCTTTCAGATACATGTCTTCCTTCGTTTCATCAAATCCCATCCATATGCATGCGGAAATGTCTGTCGTATAGGCAAGCGTCCATGCATCGCGGTTTCGGCTGTCATCAACAGACACTGTTCCTGTTTTCGCGGCTATGGAACACGGGACAATTGAAAGCGCGCGTGCGCTGCCGGTTTTTGCCGCTGTTTCAAGCATACTTGTAATCATATAGGCGCTCTCGCGCTTTACTGCACGCTTATTAAGCGGCGTAAAAGCGTATACGGTTCTTCCGCTTCGGTCTATGATTTTCTCGATCGCGTGCGGTTTCACTAATGATCCGCCGTTGGAAAGCGCAGCATATCCCGAGGCAAGCTCCATAGGCGTAACGCCGTTGGTCATGCTTCCAAGCGCAAGCGCAAGACCGTTGTCTGCGCTGTCCAATGGAAGGCCAAAGCGTTTTATATAGCTGCGCGTTCTTTCAATGCCTGTAAACTCAATCAACGAAACGCTTGCAACATTCAGTGACCTTGAAAGGGCTTCACGAAGCGTTACAAGCCCGTTATAGCTTCCGCCGGCGTTTTTCGGAGCATATCCGCCGTCAAATACGCGCTTAGTGTCATCCGCTACGCTGGACGGAAGCATACAGAGGCCGTCAATGGCTGCCGCATACACGCTCAGCGGTTTAAGCGCCGAACCCGGTTGCCTCTTGGCATCGCAAGCGCGGTTGAATCCGCGTTTGACTTCATATTCCCGTCCGCCGACCATGCATAAAATCCCGCCGGTTTGCGTATCAAGCGCAACAAACGCGCTTTGGGCCTTTTCACCATTTTGGGCGTCTTTGGGAAACCAGTTTTCGTTTTCAAAAATGCTTTCTATGCGTTTCTGCCTTTGTGTGTCAAGAGATGTATAAATCCGAAATCCGCCTGAGAGAACCTGATCCGACGAAAGCGAAAGAAGTTCGCCCGCTTCTTTAAGCACAAAATCTCTGTACCATCCATACTCATCCGGCCCGCTTTGACCGATTATCCTTATGTTTTCCTTTTTCGCTTTTTCCATTTCATCATACGAAATGTATCCGTCTTCATACATTCTTGAAAGTACATAGTTTCTTCTTTCAAGCGTCTTTTCCGGATTCACGTTCGGCGAATACGCGGAAGGCGCTTTGATGATGCCAGCAAGGGCTGCGGCTTCACTCAGCGAAATCTCGCTTCCGCTTTTCCCAAAATAAATCCTGCATGCATTTTCAATGCCATAAGCGCCTGCGCCGAAATACACGGTATTCAAATACGCGGCCAGTATCTCGTTTTTGTCGAGTTTTCTTTCAAGCTTTAGCGCGAGCCATGCTTCATTTGCTTTTCTGGATATCTTCTTTTCCTGCGTCAGATGCGTAAGTTTAACAAGCTGCTGCGTAATGGTCGATCCGCCTTCCAGGTATGCGCCGGCTTTTATATTATTTATCAAAGACGCAAGTATCCGCTTTATGTCAATTCCGCTGTGCGAATAGAACCTCTGATCTTCACAGGCGACAAATGCATTTTTTACATATTCCGGAATCCTGTCTTTATCCATAAACAGAGCATTTTGGCTCTTTCCGACCGTGCCAATTTCGTTTCCTTCTTTATCGTAGATCACGCTCGCCGCGCTGGTATTCAGGATTTTTTCAATGTCCAGTTTTTCCCATGATTGGAAATCAAGAATACAGATAAGCAAAAATGCAAGCGCTGCAAGCGTGAATCCTGCGATGATTTTTATCTTCTTCATAATCTGCACCTCCCGGAAATCCTTTCTATTTTGGTCATTTGCCGCATTTTTTATGCGTTTTCCAGAAGTTGTTCGTGGACACGATCGCCTCGTCATTATACAATTATGACACGTAAACGGAGGCGATATAAATATGTCCAGATACTATTTACTCAATGCAATATCGGTCTTGTTGATTGCGTTCTCCCTTTCTTTATCCCTCTGGGGCAGCCGCTATATCCATTTCACCTATGAGATTTCGGTTCTCTTGTCTGTTTTTTCGCTTATCCTGTTTGTAATCTCGGCGTTCAAAAGAAAAAAAGCGCCGTCGGTAAGTCCGGTAAGCA
This sequence comes from Clostridia bacterium, assembly GCA_016296675.1. Taxonomy (GTDB): domain Bacteria; phylum Bacillota; class Clostridia; order Christensenellales; family Aristaeellaceae; genus SFHK01. The sequence continues at coordinate 2,595 of JAEDIV010000027.1, forward strand.
CAATTAATACATCCGAGAAAAAAAGGAAGGCCGAAAGCGCAATCGGTTTTTCAGACGTTGCCGCCAATGAAAGCGCCCTAAAAAGCCTTAAGGAGCTCGTCGATTTTCTAAAAAGCCCCGAAAAATACGCGCGCCTTGGCGCAAGGATTCCGCACGGCGTACTTTTGTACGGCCCGCCCGGCACAGGCAAAACGCTGCTGGCACGCGCGCTGGCCGGAGAAGCCGGCGTTCCCTTTATCGCTATGAACGGATCTGATTTTGTTGAAATGTATGTCGGCGTTGGCGCAAGCCGCGTCAGGGAAACATTCAAAAAAGCAAGAAAACACGGCAAATGCGTTGTTTTTATTGATGAAATTGATACCCTCGGACGCTCAAGAAGCTTAAGTTCATCAGAGGAAAGAGACCAGACGCTCAATGCGCTTTTGAGCGAAATGAGCGGATTTTCTCCTTCCAGCGGTATTATCGTCATCGGCGCAACCAACCGATGGGAAATGCTCGATCCAGCGCTTTTAAGGCCCGGAAGGTTTGACAGGCAAATCGAAGTAGGCATGCCCAGGCTCATGGAAAGAGTGAGCATATTAAAGCTCCACGCAAAAAACAAACCCGTTTCCAAAGAGATTGATTTTCTGTCTCTTGCATCCTTAACAGCGTTTTTCTCAGGCGCTTCCCTTGAAAATCTTATGAATGAAGCAGCTATACGGGCAGCGAGGCGAAACGCCAGCGTCATAGAAAAAGAGGATTTTGACGAAGCCTATATTGCCATAGTCGCGGGAGAAGACGGAAGTTCTCATCAGGACACGCGAGAGAAGGAGATCATCGCAGTTCATGAAGCCGGACACGCGCTTGCCGCCCGTCAGCTTTTCGGAAAAAGTATCCGAAGGATCAGCATTCTCCCTTCTTCCGGCGGCGCAGCAGGCTATAATCTTATGATCCCCGAGGAAAAATCGCTGTATACCAAGCTTGATCTTGAAAAGAAAATTCTCGTTCTTCTTGCCGGCCGCTGCGCGGAACAGATTGTGTTTTCAATAAACGGCATCACAACCGGCGCATCGGAAGATATCAAAAGGGCAGGAGAGATCGCTTTAAGCCTTGCAGGTGAAATGGGCTTTCAGGATCATCCGGCGATTCATGAAAACACGCTTTTCAGATATTATGGCGCAAGAGGCGATATGTCTGAAAAGGTAAGAAATATGCTTTGTACGCTGTATGAAGAAGCGGTTTCGTTTTTAGACAAGAATCGCAATACCCTTTTGAATCTTGCAAACGAACTTCTCTTGAAGGAAACTATGACAAAAGATGAGATCGACCGTTTTTTCAAAGACAATCCCATCTGCATGTCGAGCGAAAACAACGATTCGGCAAAAGAAGACGATATCTGAAACAGGCGGCAAAGACAAGAAAAGAGAAACATCCTTCCCATGCAGTTTGGGGAGGATGTTTTTCATATGATTCGGTATGACAAAGAAACCGGAACGCTTACAGTATCGACGGGGGAAGAGCTTGATCAGCTGATGGCTGAAAAAATCAGAAACACCATCGATTCGGAAATTCTGAAAACCGGAGCAAAAAAGCTCGTCTTTGATATGACGAATACTGTCTTTATGGATTCAAGCGGCATCGGCATGCTGATTGGCAGATACAAGCTCATGAAGCGCATGAACGGACGGGTCGCAGTAAAGGGAATGCACGAAAACGTCATGCGCATTTTCAGAATGTCAGGTCTCAATCAGATTATCAATTCCGAAGAAAGGGCGTGATACCATGACCATCACCAATGAAATCCGCGTAGACTTTTTGTCCGTACCCGAAAACGAAAGCTTCGCCCGGCTTGCCATCAGCGCTTTTTTGCTTCCGCTTAATCCGACGCTTTCCGAAGTCAGCGACGTCAAAACCGCCGTATCAGAGGCCGTTACCAACGCAATTATCCATGGTTACGGCAAAAAGCTCGGAACCGTTCGCATGCATGCAACCCTCACCGATTCCCGTCTTCTGACTGTGGACATCACCGATAACGGCCGCGGCATAGAAGACCTGAAACAGGCAATGCAGCCGTTCTGGACGAGCGTGGACGGATTCGAAAGAAGCGGAATGGGCTTTACCGTCATGGAGAGCTTTATGGACTCCATTGACGTTGTAAGCAAGGTCGGCGCGGGGACAACCGTTCGCATGTATAAACAGATTTCCTTCGGCGCTGCGTGCGCAAAGGAAGCTTGACATACGCAAAATACGAAAGCACAGAAAAACTGATACAACTCGCGCAGGCCGGCGACAAAGAAGCCATGGAAATCCTTGTAATGGAAAACGACGCGCTTATCCGTTTTGTCGTCAGAAAATTTACAGGCCGCGGAAAAGAATATGAAGATCTTTATCAATTGGGACGCATCGGTCTAGTCCGCGCTGTCCAGAATTTTGACGCGCACTTCGATGTCCGCTTTTCCACCTATGCCGTTCCCGTCATCATGGGGGAAATCCGACGGTTTCTCAGAGATGATCATCCGATCCATATTTCAAGAACCATCCGCGAAAATGCAAAAAAAACAATGGATTTCTTAAACGATTACAGTCAAAACCACGATTTCTCCCCGTCCATTGAAGAAATCTGCAAAAACACCAGTCTTAATAGAGACGAAGTGCTCCTGGCGCTTGAATCCTCAAAGCCGGTAAAGAGCCTTTTTGAACCCATCGACAAGGACAAAAAACTTCTGATTCAGGATGTGATCGGAGAAAACCCATACGAAGAAGTAGAAAAAAACCTTCTCGTCGAAAGTCTTTTAAATACGCTCGACGAGAAGGAAAGAGCCTTGATCACCATGCGGTACTTTGATCATCTGACGCAAGCGCGCGTTGCGGAAATTCTGGGACTTACGCAGGTCCAGGTGTCCCGGCTTGAAAAGAAACTTCTTTTACGCCTCAGGAAGAACGCTGTCTAACACATGCGTAAAGTCAAGGGTGGCAAAATAGTCTTTTGGGGTTTCCGCGCGCCTGATGAGTTCAAATTCGCCGTTCTGTCTTAAAAGCACCTCCGCGCTTCTTAAGCGGCCGTTATAATTGTAACCCATGCTGCGGCCGTGCGCTCCGGTATCATGGATAACAATAATGTCGCCCATATCAATTTCAGGAAGCGCGCGGTCGACGGCAAATTTGTCGTTGTTCTCGCAAAGAGAGCCGACCACATCATATACCTTGGTATTTTCGGCATTTTCCTTGCCGGCAACGGTAATATGGTGATATGCGCCGTACATGGCCGGGCGCATGAGGTCTGCCGCGCATGCGTCAACGCCGATGTATTCTTTATGGATATGCTTTTCATGAATGGCTGTGGTTACAAGCCAGCCGGTGGGGCCTGTAATGTAGCGGCCAAGCTCTGAAGCAATTTTGATATCCTCCATGCCGTTTGGTACGCAGATATCTTCAAACGCCTGTCTTACGCCTTCTCCGATTTCAAAGATATCGGCCTCGGATTGTTCTGGACGGTAGGGAATGCCGACGCCGCCGGAGAGATTAATCATAAAGAACTTCGCGCCGAATTCTTCCTTGAGTTCCTTTGCGACCGTCATAAGAAGTCTTGCCATTGTGGGGTAATAGGCGTTGTCGGTCGTATTGCTTGCAAGGAATGCATGAAGCGCAAATTCCTTTACGCCCATTTTCATAAGCTTCGATACGGCAAGGGAAAGCTGCTTTCGGGTCATGCCGTATTTGGCGTCGCCCGGATTTCCCATGACAAAGGTGCCCAGCTTGAATTCTCCGCCGGGATTAAAGCGCAGGCAAACGCGCTCGGGAACGCCGCCTTCCTGAATGAGAGAATCGATCAGCGTATAGTCATCCAGATTGATGATCGCGCCAAGGCGCGCCGCATAGGCAAATTCGCCTCTGGGCGTTTCGTTGGAGGAAAACATAATTTCCTCTCCCTTAAAACCCAGAGCCTCGGCAAGCATAAGCTCGCATTCGCTCGCGCAGTCGACGCCGCAGCCTTCGTCTTTTAAAATCTTCAGAATCGCAGGCGTGGGACAGGCTTTGACTGCATAATATTCCTTGAATTTCTTATTCCAGGAAAAGGCCTTCAAAAATCCGCGCACCTGCTTTAAAAGCCGCTCTTCAGAATAGAGGTGAAAGGGCGTAGGGATTTTTTCGATGATTTTCTCAAGCGTTTCTTTGGACGGAGCCGTTTTATTTGTCATACAATTCATTCCATTTCAATGTATTTTTATAAATTATACTTACTCTTTGCGTCCGCGTCAACGAATGCGGACGCTTTTTTGATGAAAAAGAGAATTGTTTAACAAAGTCATCTGGAAAAAGAGAACAAAAAGTGATAATATGGAATGGGTAATTGTTTATTATGGGAGGAAGCAAAATGAACCTGTCTGACAGGATTGACGATATGATGGCCAAAGTCTTGAAGCCGTCCCGCTATCTCGGAAGCGAATTCGGAAGCATTATGAAAAACGCTGAAGACGTTTCTGTTCGCTATGCGTTTTTGTTCCCTGATGTATACGAAGTGGCCATGTCCCATCTGGGCATGAAAATTCTGTATCATACGCTCAATAAGCGCGACGACGTATGGTGCGAGCGCGTGTGCTCTCCCTGGCCGGATATGGAAAAGCTTATGGAAGAAAACGGCGTTCCGCTTTTCTCTCTTGAATCCAGAACGCCCGTCAAGGATTTTGACCTTCTCGGCATCACGCTTCAGTATGAAATGAGCTTTACCAATATTCTGAAGGCCCTGTCTCTTTCCGGAATCGAGCTTTATCAGAAAGATCGGGTAGACGGCCCGTTTGTAATCTGCGGCGGCCCCTGCGCCTACAATCCCGAGCCGCTTTGCGATTTTGTCGACGTATTCACGCTCGGTGACGGAGAAGAAACCATCCATCAGACGGTTGACGTATATAAGCGCTGGAAAGAATCCGGCGCGCCCAGAGAAGAATATTTGAAAATGTGCGCCCGGGAAGTGGACGGCGCATATGTGCCGTCTTTATACGATGTCGTCTATAACGATGACGGCACGATCGCTTCCGTAACCCCGAAGGAGGGTTCCGGCGCAAAGGAACTCGTATTCAAGGCGCTTGTAAACGATCTGACCGCTGCCGATTATCCCGAAAAACTGATCGTGCCCTACGGCGAGGTCGTTCATGACAGAATCATGCTTGAAATTTTCCGCGGCTGCACGCGCGGATGCCGCTTCTGTCAGGCGGGCATGGTCTACAGACCCGTTCGCGAAAGAAGCATGGACAGGCTTCTTGAAATTGCCGACAAGCTTGTAAAAGCAACAGGTTTTGATGAGATTTCGCTGATGAGTTTATCCAGCGGCGATTATTCGTGCCTTCCCGAGCTTGCGCACGAAATGATCACCCGTTATATGAAAAAGCGCGTCAAGATCTCACTTCCGTCCCAGCGCATCGATACCTTCTTAAAAGATACCCTGAAGGAAACCCAGAAAGTCAGAAAAACCGCGCTGACGCTCGCGCCCGAAGCCGGCACGCAGAGACTCAGAGACGTTATCAATAAAGGCGTGACCGAGGAAGACCTCATCCGCGCAGTAACCGACGCATTTGAAGAAGGCTGGAGCGCGGTAAAGCTCTACTTCATGATCGGCCTTCCGACGGAAACGGACGAGGACGTATTGGGCATTGCCGATCTTGCCGAGAAGGTAAGAAAAGCCTATTTCTCCGTTCCCAAAGACAGACGCGCTCCGGGCCTTAGAATCACGGTAAGCGCATCCGTATTCGTCCCCAAAGCCCATACGCCTTTCCAGTGGTCTGGACAATTGGATAAGGAAACAGTCATCAGAAGACAGAAGATGCTCAAGATGGAGCTTAACAAGGTCAAGGGCGTGGATTTCAAATACCACGAGCCGGACGTATCCTATATTGAAGCCGTATTTGCGCGCGGAGACAGAAGGCTTTCAAAGGTACTCCGTGAAGCGGTAAATCTCGGATGCCACTTTGACGGCTGGACGGAATTTTTCGACAATGAAAAATGGATGCAGGCATTTAAGAACGCAGGCATTGACCCAGATTTCTACGCCGCAAGAAATATTGACGTCAATGAATGCCTTGCGTGGGGCCACATCGACAGCGGCGTAAGCCAGGCATTTTTAAAGCGCGAATGGGAAAAGGCGCAAAGGGCCGAAACCACTCAGGACTGCCGCAAAGGCTGTGTAGGCTGCGGCGTGAAAAGATACGGAGGTGCATGCGAATGAGAGCGATTTTCAGATTCGGCAAAATCGGAAGGCTGAAGTTCGTATCCCATCTGGATCTTCAAAGATATATGCAGCGCGCCTTCAGCCGTACCGAGCTTCCCGTCGCGTTTTCTCAGGGATTCAATCCGCATCCCGTAATGAGTTTTGCCTCTGCGCTTGCCATGGGCTGGGTAAGCGAATACGAAGTTCTGGATGTAAAGCTGGATACGCCCATTTCCAAGGAATTCGCGCTTAAGGAAATGCGCTCTGCGCTTCCGCCCGAGCTTCCCGTGTATGAAGTCCGATTCGTCGACGACAGACATGCTTCCATGATGAGCCTTGTCAAAATGTCGGATTATGAAATCGAGATTCTTGAAAACATGGACAAGATCAAGGAAGCCGCAAGGGAATTCCTTCTTTCGGAGTCGGTTATGGCAATCCGCAAAACCAAGTCCTCCGAGCGTGAAATCAATATCCGCCCGCTTTGCGTGTATCTGTCTTCTCAGGAGAATTGCCTGAAGACCCGTCTTATGCTGACGGAGGCCGATACCTTAAAGCCCGACCTTCTTTTAAAAACCCTGTCTGAAATGGCCGGAATCGAAGTTCCGCGCTGCCAGATCAAACGAACGAAGCTGATCGGGCTTGCCAAATCCGGCCGCGAAACGCCGCTGATGGAGTTGTAAAATGTCAAGCAAAATCCTTGTGGAAAGCCGTCCGCTTGAGACGCGCGTCGCGCTGGTTAATGATAACAAGCTTTCTGAGATCTGTTTCGAACGCAATTCGCAGGATGCGCTCACCGGAAATATCTACATCGGCCGCGTTGAAAATGTTGTAAGCGGAATGGATGCTGCCTTTGTAAACATCGGTCTTGATAAAAATGCGTTTTTGCACTATGCGGATCTTCCGGACAATCTTAAAAAGCTTAAAAAGCCTTTGAAAGTCGGCCAGGAGCTTCCTGTTCAGATCACAAAGCTCCCAGGCGGCGAAAAAGGCGTTCGGGTATCCGCGGAATTGTCCATCGCCGGACGCATGACGGTTTTAAAACCGGCATCCGGCGGTATAGGCATATCCAAACGCATTGAGGATGAAGAGGAGAGAAAGCGTCTTACAGCCATCGCAAAGAAGCTCGTCCCCGATGGCATGAGCCTCATCATCCGGACAAACGCAGAACATGCAGAGGAAGATGAAATAAAGCAGGATATTTCTTCTCTTGTTTCCCTTTGGGAGACGCTCACTAAGAAGCTAACGCACATCAAAGCGCCTGCATGCATCTATAAGGATCACGACGCCGTTTACCGCTGTATCCGCGATCTTGCATGCGAGGATACCGATGAAATCATAGTGGAGGGGGAAAGCGCCTTTACGTCCGCTATGGAATGCGCGCGTCTTTTCGCTCCTCAGTTGATTTCCAAAATACAGCTTTACAAAAGCGAGATTCCGCTTTTCAGCGTATACTCCATAAAAAAACAGCTGGATGAAGCGCTTTCAAGGCGCGTATGGCTCAAAAGCGGAGGGTTCCTGGTTTTTGACCGGACCGAAGCGCTCACCGTTATCGATGTAAATACCGGAAAATATACCGGAAAAAACTCTCATTTGGAAACGGTATTCAAAATCAACCTTGAAGCTGCAGAAGAAATTGCGCGCCAGATCCGCCTTCGGGATATCGGCGGTATCATCATCATCGATTTTATCGATATGGAAACGCGCGCGCAGAAAGATGCGCTTATCAAAACCCTCAGAGAACACCTCAAAAAGGACAAAACGCACACAAATGTCTTAGGGATAACCGCGCTGGGTCTTGTGGAAATGACCAGGCGAAAAAAGCGCGAGCCGATTGAAAACGCCTTAAAATGCGCATGCCCCCTCTGCCAAAGTGAAAACGCCATCACCAATCCTGAATGTGTGGCACTGGACATATTTTCATCTTTGGACAAGCGCTTTTCCGCCGCCCCGGATAAGCCGCTTCTCGTTCGCGCAAGTCATCGCGTGACGGAATCATGCCTCAATATGCATCCGGATCTGACGGGCCGCGCATACATCACGACAGACGATAAGATTCCCGGGCATGAGTTTACAATTGAAGAAGCCTTTGAAAACAATCTTCCGCCCAAAACACGAAAAATCACCGGAGAATGAAAAAATGACAAAGAATCAGAAAGTTCCAGCATCCGAAATCAGCCGCCAGCTTGAAATTGCAGGGAAAGTGAAATCCATCCTGCCTGCCGGTCGAAAATATCATATCGTAACCCTCGGCTGCCAAATGAACGTCCGCGACAGCGAATCGCTTGCCGGTCTTTTTGAGCTGATGGGATTTTCCAGAGCCGATACGCGGGAAGAGGCAGACCTGATTGTGTACAATACCTGCTGCGTGCGCGAGAATGCCGAAAACAAGGCGCTGGGAAACGTTATCTGGCTCAAGGAACTCAAAAAGATCAAGCCGCATCTGATCATCGCCGTCGGCGGCTGCATGATGCAGGAAAAGGGCATGGCGGAATCGCTGATCAGGCAGTATCCTTTTATCGATTTTATTTTCGGCACCCATAACGCCTACAAGGTGCCGGAGTATGTCCATACCGTGCTTACGGAAGAAAGGCAGACATACGAAGTCCTTGACATCGACGGAATGGTGGTCGAAGGCCTTCCCGCGGTCAGAAACTCCGATTTTTCTGCGTTTGTCAATATCATGTACGGCTGCAACAACTTCTGCTCTTACTGCATTGTTCCTTATGTCCGCGGAAGAGAACGCTCCAGGCAGGAAGAGGACATTCTCGATGAAGTCAAGCGTCTTCAGGATACGGGCGTTAAGGAAATTACGCTCCTTGGCCAGAACGTCAATTCCTATATGGGCGGCGGCGCGAATTTCGCCAATCTCCTTTATAAAATTGATCAGATGGGCATCGAGCGCATCCGTTTCATGACCTCGCATCCCAAAGACCTTTCCGACGAACTGATCGGCGCATACGCCTCTCTTAAGCATCTGATGCCGCATCTCCATCTGCCGGTTCAGGCCGGAAACGACGAGATTTTAACGCGTATGAACCGCATCTATTCGCGGGAAAAATACCTCTCGCTCGTTGAGCGTCTTAGGAAAGCCCGCCCGGACATCGGCCTTACCTCTGACATCATCGTAGGCTTCCCGGGCGAAACGCTTTCCCAGTTTGAGGATACGCTTTCTCTCGTCCGCGCCGTCCGCTACGACGCAGCCTACACCTTTATCTATTCGCCCCGCGCAGGCACAAAGGCCGCAAGCCTTCCGGATCCTGTCACCATGGCCGAAAAAACCCAGCGCATTCAGCGCCTTATCGACCTTCAGCAGTCGATCACGTCCGAAATTCTGCTTGAGCAGGTGGGGAAGACCGTTCCAGTCCTCGTCGACAGCGTGTCCGCCCGCGACGAAAGCGCCATTGGCGGCAAGACTCCGCGCGCGCACATGGTAAACTTCCCCGGCTGCAAGGACATGATCGGAAAAACCGTAAACGTCCACATCACCTCCGCAGGCAAAAACACGCTGCGCGGAGAAATCGTGAAGTAAGGAGAAACAAAAATGAACGAAGTATTTTTAAAGACCCGCGAACTCGGCGACGCCATTTTGAAAAGCGAAGAGTTCAAGAATGTAAAGGACGCTGAAGAGCGCGCCATGAAGAATGCCGAGGCTGCCGAAACCATGGGCAAATACCTCGAAACCAAAGGCGAGATGGACAAGATGATGGCGATGGGGGAAAAGGACTGGGCCCGCGTCAAGCAGCTTTCCGATGAAATGAGCGCCCTTCAGGAGCGCATGAACATGATCGACGACATCAAAGCCTTAAACGACGCCCGCGAAGGCTTTGCCAATCTGATTAATCAGGTCAACTCCGTTCTTCGCTTTATCGTTACCGGAGAAATGGACGAGGGCGAAGGCGGATGCTCCGGCTCCTGTGAAACCTGCGGCGGATGCGGCGGCGTAAACTGACCGAAAAAACGAAGGAGAAGTACAAATGGCGCTTTCAGCGATGATGCAGCAATACCTGTCCATCAAGGAAGAGAACAAGGATTGCGTTCTGTTTTTCCGTCTCGGAGATTTCTACGAGATGTTCTTTGACGACGCCATACAGGTATCAAAAGAGCTGGAACTTACCCTTACTGGCCGCGACTGCGGTTTATCCGAACGCGCCCCGATGTGCGGCGTTCCGTTCCATGCGGTGGATACGTATGTTGCCCGCCTGATTGAAAAGGGCTATAAGGTCGCCATATGCGAACAGTTGACGGATCCGGCGCTCTCCAAAGGATTGGTTGAGCGCGCAGTCACGCGCATTGTCACGCCCGGCACTGTGATTGAAAATACCATGCTGGACGATAAAAAGCCCAATTATATTCTCTCCGTTTTGATCTTCAAGGACAAAGCGGGCATCGCTTTTTCCGATGTTTCCACCGGCGAATTCTGCTTATACGAATTCCCGCATGCGCGCGTTCGCCTGTTTGAAGAAATTTCAAGAATCGCGCCGAGCGAGATCATCACCTTTGACCGGGAAGAACTCGGCGCATATTTTAAGAATATCCATTTCGCTGTTTCCGAAGTTGCAGAAGAATCCTTCGAGTACGATCATGCACGCCAGATGCTTGTCAGTCATTTCGGAAAAGAAGCTGTCAAAAATGAAAAAAGCGGAAAGCTTGCCGTTGCTGCCGCCGGCGCGCTGATAGAATACCTTTCAAACACCCAGAAAAATGCGCTTAAACATATTCTCAACCTGACGCCTTATGATTCTACAAGATATATGGCGCTTGACAGAAGCGCCAGCGCAAATCTCGAACTTACGCAGACGGTGCGCGGTCAGTCCAGAAAAGGCTCTCTTCTTTCTGTCCTCGATAAAACGGTGACCGCGATGGGCGGAAGAATGCTTCGAAGCTGGATTGAAAGACCCTTGATCATAAAAAGTGAAATCGAACACCGCCTGGGCGCTGTTCAGACTCTATTTGAAGATCCGATGCTTTTGGACGAAATGCGCGAAAGGCTGAGTCCCGTGTATGACGTTGAGCGTCTGCTCAGCAAAATCGCCTATGAGAGCATCAATCCTCACGATTGTCTATCGCTTGCCAAATCCCTTGGCGCAGTCCCCGGAATCAAGCAGCTCCTCGAGGGGAAGGGCGGCCTTTTAAATGAACTGTATGACTCGCTCGATCCCTTAAGCGAAATCGCCGAGGAGATGCAAAGAGCAATCAGTGAGGATGCGCCTCTTACCATCAAAGAAGGCGGAATCTTCAATGACGGATATCTTGCCGAGCTTGATGAACTTCGCCATGCGTCCAAAGACGGCAAAAAGTGGCTGAGCGATCTTGAAGCCACGGAGCGTGAAGCCACCGGTATCAAGAACCTTAAAATCGGCTACAACCGCGTATTCGGCTACTATATCGAAGTTACAAAGTCTTTCTATAATCTCGTTCCGTACCGCTATATCCGAAAGCAGACCCTTGCAAATTGCGAACGATTTATAACGGACGAACTCAAATCGCTTGAAACCACCATTCTCGGCGCAGACGATAACGCCATACGAATGGAATATGATATGTTCCTGACGCTGCGTGAAACGCTCAAGGGCGTCATCAACCGCTTAAGCCAGACCGCAAATTCGCTTAAAACGCTGGATGCTCTTTGTTCGCTTGCCAAAGCCGCACAGATGAATTCTTATGTCCGCCCCGAAATCAACGAAGACGGCGTTTACGAGATCACAGAGGGAAGACATCCTGTTGTTGAGGAGTCCATCGGCCACGACAGATTCGTGCCCAACGACACGCACCTTTCCGAAACCGGCCGCGTCATGATCATCACCGGCCCCAACATGGCCGGTAAATCCACCTATATGCGTCAGGTTGCCCTGATCGTGCTCATGGCGCATATCGGTTCATTTGTCCCCGCGGATAAAGCAAACGTATCGCTTACCGACCGCATTTTTACAAGAATCGGCGCGTCCGACGACCTGTACGGCGGACAATCCACGTTCATGGTCGAAATGAATGAGATGGCCGTGATTCTGAAAAACGCAACCAGCAAAAGCCTTGTAATTCTGGACGAAGTTGGAAGGGGCACAGGCACTTTCGACGGTCTTTCCATCGCATGGGCAGCCGTTGAGCATATCGCAAACAGCAAATGCGGCGCAAGAACGCTCTTTGCCACCCACTATCATGAGTTATCCGTTCTGGAAGGCCAGCTGGAAGGCGTTGTCAATTACAGAGTAACCGCCAAGGAGCAGGGCGAAGACGTCATTTTCCTTCGAAAGGTCGTCCCGGGCGGCGAAGACCGCAGCTACGGCGTAGCGGTTGCAAAGCTTGCGGGACTTCCTTCAAACGTCATCGCGCGCGCAAGACAGATTATGGCGCGCCTTGAAGTGGATGATCTTGAAAAAGGGTCCATCGGCAAAACCATTCTCGACAAACGCAAAAATGCCGGAAACAGGCAGGTCGGCTTTAACGATTATAAACCCATGGAACTTGTGGAAGAAATCCGAGGTCTTGACGTGATGAGCATGTCGCCGATTGACGCGCTCAATACGCTTTACAAGCTTTCGGAGGAAGCACGGAGGATCTGATGGCAATCAAAGTACTGGACGCAAACACGATCAGCAAAATCTCCGCCGGAGAAGTGGTCGAACGTCCGAGCTCCGTTGTCAAGGAGCTTATGGAAAACTCCATAGACGCCGGTGCGCGCACTGTCACCGTTGAAATCAAAGACGGCGGCATAACGTATCTTCGCGTAACCGACAATGGATGCGGCATTGCGTTTCGGGAAGCGCGCATGGCGTTTCAGAACCACGCCACCAGCAAGCTTCAGGATGCTGACGGCCTTTGGGATATAAGGACGCTGGGCTTCAGAGGTGAGGCGCTTCCGTCCATTGCCGCTGTTTCACGCGTCACCATGACCACCCGCACAAAGGACGCGGATTTTGGCGCCAAAGTAGAAATGGAAGGCGGGGAATGCAAGGGCGTTTCAGAGGCTGGCTGTCCGGAAGGCACGACGATCGTGATGAAGGATCTGTTTTTCAACCTCCCCGTGCGACAGAAATTCCTGAAAAAGCCCGCCTACGAACAGGGACTCGTAACCGATGTCGTTTCGAAAATGGCGCTTGGCAATCCTTCCGTTGCGATCCGGTTTATTTCAAACGGAAAGACCGTGTTTTCTTCCCTCGGAAACGGCGACGTACGCGCAGCAGCCCTGGCCGTTTACGGACGCGAATACGCACAAGCGCTTCGGGAAGTGGACGCATTTGAAGGCGCGTTTGCCTTAAAAGGATTAATCGGTATCGGCGATCAGGCAAAGCCGACGCGCTCACAGCAAAGCTTTTTCATAAACGGCCGCCTGATCAGATGTCCCATTCTGTCCATGGCTCTGGAAGACGCCTGCAAAGGCCGGGTAACGATCGGCATGCATCCCATGTGCATTCTTTCTGTCACTGTACCGCCTGCGGCAGTAGATATAAACGTACATCCGAGCAAGCTCGAAGTGCGCTTCCGCGACGAAGCTGCCTTCCGTCTGACCGCTCAATCGCTCCTTTCCAAAGCTTTCATAAACGAAACCATGATCGGCGCTTTCACTGTACCCAAGGAAACAGAAAAGAAAGAGACGATCATCAAAAGCGTAATTCTTCCTCCGAAGGATGAGGAAGGGGAGGCTTTGAAAAAGGATCTTCCTTTCAAAGAAGCTCCTTCGGTAAAAGAGAGCGAAAAGATTCCTTCCGCCTCTTCTAAACCTGTATTTGCACCTAAAAACATGCAGACGGATTACGAGGGGATCTTCAAAAAAAGTGAAAATAAATCAAGTGAGGTCCGCGAAACGTCTTTTGTTCGTCCTACGCCCGTCCACGCGCCCGTTTCCGTTCCTCCGCTCGATTTTTCTAAAAAAATCTCCGTTCCCGAAAAGCCTTCCAATGACCGCACCATCGCGCCGATCGATGTAAAGAACGCTGAGCAGACCATGCTTGAAAGCGAGCATCTCAAAAAGCAGGAGGATTCTTTTCGCCTGATCGGAACGCTTTTCAAAACCTATATTCTGTTGGAGTCCGACGGCGCGCTGATCATGATCGATCAGCATGCGGCGCATGAGCGGCTGAATTTTGAAAACCTCAAAAAACGTCTGGATGAAGGAACGGGTGCCCAGCAATTGCTGGTTCCGTATATCGTGCATCTGTCCCGTCGCGAGGCGCAGCTGGTAATGGATTCCGCCGAGCTTCTGGAGGAAGCCGGCTATCAGGTTGAGCTCTTCGGCGACACCGATATCCAGGTCCGCGCCGTTCCTTTCGTTCTGGGGCAGGCGGATATGAACATCATGTTTACCGAGATCATTGAATCTTTGGATACGCTCAAAAACGCCGAAAAGGAGAAGCGCATGCATACGATCATGCAGGCCTCCTGCAAGCATGCCGTAAAAGCCGGCGATGTGCTCAATGATCTTGAGATCAGATCCCTCCTGGACGCCATGCGCGCATCCGGCGCTCCGCCCACGTGTCCCCACGGAAGACCGGTACTCCGAATTCTTACCAAGAACGAAATTGAAAAAATGTTTAAGCGAATTCAGTAGGAAAGCATATGAGCAATATTCTTTTCGGTATCTGCGGCCCGACGGCGTCCGGAAAAACCGGACTGGCCATCGAGGTTGCAAAGCTCATCGGCGGAGAAATCGTCTCCGCCGATTCCATGCAGATCTATAAAGGCATGGACATTTTATCCGCCAAGCCATCGACAGACGAAATGCAGGGGATCCCGCACCACATGATCGGCGTTATTTCCAATGACGCATATTTCAGCGCCTCGCATTACAGGGAAATGGCCCAAAGCGCAATCGAAGATATCAAATCTCGCGGAAAAACGCCCATTCTCTGTGGCGGCACCGGTCTTTATATTGACGCAGTCACGCGCGGCATGCGCTTTTCCGAAAAATCTGACGAAAACTTAAGAAACGAGCTGAAAGCCATTTCAGAAAAGCCGGACGGGGAATTGATCCTCCACGATATGCTTAAGAAAATGGATCCGGAAGCCGCCGATAAATACCCGCCGGGCGACGTCAGGCGCGTCATCCGTTCGATCGAAATCAACACCTTGACCGGCATGACGAGAAAAGAGCAGGAATACAGGGACTCCCTGATCAAGGATACCTACGACGCTCGTCTGTTTGCCCTTGACTGGCCGAGGGATCAGTTGTACGACAGGATCAACCGCCGCGTTGACATGATGGTAAAAAGCGGTCTGATCAATGAAGTTTCTTTTCTCATGAAGGAAATCGAAAAAGGGGAGACCACGTCCCATCAAGCCATCGGCTATAAGGAAATCGCGGAAGCCGTCAGGGGTGAAATCGCCATGAGCGACGCGATTTCGCATCTCAAGACCGCAACGCGCAACTACGCCAAGCGCCAGATCACATGGTTTAAAAGAGATCCGCGCGTTACATGGCTTCCTGTCGGAAGCGAAACAATCGAATCCTACGCTAAAAAAATTGCAGATATGATTACGCACACGGAGGCATAGAAATGAACAACTACCTTGACATCATCAACCGCGCTGAGCTGGACTGCGCCGAAGCCTTCAGCCGCCTTGACGAGATCGAGCGCGTGAACACAAAAAAGGTGCTGGATTCGTTCAAAAAGCATCGCGTATCCGCGCGCCATTTTGCGCCTACCACAGGCTACGGCTATGACGATATCGGTCGCGATACGCTGGGCGAGATTTTCGCAGAGGTACTGGGCGCTGAAACCGCGCTTGTCCGTCCTCAGATTGCCTCCGGCACCCATGCGCTCGCGCTTTGCCTTTTTGGCATTCTCCGTCCCGGCGACTCGCTTTTATCCGCCGCAGGAAAGCCGTATGACACGCTTGAAGAGATCATCGGTCTTACCGGGGAAGCCGGACACGGCTCCTTAAAGGATCTGGGCGTTTCCTATAAGCAGACGGAGCTTAAGGACGGAAGGCTGGACGAAGATGCGATTTTGGCATCTTTGACCAAGGAGGTCAAGCTCGTTCTTATCCAGCGCTCCCGCGGCTACGACTGGAGACCGTCTTTAAGTGTAAGCGAAATCAACGATATGATTGACAAGATTCACGCAAAGAATCCGGATACTTTCGTCATGGTCGACAACTGCTACGGCGAATTCACCTCCCAAGAAGAACCGCATGCCGATATCATGGCCGGTTCCCTGATCAAGAATCCCGGCGGCGGAATCGCGCCCACCGGCGGCTATATTGCCGGCAAAAAGGAATGCGTCGAACTGGTCAGCTACCGCTTGACTTCGCCCGGAATCGGCGCTGAAGTCGGAAGCTATGCAGCCAGCTATCAGCCCTTCTATCAGGGACTTTTTCTTGCGCCGCACATTGTTTGCCAGGCGCTCAGAGTATCGACGCTGTTTTCCCGCGTATTTGAGCTTCTTGGCTATCAGGTACACCCGACCTATCAGGACGCAAGAAACGACATCATTCAGGCCATTCGCTTTGAATCGGCTGAAAAACTCATCACTTTTGTTCAGAACATTCAGGTCAATTCGCCTGTCGATTCTGAAGCCGTTCCGGAGCCCTGGGCAATGCCCGGCTATCAGGACGAAGTTATCATGGCAGCCGGTACCTTTGTTTCCGGCGCTTCCATCGAGCTTTCCGCCGATGCGCCCATCCGTCCTCCGTATATTGCATACCTTCAGGGCGGCCTTACCTATCAGCATGGAAAGATCGCGCTTATGGAAATGCTCAAAGCCTGGAAGGAATAAAATACTGAAAATACCGAAAAAAACGTTCGTCTGAAACAGGCGGACGTTTTTTTACGCGCATAAATAGTATGGATATGGGGGAAAATCATTTTGAGGTGAAGTATTATGATATTCGGCATAATTGCCGCCATTGTTTCCGGCGCAGCTATGAGCCTTCAGGGTGTTATCAACACGCGCCTTTCGGATAAAATCGGCCTTATGGAATCCAATGCCTTTGTTCAGGGAACAGCGTTTGCGCTTTCTCTGATCGCCGCTTTGATCTTTGGAAAAGGGAATTTTGCGCTCATCAAAAATGCACAGCCTGTATACTGGCTTGGAGGCGCTTTGGGGCTTGTCATCACGCTGACTGTGATGGTATCCATCAACAGCTTAAATCCCACAGCAGGCATTTCCATCATCCTGATTTCTCAGCTCCTTGTCGCTTCATTCATTGACGCATTCGGAATCCTCGAAAGCGAAAAGATGCCGTTTACGCCGCAAAAAGTTTTCGGTGTGCTTCTGATGATCGCAGGCGTCCTTTTGATCAAGTGGAAAACAGCGTAGGGGAGTTTTTAAAAAATTTGCCGAAAACGCTTGACATCGAACATATGTTCTGTTATAATGCAAACAGTTAAAAAACACACCGGAAGGCGGCGATACGATGGTATACAGAAAAGAAACACCCAGAAGATTCGTAATGAGGAGCGTTCGCGCAATGAATATGAAGCGTTTTCTCCTTGCGATCATCATCGTTTGCCTGATGATTCTTGTTTTCACAATCAGCATTGAAGCCGGCATTCGTTCAAGCGCGGAGATCGCCGGAAAGGGCATGATCCCCGTCGGATTGACGTATGCGGTATAAAAAGAACATCCGTTCGATTATGTTCGGACGGCTCAAGCCATCAAAAAAGTTCCTTTTTTGATGGGAAGGCCGATCGCCTGAAATCCTG
>JAEDIV010000028.1 GCA_016296675.1 Clostridia bacterium
GGAACGCTGCTTGGAAACGCCAAGGTAGTTCAGCAAGGGCTTTACACCTATGTCGACGGTCTTCAAAATGACGGAGACGGCGTAATGGTAACGATGGAAGTTCCTGAAAGCGGATTTTATGACATCGTTGCGAAAGTCAAGTGCGGAAGCTATAAGGAGAACTATGTAGAAGTTGACGGCGCGCGTGTTGGGAATATCGCGGGCACGATGATTCTCTGGGGCGATGTCAAGCTTGAACGGATCTGGTTTGAAAAGGGCGAGCACACGGTTGCTATCCTCAAATTCTGGGGCTGGACACAGATCGATTCCATCTCTCTCGTTCCCTCGGAAGTTGTTTCAGAAGATATTTACAACGTTTCCGCTCAGCTTGTAAATCCAAATGCAAATGAAATTACAAAGCGTCTGATGAGCTACTTAACGGATGTATACGGCGAAAAGATTCTCACCGGTCAGTATGCAGACAGAGGCTTAAGCAGCGATGAATTCAAAGCGCTGAACGATTTGACAGGCGAGTATCCCGCGATCCTCGGGCTTGACCTCATCGACTACACGCCATCGCGCGTATCCCGCGGAACGCGCGGACACAGCGTAGAAAAGGCAATCGAATACTGGAACAAAGGCGGCATCGTCACTTTCGCCTGGCACTGGAACGCGCCCGAAGAATATCTGACCGGCACATGGTACAGCGCGTTTTATACGGATCACACCGGAATCGATTTGGCAAAAATCATGTCCGGAGAGGATACGGCAGGCTATGATCTTCTGATCCGGGACATCGACGCCATTGCATCTGAGCTTAAAAAGCTCGAGGATGCAGGCGTTCCCGTTCTCTGGCGTCCCCTTCACGAAGCATCCGGCGGCTGGTTCTGGTGGGGCGCAAAGGGCGCAGATGCATACATCAAACTCTATCGCCTGCTTTACGACCGTCTGACCAATGTTCATGGTCTCAACAACCTCATCTGGGTCTGGAACGGACAGAGCAAAGACTGGTATCCCGGAGACGAATATGTAGACATGATCGGCTGGGACATCTACGCAGGCGAGCACGCCTATTCTTCTCAAAGCGCGATATTCCTGGAAGCGCTTCGCGTAACCGATAAAAAGATGATGATTATCCTCTCGGAAAACGGCACCATCCCCGATATCGATCTGATTTTCAGAGACGGCACCATCTGGGGAAGCTACGCAACCTGGTCAGGCGACTTCGTTATCAAGAACAAAAAGCTGTCTGAACAGTACACGGAAAAAGCCATCATCCAGAAAATGTACAAAGACGACCGCGCAGTAAACCTGGACGACCTTCCCGATTTTCAAACGTACCCGATCAGGGAAAACTGATTTGTCTTGCCTATCTACAAAAACACCCGGCGTGATAATCACGCCGGGTACTTTTTTACTGAGCAGACAATGCCTTTTTCTTCTTTTTCTGAACGCCGCTCCATGCGTGCATGACCAGCGCCATTGCGATAACGCCGTAGGAAATGAATACGCGGAAGTATTCGCCGATGGCGGCGTCGCCGAAGATGGTCTTTGCAGCCGAGGGAGCTACTTCAAAGAGGAGATGGAACAGGAAGCAGCCGAGGATGGCCTGCTTGTTGGTGGCCTTACGGATGGAGGCGCCGCCAACGAGGATGGCTGCGCCGGCGTAAAGGCCGACTTGCTCGTGTGCGCCGTATGTCTGGAAGGTGCCCATGTTCTGAACGAAAATGAGCTGGCCCCAGCCGGCAAGCACGGTAGAAATGACAATGGCGATCAGACGGATGCGGTCTACATTGATACCGGAAGCGTTGGCAACGGTGCGGTTCTGGCCAACGGCACGGAACTGCTGGCCAAGGCGGGTGCGCATGATCGCGTTATTGAATACACACAGAAAGCCGACAACCACGAAGGTGATCATGGGCACAGTAACCATGCTGAAAAGATCGGCAACCGCGGGCACAAAAGCATATACCGCACAGCAAACGCCAAGCACAATCGTAATAACAATCGCGGATACTTCCTTTTTCTTCTTGAAGGCCGCCATCAGGATCATATAAACAACGATGACGCCGCTCATAACATACAGCGCAGTTCCGAAATCCACGCTCCAGATATTGTCAAGCGCGTACTTGATCGACTGAAGGGAAATCGTGTTGGCAACACCTGTAGAGCCTTTGATGACAAGGCCGGGGGTATTGAGCGGAATCAGGTTGCCGAAGATGAAGAGGAAAAGAAGCTGATAAAGACCATTGGCGAAGTAACCGAGGATCAGACCGCCGATCATTTCCTGGCCCTTCATCTTGTTTAAAAGCTTGCCAATCAGGAAGCCGAAAACCGCTGCCAGAGGAACGGTAATGAGCGCGGCAAGCACAAATCCGCCAAGACCTGTGATCTGCCATTCAACCACCCACAAAAGCGCAATCTGCGCCGCCATCGCGCCGATGGTAATGGCAAAGTTGATGCCCATGCCGGCGACGATCGGGATGATGAGCGCAAGCACGATAAAGGCGTTTCTGCTCAAGCGGCCGACCATTGCCATCAGTACGTAGGAAACGGACGTATTCGAGAACACCATGCAGAAGATACACAGTGCTACGAACATAATGGTAACGGCGTTGCTTCTTACAAGTTCTTTGAAATCAATCTTTTTCTTATCCACGCGTTGCACCTCCAGACTTCGTAAGCGCATAGAGAATGATGCCGTTGGAAATCAGAATGCGCAGCGTTTCAGAGAAGGTAGAGCCGGGAACAATTACGTTTGCCACCGGCATACCGAGGGTCAGAACACCCTGGAAGAGGAACGTACCGATGAGCACATGGCTGACTTTGCATCTCGAGGTGGATGCACCGCCGATCAGGATTGCAGAAGCCGCGATGAAGCCCATTTGTCTGGGCGCAGTATACAACTGCATAAAGCCGTAGGACTGGCTGTAAACCAGAATACCGATTGCGCCTAAGACGGTGGAGAACACGGTTCCGATAATGCGCATCTTGTTTACGGAGATACCGGTAGCTTCGGCAAATCTCGGGTTATTGCCGACTGCCTGCATGGCGATACCGGTCTTGCTTCTGCCAAAGAGCCAAACGAGGAAACACAGCGCTGCCATGAACAGAAGAAGACCCGTGGGCACGGTGAATCCGCCGATTTCAAAGGCAAGGAAATCGTCCAGCACATGCTCAAAGTTGGTCTTGTCAAGGCCGATGGTGTTTCTCATACCGCTGCCGAGCGGCCAGCGGAGCTTAAGGCTGTTAAAAGGAAGCACCAGCCAGACAATACACATCAAGGATACGATGGAGAAACCGACATACGTGGTAACGCCCATCTCTTCTCCCTTTAAGCGGTTCAAAAGGTGGCCGTACATCCAGCCCGCAATGGCAGCAATCACGCCGCCGACGAGAATTGCAAACAGGAATCCCCAGAAGCCCGGAATGCCGAGCTGAATCGTCGCAAGACCGCCGAACAGACCTGCGACCAGACCGATCGGAAGACCTAAGTTCAGGGAAATACCGCACTGAATTCCGGGAACCATGGCAAGAACCATGATGGAGTTCATGCCCATTCGAACGAGGGTATTGGAGAAATACGTATCCAGGGGCAGATCATAGAAAAGGGAAACGAAGCACAGAAGGATGAAGAAAAGTCCGATAATGACGCGGGGAATTCCGAATTTGGCAATCAGGAATTCGCTGAAGAGGATCGTAAGCACTACGATCACAAGGGCGATTGCAATGTAGATAAAGTCATCCGCATAGCGAACCATAAAGGCTGCAGTCTTGTCGTCAACTGCATTCATACTGCCGGCTGCATTGTAGCGGTCATAAAGATCGGAAAAATCGTCGCCCGCAACGTAAACGATCTTTTCAATGCTCTCTTCAAAAGCTTCGAGCGCCTGATCGTCGATTAAGGGATAGCTCTTTTTAAAGGCATCCCCCATTTGGGCATACGCTTCATCGCTGACGGCGCGAAGCGCATTCATCTTCTCTGTCGCCACAAAGCCGGACATGTCAACGACAACCTTCATTGTCTCGGGAACATCCTTGCCCTCTGCAATTTTGGCTTCGCGCTCGGCCTGCGCCTTGGCTTCCGCTTCATCATAGTGAGCATCGTAATACTCCTGTCTGGCTGACGCTTCTTCGTCAAGGTATGCCTTGAGCTTTTCAGCGTACGCTTTAACAGGCTCAGCAAGATCGTCGGGATTGATGGAAGAGTTGTCCGTGTCAACGCCTTCGTACTTTGCACGGGTCGCTTCTTCAGCTTCCGCAATGACCTTGCGCTGTTCGGCCATTTTGAGTTTGGCTTCCTTGGCCTTGACGCGGGCCTCTTCCTTGGCAAGCCCAATGTAAGTTTCGATCAGGCCGTCGCCGGTTGTGGCGTTGATAATCGTCTGAATGCGAAGATCGGAAATAATATCCTCGCCTATTTCGCTCGTGCGCTTGGGAAGATTCACAAAGCCAACCACCGCGGAAACGACTGCCAATACCGCAAGGAGTATGGCGATACTGATTTTTAGTTTGCTCTTTGTCATTTTGCGCCATCTCCTTTCTCTTTGTGTTCAGAGGGCTTGATGCCGCTCATTGCAAGGCCGAAATCGGCATCGGATGCATTGGGCGAAAGAATGTCGACAAGCTTGCCTTCGGATACGATGGCAATGCGGTCGGAAACGGATCTGAGTTCCTGAAGCTCGGAAGAAACCATGACGATGGTCATGCCCTGTTCCCTGTTGAGCTTTACAAGCGTTTCGAGAACCAGCTTCTTCGCGCCGATGTCGATGCCGCGGGTAGGTTCGGAAACGAAGAGGAACTTGGGATGCAGGGCAAGCGCACGGGCGATACAAACCTTCTGCTGATTGCCGCCGGAGAGCGTTCCCGTGTGCTGGGTCGGGCCAAAGCAGCGGATGTCGAGATCCTTGATCATCTTCTCCGCAACTGAGCGAACCTTTGCCTGATCCTTAAGGGAAATCGGGCCGTACTTTTTGAGGTATTCGCCGTATATCTGCATCGCAGTAAATACGATGTTGTCTTCGATAGACTGATCGAGAAGCAGGCCTACGCCCTTTCTGTCTTCAGATACCATAGCGATTCCGCTTCTGAGTACTGCACCGGCATCGCCCAGAACAACTTTCTTTCCGAAAAGTTCGACGTCGCCTTCGGCGTCATACAGGCTCATGATGCCGTTGGGAATACCCAGTTTTCCCTGTCCGGCGAGTCCGCCGATACCGAGAATTTCGCCCTTGTATACGTCAAAGGAAATGCCCTTGACCTCTTCGCCGGCCATATCGACATAAAGATTACGAATCTTCATGGCAATTTCATCCATGGGCGGCGTTCTGTCGTCAGCCTCAACCACCGCTTCGCCTTTCCTTCCGATCATAAGCTCGGCAAGCTCGATAATGGTGGTGTTTTTGGTTTCTCTGACAGCAGCAAGTTTTCCATCGCGCAGGATTGTGATAGAATTTGCAGCGGCAGCTACTTCGTCCAGGCGGTGCGTTATAAAGATAATCGCGATGCCGCTTTCGGCAATCTGGCGCATGACCTTAATCAGCTGCGCAGCTTCGCTTTCCGTAAGAACAGCAGTCGGCTCATCAAAAACAAGAAGCTTTACGCCTTTTTTGTCGATTTCGCGGGCGATTTCAACAAACTGCATGTAGCCAACGGGCATGCCGTGGATTTTCGTATATTCGTCGATGTTCATGCCGACGCTGTCCAGCGCTCTTCTGGCGTCCATCGACATGGATTTTTCGTCCAGCGTTTCAAGGTTTTTGCCCATGAAGCGGCTGAAAGGATTCTTTCTCGTGATTTCGCGGTTCAGTTTGATGTTTTCTGTAACGGTGAATCCGGGAAGCAGCATAAACTCCTGATGCACCATGCCGATGCCCTTTTGCATAGCGTCGTGAGGAGAAAGAACGTGGGTTTCCTCACCGCCAATCAATACTTTCCCTTCAAAGCCGCCGGTTGAATGAATGACCGGCATGCCGAAAAGCACGTTCATCAGCGTGGATTTACCCGCGCCGTTTTCGCCAAGCAGCGCGTGAATCTCGCCGGGGCGCACAGAAAGCGAAACATCGGTCAGAACCGTGTTCTCACCGTAACGCTTCGTGATGTTTTTCATTTCGAGAACAAATTCTGCGCTCAAAACAGGTAACCTCCTTCGGAAAAAGAAATCGCACTCAATTGTCAAAGGGATACTTCCATGTCCCCTTGACAATTGAGTGCAAAAGGACATTTCAAGAAAACAGGCCCGCCCGAAAACTGGGCGGGCCATGTTCATCCGTTTTTGCCCGAATTATTTCAGATACTCAGCGAAATCAACGGGAGCAAGCAGGATGGTGTAGTAGTTGTCAAAGGTGGTGCCTTCGGCATTGGTGTAGTTGGCAACTACGGCGCCGGGGATCTTGTTGGTGAACAGCTCAGCAAGCTTTGCACCGTCATTGCGGCTTTCGATGGTGCCATCGATGTAGCCCTTGGCATACTCAACGCCCAGCTCGATGATGGTCATCGCAACGGGGGAAGCCCAGGTGCTGTAACGGCCAACTGCGTCGTACTCGTTGAGCTTCGCAGCGATGGCTTCGAGGGCAGCTACGTCGTCTCCGCCGACAGCCAGCTCAAGGCCGAGGGTCGCGGGGAACGCATGGTAGGGAGAGGGACAGCAGGGCTGCGGATAGTAAGCGTTGGGCTGGGTCAGGACGGCTTCCTGGAGAGAGGGCTGCATGCCGCAGTTGGTGGTGAAGAAAGCAACCTTCTTGCCTTCGTACTTGGCCATCTGCTGGGGAACGTCCTCAAGGATGAACTGCTGGGAAGCAGACAGGCCGGCTTCAGCGGTGGGGTCGGGAGCGGTTACGTCAACCAGCTCGATGCCCAGAGCGTCAGCATTTTCCTGAAGGAGCTCGTGACGGGCTACGATCAGTTCCATGGCCATGTGGCGGGGGAAGGAGTAGTGGATGAACACATCAATGCCCCACTCGGCGCACTTTTCCATGATGGAGTTGCCCTGCTCTACTTCGTCGGCGTACATAACGATGTCAGCGGCGCCAGCGATAACAGCGGGATCTTCCTGGGGAGTGCCGGCGATGAAGAGGATGTCTTCACGGCCCATCTCACGGATCTTCTCGATCGCGGGGGTGGCGCCGGGAACAGCCTGGCACATTACGATGGCCTTAACCTCGGGATCCGCGGCGAAGGCTACGAGCTTGGAAACGGTGGTTTCCTGTTCGGACATGAAGTTGTCCGGATAGGTATCGGTGATGATGTGATCAGCGCCCCAAACCTGGACAGCCTTCTCAGCAGCGCGGAATTCTTCTTCGCCCTGGGATACGGTGCCGGTCAGGATAGCGATTTTCCAATTGCCTTCTTCAGCAACGCCAAAGCAAGCAACGGAGAGCAGCATGGCAACAGCCAGAATCATGCTCATGAGCTTCTTCATAGTGAGTTTCCTCCTTTTATTTTCGGGGAGAATCTCCCCGTCCGAACGGATCATATGCCCTTTCGGATCGAATGCATGGATTATAGCATACAAATTGAATATTTGCAATAGCGTTTTTTGCATTTTTCGTCATTTTATCGCCTAATTCTTCATTTTTTGAAACTTTTTAAACTTTTGAAATATTCGAAACTGCATTTTTGTGTCAAAACGGGTTCAAATCCATCAAAACATACATCGATCTGTTTATTTTTATTCATTCTCCCCCATTTTCTTCTTTGCATCTTCGTATGCTCTTAGCACCTTATAGTCCTTTAAGGCAGCGTTTCCTCTTTCAATATACTTTCGGATCTCCACATTTGCGCTTTCGACTTCTTTCCTCAGTTCCTGCGCAGACACTCGAAGCGCGCCGCTTCCGAAGATGATCATCTGTTCAAGCGCGTCGCTTGTTGCAACGCGGACCGAATTGTATTTACTGATCTCGTAAGCGGTTTTTTCGATATAGCTGTCGGCGGTTTCCGCTTCTTTTGTATAGACTACGTCGATTCCGTTGTATTTTGTAACGCTTCCGACGCCGCCTGCGACCTTGTATGCGTCAAACACCAGAATCAGCCTTTGATTGGTAAACCCCTGGAAGTTGGCGAGGATATCCATAATCATGCGCCGGGCGCTGTCAAGATCGCGCTTAGCCTCTTCCCTTGTATCTTCCCAGGCATGAAGGATGTTGTATCCGTCAACCAGCAGAAATTCCAGCCGCTTCGGACGGATTTCCACATGCACAAATTCCTGCGAGCGCGCATAGCTTTTTGACGTTTCAAACGCCCTGTCCTTCACCTGGCCATAGGTTCTTTCGAAAATCCTCTGAAGTTCCTTATCGTCAATGTCGCCTCCGCGCGTATTCGCAGCCGCCTTGTTTTCCTCCTCCGTGTTCTTTTCTACGAGAACCCCGGTTTGAATATGCATGTGGCTGTGCGCTTCGTTCCACTTGACAATAACCCCGGCGCCGTGTAAGCAGAATACGGAATCCGCGGTGTTTTCAACGTCTCTTTCCGGGTCATAGCCGATTTCACGTATGATTTTCTCCTGATCCCGGCATTTTTCATAGCCGCGCACCGAGAAGGAAAACCTTCCCCGGCCTCGCGTATACGTCTGAACTTCCTTTGCATAATATCTTGCTTCCTGAACCGGAACCCGCCCTGTCACGATCGCCTCTTCGCCGATCAGCTCCGGCGTCGCGTATGATCCGCCCATCTGCGTAAGATCGCTCATTGCGCGGCCAAGGCATTCAGCGGGCATTTCAATGCGAACATCATACCACGGTTCCAGAAGGATGCTTTTTGCCTGCATAAGGCCCTGGCGGAACGCTCTGTAGGTTGCCTGTCTGAAGTCTCCGCCTTCAGTATGTTTAAGATGCGCCCGGCCGGCAATGATCGAAACCTTAAGATCTGTAACAGGCGAACCCGTCAGAACGCCGATATACTGTTTTTCAAGAAGGTGGGTGATAATGAGCCTTTGCCAGTTGCGGTCGAGCTCGTCTTCCGAAACCTTGCTCATTATTCGGATACCAGATCCCCTCTCGCCCGGCTCTATCAGAAGATGAACCTCCGCATAGTGTCTTAAGGGTTCATAGTGGCCTACGCCTTCAACGGCGTTTTCAATTGTTTCCTTATATAAAATACCGCCGTCTCCAAAGTCCACATCCATTGCGAATCTGTCCCTGACGACGCGCCTTAATACCTCAAGCTGCACTTCGCCCATCAATTGCACGTGAATCTCATTCAGCTGCGCTCGCCATTTGACCCTTAAAAGCGGATCCTCCTCTTCAAGAATTCGGAATCTCGCAAGCGCTGTGTGCACATCGACATCCTTTGGCAGAATGACTTTATAGCTGAATACCGGCTCCAATTCCGGCTTCTTCTTATCCGTTTTTACACCAAGCATATCCAGGCATCTCGTATGGTTAAGACCCATGATCGCGCAGACATCGCCGGCAAAAACCTCTTCCTTTGCAGAAAACTTATTCCCTGAATACAGTCGAATCTGAGAGACCTTTTCCTCCCAGAGGTTCTCATCTGCACCCGAATGCATTTCGCCTTTCAAAAGGCTCCTTACTTTCAAGCTTCCGCCCGTGATTTTGGCATAGGTAATCCTTGCGCCCGTACTGTCACGGCCGATTTTATATACATAGGCGGAAAATTCGTCCGGATAGGATTTATTTTCCGAGTACTTGCATAACGCATTCATGATTTCATCGATGCCGTCAAGCTTCAAAGCGGAACCGAAAAACGCGGGAAACAGCCGTCTTTGGCTGATCATCCTCGAAAGGATCTGATCCGTCAGTCCCCCTGTCTCAAGAAACGCTTCAAGCGCCTCCTCATCATGAACCGCTGCTTCTTCAAAAAAGTTTTCATCCTCAAAGTCGGTAACTTCCGATCCCAGGTATTTGTGAAGCTCGCGCATCAGTTTTTCTTTATCCGTGCCCGGCTGATCCATTTTATTGATAAAAAGGAAGGTAGGGATTTCGTGTTTTTTCAGAAGTTTCCAAAGCGTTGCCGTATGTCCCTGAACGCCGTCAGCGCCGCTGATCACCAGAATCGCAACATCCAGTACCGGAAGCACTCTTTCCATTTCACCGGAAAAGTCCACGTGGCCCGGCGTGTCCAAAAGGGTAATTCCGCGTCCGTTCCAGGAAAGCATCGCCTGCTTCGAAAAAATTGTGATCCCTCGTTCCCTCTCCTGCACATCCGTATCCAGAAAGGCATCCCTGTGATCAACCCGTCCAAGCTTTCGAAGCGCGCCGCTTCTGTACATAATGCCCTCGGAAAGCGTGGTTTTTCCGGCGTCAACATGCGCAAGTATCCCCACGGATAAATTCTTTGCGATCATAAGCTGCGCTCCTTTTTGAAAGTATAATGAAACATTATAAACGAAATCAGCTTTTCGCGCAACGCTTTCCATAAAAATCGCCGCGCCTCTTCAAAGAAACGCGGCGGAAAGGATTCTACTTTTTCGTGATTTTGTCTTTGAGCGCAAGGAGTCTGAAGAACATTTCCCTCGGATTTTCGTTTTCATAGAGGAATGCGCCGTTTCCGGAGAAGGAAGGCTCGATAAAGTCCCACCATGTGAGCGCCTGAATCTCTTCTCTTGCTGCGGCTATGGTATAGAACATTTCCATCCAGTCGGCCTGCGTATGTTCGTTCCAGCCGCCGTGCCATGTGCCCTGAGACATATCCAGCTGCGACCAGCTTGAGCCTGCATTGCCCTTTACGCGGAAACCGCCGTTTACGCCCATTTCTGTGATGTGGATGGGCTTTCCAAGCGCCTTGAATGCGTCCAGCATCAGGTTGACCTGCACCATGTCCCGCGCAGGGAAATAGAGCTGTATGCCGACAACATCAAAGTCCACGCCGGCCTCAAGGATGGTTTTAAAGTAGTTAAGGGGCGATCTGAGTTTTTCCGGAAGCGCTCCGTAGCAGTTATAGCGGCCGGCGACATATTCTGCAAAGGGCAGACAGATATTCACGATAGAGGTTGCCTTGTCGTTTGCATCCCTAAGTGCGCCGGTTGTGGTTTTGGTAAGATCCACAAGCTGATCCTGGGTAAGCTCAAAGCAGTTTGCCCAGTCGTGCGCCTCGTTCATGCTGTCCCAGATCTGAACAGGGTCCTTATAGGTGGATACATGGTTGTAAGCGATTTTATAAGCCGCCTTCTTAAGAGAGGGATAATCGAGTTCAAACATCCACTTGGGATTCGAGGTCGCATGGCCGAAAAACAGCGGATGACCCTTGGGCGTAATGCCTTTATCCAGAAGATAGGAAAGGGCTGTATCGATATAGCCGTAGGAATACTTGTCTTCCTCCAATACCGTGCGTCCCGGATAGAAAGGAAGCGTTGCAAAATCAAATGCTTTTTCGAAAAACTGAGCGTATTTGGTGTTGGAAGCGGTGTATCTGAAAAAATTGCAGCCGAGCTTAAGATCATTTCTGGGATTCAGATACGCTTTTTTCTGCGCTCTTTCAAAAAGCGCGCCTTCCGCAGCATAAATGGCGTGAGAAAGGCCATACAGGCGGTTATCCGGCGTATCCATGCCGCGGTTGGCAAGATGCTCAAACTCGATCGCGGCCTCAAGGTGTCCCTTTGTCTTTACGGAAAGCTCAATGCCCTCAGAATACTTTTTTGCGTAATGCACATAAGTACGGATGGCTTCGGTCACAAAATCCACGAAGTCGCCTGTATAGCCCTCGCCCATATTATCTGCAATAACCCAAAGATGACCATACAGGGGTACCGGCATTTTGACATGCACCATATAGGGCGTTTTTTCGGTTGTCAGCTGAACGGTTCCGTCGGATGCAATGGTCATTCTGCGCTCTTGCGGCTCAAAGTCAAGCGCAGAAACATAGGTGCTTTTCAAAACCGTTTCCGGCATCGGCATGCCGCCCGCGCCGTCAATTCGAACCTTTACTGTCATTATGATATCAGCCCTCCTTTTATTCTTCGATGATTACCTTTCTTATAAAATTGCCCTGTTTGTCCGTAACAATGCGTACGCCTGTGTTCTCGGTGAATTTCTTTTCTCCGTTCACAAAGATTTCGGCTGTTTTTCCGTCGCTTTTGATGGTGTAGCTGTTTTCGCCCCAAACCTGCGTATACTCATATTCCTCACCGCTTCCCAGGCTGAACCATATTTCGCCCATATTCATATGAACGCCCCATATGTGGGCCATGTATTCAAGCACAGAAAGGAGTGTGGGGCCGTATGCATCCTGTCCTTCCTCGTCGCTTCCCTCCGGAATCGGTTCCTTGGTGACGGGCGATACCCGGCTGGGCGCGCCGGTAAAGGGGTCGTACTGCTGGGTGAAATAATAGCCGCCGTCTATAACCGTTTCGAAAAGCTTATGACCCAGCTTGGTCACGATGGGTTCATAGCCGTACCTTTCAAGCGCGAGGATCGCCCTTTGATAGGTAAGCCCCTCCGCCTGCCCGCTCCAGTTGTTTTCTATGGCGTTTCGAAAGGCAGGATCATTGGCAGCGACAGAAACCAAAGGAACATTCGTCCAGAATTCGTCTTCGTTCAAAAGATGCTCCTTTACAAATCTGTCTGCCATTTCCTTCGAAAATGATCCCCAGTACATGCATCTTAAGTTGTTATGGACAAGAACATCGATTACTTTCCCGTATTTGTCCTTATCGTAACAAGCGCCCTTTTCTTCGTTCCATAGATGTTTTTTAAGCGCTTCTTTGACTTCTTCTGCCTTTATGCGCCATTCATCTTCTTTTCCGTTTTCAAGAATTCCGCTTATGACTGAAAGCGTATCCCGTGCGCTGTAGGAAAAGGACATGATATCCATCGATGCCATAGGAACAACATGGCTGTCAGAAGGCGGATCATCTTCCGTACAGTAAACGGGCGCATCGCCGTACCTGACCGCATTGTCTTCGCCCGTATCGTATACGCAGAAGGATTCAAGACAGCCGTCATGATTGCTGTCGCGCGTTTTCCAAAGATAGGCGTCAAATGCTTTAAGCGTTTCATATACCTTCTTAAGATATTCCTTGTCCTCATTAAGCCAGTAATACATATTGAGCGCAGGCCACGGAAAGCAAAAGCCCTGGAATTTATTGAACTGCGCTTCAACAGAGTTTGTTTCCGGCTTGTTTTCAATAGAGCCGGGAAGTCTTCCGTCCGTCCTTTGTGTTTCCATGAAAAACAACTGATTGTTAAGCGCTGCTTCCATGTCGCGCTTTGCATACATTTCACCGCCCATCGGCTGCGTTTCCAGCCAGATTTTGACGTATCCGCCGCCCTCTACAAGCACCTTGCGCCCGGCAAAACAATTTACATTGAGCTTGCACTTTTCCTCCGCAAGGTCATAAAGCCGTTGGATTTTTTTATTTTTTATATGAAAGGAAACCTTCGTCAAAGGAAGCATTTTGTTTACCTCCGTCACCATTTTTTATCATTATACCAAATATGTGAAGAAAATCAATTGTATATATTTATGTTAATAAAAATTATTTTTGTCTATTTACATTCAGGTGAATTGATGCTATAATTAGCGCATTCTAACCATATCATAAAGGAGGGGGTCCTCTTGTCACAGGCGCAAAAAACGGATCTTCGCAATCAGCCGCTTGGCGTGCGCTTTCAAAAGGCCATCGGGCGAGACTGGCAGCTATGGGTATTGATGCTCCCGGCTCTTGCATTTTTCCTGGTATTCTGCTATTTCCCCATGTACGGAATTCAGATTGCCTTTAAAGATTACAAGGCGGCTTTCGGTATTCTGGACAGCGAATGGGTAGGCCTTGAACATTTCCAGACTTTCTTCTCCTCCTATTACTGCGGAAGAATGTTTGCAAACACGCTTCTTTTGAACGTTTACGGTCTTCTGTTCGGCTTCCCGCTTCCGATTCTGCTTGCGATTATGCTCAATCAGCTGGGTTTGGAGCGTTTCAAAGGATTTACGCAGACCGCCATCTACGTTCCCCACTTTATTTCAACCGTCGTTCTGGCCGGTATGATCTATCTGTTCTTCTCCCCTGAAAACGGCATCATCAATCACCTGATCGAGGCCCTCGGCGGACAAAGCATTTACTTCATGATCGAAGCCAGCTGGTTCCGTCCCCTTTTCGTCGGCTCGGACTTATGGCAGAACGCAGGCTGGAACACCATCCTTTACATTGCAACTTTGACAAGCATCGATCCTCAGCTCTATGAAGCTGCGACCATCGACGGCGCGACCCGCTTCAAGAAAATCCTTCACATTGACATCCCGCATCTGATCCCGATTTCCGTAATGATGCTGATTTTGAACTGCGGATCTCTCCTCTCCTCCAACACCGACAAAGCGCTTCTTCTCCAGACCTCGGGAAACATTGCAACCAGCGATATCATCGGCGTTTATGTCTATAACGTCGGTCTTGGAAAAGCGCAGTATTCCTACACCTCCGCAATCGGTCTTTGCCTGAACGTCATCAACTTTACCATCATCATGTGCGTCAATGCGATTTCGAGAAAGCTTAGCGAAATCAGCCTGTTCTAAGGAAGGAGGCGAAATACATGGCCAAAAAGGTAAAAGAAGCAAAAGGCATCCGTATCAACGAAACCAGGTCCGATAAAGTCTTTAATGCAGTCAATCTTATATTCTGGATTGTCGTTCTTTTTATAACGCTGTATCCCCTTTGGCTCATTATCATCGCTTCCGTATCTGATCCGGACGCCGTGCTTGCAGGCAAGGTTGTCTGGTGGCCCAAAGACTTCTCCACCATGGGCTACGAAGCCGTATTTGAATACAGAGAGCTTTGGTTGAGCTACGCCAACAGCGTGTTTTACACCGTTGTCGGTTCTGTTCTTAGCGTATTTATCACCCTCGCTGCCGCCTATGCGCTTTCCCGCGCATTCTCCGGAAAGAAGCTTGTGAACCTTCTGATCACCTTCACCATGTTCTTCTCGGGCGGCCTGATTCCGATTTTTCTGAATGCAAAGTCCCTCGGTCTTTACAACACACGAACCGTCATGATCATCATGAACGCGGTAAGCGTGTGGAACCTGATGGTCGCAAGAACCTATATCCAGTCTTCCATTCCCAACGAGCTTTATGAAGCAGCAGTCATGGACGGCGCAAACCATTTTACCTACTTCTTTAAATGCGTTCTGCCCCTCTCCGGAACCATCATTGCGGTTTTGTCCGTTTACTACGGCGTTGCCAGATGGAACGACTATTTCACAGGTCTTGTCTTTCTTTCAAACCGTGCCTATCTTCCTCTTCAGACAATTCTTAGAGAAATCCTTGCCTCTCTCTCCATATCCGGCTCCAGTGAAACGTTCTTTGCCGCCTATGCAGACAACCTCGGCGGCCTTCAGGAGGCCATGCGCAAAGCTGAAGTTGCCAAATACTGCTGCATCGTCGTTTCCACCGTCCCTGCCGTCGTTCTTTACATCTTCATGCAGAAATACTTTGTAAAGGGCGTCATGATCGGATCCCTCAAGGGATAATCTTCATTGATTCACGCGCTTTAAGCGTTTGAATAAAAATTAGAAAGGGGAATTCACATGAAGAAACTCTTAGCCCTTCTTCTCGCGCTCATGATGGTCATCGGCGCATCTGCCATCGCAGAGGAAGAAAAAGTAACCCTGACCGCTTTCCAGTATTCTCTCGAAAACCAGAACGTTGACTTCAACAATCTCTGGTACTTCCAGAAGATTGAAGAAGAAACCGGCATCAAAGTAGACTTCCGCGTCATCAAAGACGCCGACTGGAGCACCCAGCTCAACCTCATGTTTGCTTCTGAAGATCTGACCGACATGATTATCGGCAACAGCGTTGACGTTGAAGAATACGGCGTCACCCAGAAGCTCCTTCTCCCCCTCGACGAGTATCTGACTCCCGAGATCATGCCCAACTATGTAAGCCGCCTGCCCCTCAACAATGCCGGCGACTCCATCCCCGCCTCCGATGGCAAGAGCTATTTCATCGGCTACCTCGTAGCTCAGAACGTAAACCATGAGCCCACTTGGTTCATCAACACTGAACTCCTTGAGGAGCTTTCTCTTGAAGTTCCCACCACCATCGATGAGTACACCGACGTACTGCGCGCATTCAAGGATGCAGGCATTAAGTATCCCTACTCCGCTTCCTGCACCGATTTCGGCCCCGAGCACATCTGGGCGCAGTTCTCTTCCTTCGGCGTACCGCTGAACATGCATCTGTTTGCCTTCATCCAGGAAGATGATACCGTTGGTTTCGTAGGTGATCTGCCCGGCTTCCGCGAGGCCTGCGAGTGGCTCCACATGCTCTATGCAGAGGGCCTCATGGATCCCGAATCCCTGACTCAGGACTCCAACCTCTGGGCAAACAAAGTCAACGCCGGCGAAGTTGCTTCCTTCAACTATCTCCGCCTGATCAATACCGCCCTGACCGCGGACACCATCCCCGCTTTCGATTCCATGCTGCCTCCCGCTGCTGACGGCTACAAGGTAACCGTTCCCCAGATCCTCGAAGTTCCCAAGCCCGGCGCCTATCTGACCAAGGCCTGCAAGGATCCCGTTGCCGCCCTTAAGTGGCTCGATGCCCAGCTCGAAACCGAAAACATGATGATCGCCGCCAACGGCAAGATGGGCGAGCAGATGATCATCAATGAAGAAGGCAAGTACGAGATCATCAATGTTCCCGAGAACAACGGCCTTTATGACATCGTTCCCGTAACCATGGGCCAGTTCTTCGCTCCCGGCGAGTACTACTCTGCGATCTATCAGATGGCTCCCCACCGCGTAGAGCGCTACGAGGATTCCGTAGCCTATGCTGAGGCAGGCGTACTTGAGTACAAGTCCTTCCAGTACCTCAGAGATCTTGCCAAGATGGACAACGAAGACGCCATTGAAGCCAACAACATCTTCACCGAGCTCAAGAAGTTCCTTCAGGAATCCGTCATTGAGTTCATCAAGAACGGTGTAACCGATGAAAGCTATGCCGCATTCGTTGACACCGCCAAGTCCATCGGCTCCGAGCGCTATGTTGAGCTCTATCAGGAAGCCTACGATGCATATCTTGCGAAATAATAAAACCTGAATCGTTTTTCGGACGCCCGTTAAGGGCGTCCGTTTTTTGTTTGTAATGCTATAATTTGCTTCGTTTTCATCTTGAATGCAGCATCAAAATTTGATAAAATATCGGTGATATAAGCCATAAGGAGTGCTGATTATGAAAAGAAACGAAATCAATATCCGCGATCCTTTTGTTCTCGTAGATGAAGGCAAATACTATCTTTTCGGCACGCGCGGCGCAACCTGCTGGGGCCCGGCGAACGGCTTTGATGTGTATGTATCCGAGGATCTTGATTCCTGGTCCGATCCCATTGTATGCTTTGAAAACGACGGATCCTTCTGGGCGGATCAGAATTACTGGGCGCCGGAAGTACACGTATATAACGGGAAATATTATATGTTTGCAAGCTTCAAAACGGATAAAACATGCCGCGGCACGGCGATTCTTGTCTCCGATACCCCTGTCGGTCCTTATAAGCCGCACTCTGACGGCTGCGTGACCCCGTGCGACTGGGAATGCCTTGACGGCACATTCTATGTTGACAAAAACGGCAATCCCTACATGGTTTTCTGTCACGAATGGGTGCAGGTCGGAGACGGCGAGGTATGCGCTGTAAAACTCACCAAGGATCTGAAAAAAGCAGACGGCGTGCCTCGTCTTCTTTTCCACGCTTCCGAAGCTGAATGGAAAAAATCCGTACATCATAAAAGAACCGGTATTGACGGATATGTAACAGACGGCCCGTTCATGTGGAGAACGCAAAACGGAAACCTTCTCTGCCTCTGGGCAAGCTTTTCCGAGGGCGGATATACAGAGGCCGTTGCGCTTTCGGATAACGGCGAAATCGACGGCAACTTCATGCAGATCGATCCCCTTTTCATGGATGACGGCGGACACGGAATGGTGTTTAAGGCGCTTGACGGAAAGCTGTATCTGACTCTCCACAGTCCCAATACACATCTTGAAGAACGCCCGTTTTTCCACGAAATCACTGAAGTCAATGGCACGCTTAAGCGTCTGTAAGAAAGGAAACAAACATGGATCTTTCGAAAATCACCAATTTCCGCGATTCCAATCAGATTACGCGCGCCTATTTCGATTCCATTTTGGTCGAAGCCAGATATCTGGACAGCTGCGTGCCTGATCTGTCAATGACCCTTTTCGAAAAAACGTTCGCCTCCCCCATCATGATTGCCGCCTTTTCCCATCTCTCCGGAACGCATCCGGGCGGCATGGTCGAAATGGCCAAGGGAGCAAAACTTGCCGGCATTCTCAACTGGGCCGGCATGGGCGACGAGGACGAGTTTACGCGCATCCGCGAAACAGGCGCAGAGACCATCAAGATTGTAAAGCCCTATCAGGACAGGGAAAAAGTCTTCCGATATTTAAAGCATGCCGAAAAAGAAGGCGCGCTCGCTGTCGGCATGGATATCGACCATTCCTTTGACCACAGAGGCTATAACGATGTCTGTCTTGGGATGGAAATGAAGCCTGTAACGCGCGAAGAGCTCGCATCCTTTGTAAAAGCTACGGATCTTCCCTTTGTTGTAAAAGGTGTTTTGAGCGTCCAGGATGCAGTCAAGTGCAAGGAAGCCGGCGTTTCCGGTATCCTTCTTTCCCACCATCACGGCATCCAGCCCTATGCTGTTCCTCCGCTTGCGATGTTGCCCCGCATCAAAAAAGCAATCGGAAACAGCATGGAAATTTTCGTTGATTGCTCCATCGATACAGGTGCAGACGCATTCAAATGCCTTGCGCTCGGCGCAAAAGCCGTTTGCGTAGGCCGCGCGATTCTCCCCTCCCTTCACGATGAAGGCGCTGAGGGCGTAAAAAAGTATGTTGACCGTATGACGGACGATCTCCGCGCTCTGATGGCGAGAACTGCCTCCAGGACGCTTTCTCAAATTCCCGAGGATGTTCTTTACGACGCATCCACATTACAACCGCTTACGTAAAGATAGGAAGTAGCAAAAAAATGCAGTCTTATTTTGAAAAACGAAAGGATATCTTTCAAAAATCCGGCGGACTTAAGTTCTTCCTTCTGTCCATCCTGATTTCAGGCCTTTCCTACGGCCTTTATAAAGGTGTACTCGACAATTACCTTGCCGAAGTTGTCGGCATGCTCGAAATGAACCGCGGCGTAACGGAGTTTTTCAGGGAGCTTCCCGGTGTTCTGCTCGTATTCATTCTGGCCGTTTTTTACATGTTCTCTGCGGAGACTTTTTACAAAATCGGCGCGGTGATCATGCTGGTTGGCATGGGTCTTCAGGCATTTCTGCCGCCAACCGTCATTTTGGCAACGGTCGCCATCTGCGTCTATTCCCTGGGCGAACATATTCAGTTGGGCATGAAATCGTCCCTAACTTTAAAATACGCACGCGAAGGAAGAGGCGGCGAGGCGCTTGGCATCCAGTCTGCGGCCAGCCAGATCGGAACGCTTGTCGGTTATTTTGCTGTGGTTCTTGTGTTCTCTCTCGTTACCAAGAATCAGCCCTACAAGCTCTTTTTCTTTATCGCCGCATTGCTTGCCGGAATCAGTGCAGTATGTTCAATGTTTGTGTCCGGAAAGAGCACTACGGACGAAAGCAAACGCCGCTTTTATTTCCACAGAAAGTATTTGAAGTA
Organism: Clostridia bacterium; assembly: GCA_016296675.1. Taxonomy (GTDB): domain Bacteria; phylum Bacillota; class Clostridia; order Christensenellales; family Aristaeellaceae; genus SFHK01. The sequence continues at coordinate 19,567 of JAEDIV010000028.1, forward strand.
CTATATGCTTGAAATGTTTTATGGCTCAAGAAAGCAGGTGTTCATCACTTTCGGCCCATATCTTCTCGTTCTTTTCTACAAGGCTGACGCCGCTACCATTAGCCTGCTTTTTGCCATTTCCGCAATCGCCGGCTTTATCGCTTCCCCGATCGTCGGAAAGATCATTGACAAACTGGGCTATAAAACCGTCATGGTCGCAGATACTCTGATTCTTGTCATCGTGTGCTTTTTCTACGGCTTTGCGCATCACATTTTCCCGACAAACATTGCATTCATCGTCTGCTGCGTGAATTATGTTCTGGATTCTGTGATCTCGCTTGCGTCCATGGCTTCCAATGTCTATGTTCAGGATATTTCAGACAACGCAGACGAAGTCAAAGCAACGATTTCCACCGGCGTATCCATCAATCATGTCATTTCCATTTTCATCGCCCTTTTCGGAGGCTGGATCTGGCAGACGCTGGGCATTGAACTTTTGTTCATGATCTCAGCGACCCTTGGACTTTTAAACAGCGCCTACGCGGCAACCATCAAAAGGAAGGCATAAGAAAAAGCGGCTTAAGGCCGCTTTTTCAGATCATCAACAAACCTCCGGGAGAGGTATGGAGAGGGAGCGCACTCCCTCTCCATTTTCAATCGATTTTGGCGGCATGTACGGCAAAATCGCGCGTTTTCACAAAGCGTAGCAACTGTTAACGCTTCCCCTTTCCGATCCCCGCCCGGAAATCCCGAAGGATTTCAGGGGATCG
>JAEDIV010000162.1 GCA_016296675.1 Clostridia bacterium
AACGCTTGTGAGCGCTGAATCTGAAAGCGTATTGGTTGAAGGGAAAATGAATATCACAGACATCCTTGAAAACCTGATGACGGAGTTTGAATAGAAAAAATGCCCGCTTGTTTGGCGGGCATTTTGATTTCATTATCCGTCGATGTTTTCGTATCGGAGCTTGTCTCCGTCTGCGAGGGCCTGGATCCTCTGACCGATTCTGACCTTTCCGGAGAGAATATCTTCGCTCAGCGCATCCTCAACCAGCCTTTGGATCGCCCTTCTTAAGGGACGAGCGCCGTACTCGAGATCATATCCGGCTTGCGCGACAACGCGGGCGGCGTCTTTTGTGATTTCAAGCTCAATTCCGCGCTCGGAAAGGCGCTTGGCAACGGTGTTCATCATGAGCTCTGCAATGGAATCGATGTGATTCTGTTCAAGCGAATGGAAGACGATGATTTCGTCAACGCGGTTGATGAATTCAGGTCTGAAAAGCTTTTTGACCTCCACCATGATGGAGTCCTTCATCTTCTCATAGCTCTTCTCATCGTCAAATGCGCTTCCGAAGCCCACCGCTCGCTGCTTTCCGATGGTGTGCGCGCCGGCGTTTGAAGTCATGACGATTACGCAGTTTTTGAAGTCGACCATGCGTCCCTGGCCGTCTGTAAGCCTTCCGTCTTCAAGAATCTGAAGAAGAACATTGAATACGTCCGGGTGCGCTTTCTCCACTTCATCCAGAAGCAGGATGCAGTAGGGTTTGCGTCTTACCTTTTCAGTGAGCTGACCGCCTTCTTCATATCCTACATAACCGGGCGGAGAGCCGATCATGCGCGACACGGAGAATTTTTCCATGTATTCGGACATGTCGATGCGAATCACGCTGTTTTCATCGCCGAACAGCGCTTCGCCGAGGGCTTTGCAGAGTTCTGTCTTTCCTACGCCGGTCGGGCCTAAGAAGATAAACGAGCCAATCGGGCGGTTGGGATCTTTAAGGCCGGCTCTTGCGCGCCTGATGGCACGTGATACTGCTTTGATGGCTTCATCCTGTCCTACAACGCGCTTGTGGAGGATTTCCTCCATTTTAAGAAGCCTTGTCGCTTCATCTTCCGTCATGCGCGTAACGGGAATGCCGGTCCAAAGGGAAACAATCTGAGCGACTTCCTCCTCGGATACGGTTTCCACTTTTTCTTCCCTGCGTTTTTCCCATTCCCTGCGCGCGTCGTCGATTTCCTTCTGGAGATTTTTTTTCTGGTCACGCATTTCGGCGGCCTTTTCAAAATTCTCTTCAAGAACAGCATTTCTGGTCTCGTTTTCGAGCTCTTCCAGACGCTTCTGATGCGCCTGCATGTCCGGGGGAGCTGCGAACGTACGGATTCGGACGCGGGAAGCTGCCTCATCAATCAGGTCAATGGCCTTATCGGGCAGGAAGCGGTCGCTGATATAGCGGTCAGAAAGCTGCACGGCGGCTTTGATGGCTTCGTCGGTAATATGCACCTTGTGGTGATTTTCATAGCGCTCCCGAAGCCCCATAAGGATTTCGATGCTTTCTTCCTTGGTGGGCTGTCCGACATGAACGGGCTGAAAACGCCTTTCAAGCGCAGCGTCCTTTTCGATATACTTGTGGTATTCCCTGAGCGTTGTCGCGCCGATACACTGCATTTCGCCCCGGGCAAGCAGCGGCTTCATGATGTTTGCTGCATCGATTGCGCCTTCGCTTGCGCCAGCTCCGACGATGGTGTGAAGCTCATCGATAAACAGGATCACGTTTCCTGCGCGTCTGATTTCGGCCATGGTGTTTTTGAGGCGCTCTTCAAATTCGCCCCTGTATTTGGCTCCCGCGAGCATTCCGGGAAGATCCAGGGAAACAAGACGTTTGCCCTTTAAAATTTCAGGGATGTTTCCGTCGATGATTTTCTGTGCAAGGCCTTCTGCGATGGACGATTTGCCGACGCCGGGTTCGCCGATCAGAACGGGATTGTTCTTGGTTCGCCTTGAAAGAATCTGTACGATTCTCTCAATTTCCTTTGTGCGTCCGATGACAGGATCCAGATCGCCTGCCTGCGCAGCCTTGGTCAGATCGCGCGCATAGGTGTCGAGCATGGGTGTGTCGCTGCCTTCTGCCTTGGCAACGCCGTCGCCGACGTTGGCTTCAGGCTTCTTCACGCCGCCCAGCGCCTTGATGAGCGCGCTGCGCGCTTCGTTTAAGTTTACGCCCATTTTGACCAGTGCGTGCGCGGCAACGCCGGCTCTTTCGCGCATGAGCGCAAGGAGAATGTGTTCAGGCTCCACCGTATCGCTTCCAAGATCGCGCGCTTCGCGCACGCCGATTTCAAGAACGGTTTTTGAGCGGATGGTGAAGCTCAATTGCTTGATCGGAGCAGCGCTTTCCCCTCTTCCTACAAGCCCCAATATTTCTTCGCGCAGTGCATCCAGTGAGATTTCACTGAGTACCCCGGCAGCTTTTCCGGGATCAGACATGACGCCGAGAAGCAAATGCTCGGTGCCGATATAGTCGCGGCCCAGCTGCATGGCCTCTTTCTGTGCGTTTTCGAGCGCGCGTTTGGCGCGCTCAGAGTATTTTCCAAACATTAATTGATTTCCTCCGATAATAGCGTGTCATTGTCTCTGATCAGGCTTGAAAGGGCGTTTCTGACTTCGCTTGCGCGAAGAAGCATGCGGTCTCTGTCGGAAAGCGGGCTTTCGGCAAGGGAAGACAAAGATGCCGGCTGCATGCGGGTCATAAGATCGTCCAGCGCGGAAATGGGCGCGTTGATTACGCCCACGCCTGCAGCTAGGCGGACGTCGGACAAAAGGCGCATGAACTCCTTTTCGTCCAAAAGCCTGGCATTCAAAAGTATGCCCACAGAGCGCATCATTTTATCGATAAACGCATCCTGATCGTGCTCAATCAGCTTTTTGCGGGCTTCTCTTTCCTGCTGGGTCAGCTGCTCACAGGCGTCGATAAGGCTTCGGATCACATCTTCCTCAGGCCGTCCCATACCGGTCTGATTGGAAAGCTGATAAAGGTTTCCTTCGGCTTCGGAGCCTTCTCCATAAAGACCGCGCACGGTGAAACCGATTTTTCCAAATGCCTGAATGACTGCGCCCATCTGTTTGGTCAGCGTGATTGCCGGCAGATGCACAAGCGCGCTTGCACGAAGACCGGTGCCGGCGTTGGTCGGACAGGCGGTGAGATAGCCCCATTTGCTGTCAAATGCGATCGGAACATTTTTTGAAAGAATGTCGTCTGCGTGAAACGCAAGCTGCGCCGCCTTTTCCAGCTGAAGACCGGGCAAAAGTCCCTGAATCCTCAGATGATCTTCCTCGTTGATCATAATGGAAACCGTCTCGCCCGTTGAAATCAGTGCAGCGCCTCTATCCTTATTGAGAATCAGATCGAGGCTTACAAGATGCTTTTCAACCAGTATCCGTCTTTCGGTATCGCTCATATCCGACATCGGAAACAGGCGGTACAAAGACTGCATGTTGGCGGTTTGAATGCTTTTAAGCGCGCGGCGGATGGTCTCCTTTGCGTGGTTTTCATCCATCTTCTGGGGAAATGGAATGTCCTGATAATTGCGCGCAAGCCTTACGCGGCAGGATACAACAACGTCGGACTCAGGCGCTTTCGGGAACTTATTCATTGTTTGCGCCCTCCCCGATTTCTGCTTTCACTTTGAGCTCATTCGTAAGTGCGCGGATCTGGTCGCGAAGAGAGGCGGCCACCTCGTATTCTTCTTCTGACACCGCTCTTAACAGCTGCTGTTTCAGTTTATCGATCTGAAGCTTCAGGGAAACCTGGCTGTTTACGCCGCCGGGAACGCGGCCGACATGCTGCGCATTTCCGTGCATGCGGATCAACATATCCTCAATGGGCTCCCGAAAAGCCTTATAGCAGTCAGCACAGCCAAGCATGCCGTTTCTTTTAAACTGCTTGTAATCCATCTGGCAGCTTTCGCAGGTCGCTGTAAATCCCGAATCGGGTTCTTCTTTTTTGCCCGTCAGCGCTTTTTCGATAAAGCCGCCGAGAATGCCGGCAAGGTTTGTAAGATCCAGCGTCGGAAGGTTCATTTTATATTTTGTAAGACAGGTGGCGCACAGATTTTTATCCTGCTTTTCGCCGTCTGTAAAGGTGGTCAGATGGATCGTCGCGGGGCGTACGCCGCATTCGTCACACATCATTTATGCGAGTCCTCCTCAAGGTTTCTGAATACCTGCGCAAGCATATTGCGCATCACTGCCGCTCTCAATATGTTTTTGGCGCTTACAGGAAGCGCAAGCGAATTTTTGGCAACGGCCGATTTCATAAGCATGGCTTCGTTTTTGGTAACAAGCTTTCTTTCATATAAAAGCACGATAATTGCATTGGCGGATTCTTCATCGATTTCATTTCCGACGCGCGTTAAAAGCGCTTCCAAAAGGGAGCTGCCGTCCGGATGCGTCATGCGTACAATGCGCACAAATCCCCCGCCGCCGCGCCTTGATTCGATGATATATCCATGGTCAACGGAAAAACGGGTAGCCAGAACGTAATTGATCTGGGACGGCGCGCAGCCGAAGTGCTGTGCAAGTTCATTTCGCTTAAGTTCGATCTGGGCGTCTTCCTCCATGAGCTCTTTTATGAATCTTTCAATGCTGTCGCTGAGCTGTGCCATGGGACACCTCCTTTAATAAAGTGAAATTTGACTATCTTTGATTATTATTATATCCAAAGTGCGCCAAAAATCAATACAGCGCCGCATTTTCCCGATAAAAATTTCTTGAAAACTT
>JAEDIV010000163.1 GCA_016296675.1 Clostridia bacterium
AGAGGAAGTGCGCTCCCTCTCCATACCTCTCCCGGAGGTTTGTTGATGATCTGAACAGCCGCTGACATCAGCAGCTGTTCTTTTTTCTTTATTCAAGAATGACTTCGATGCCTTCCGGCGCTTCAACACGGGTGGCAATTTTCCCGTCCGATCCTTTTCTGTGGAATACAGAAATCAGCCCCTTGGGCGTAGGCACCGTGCCTCTGGCATATTCAAGATCACCCAGATTGCCCTTTATGCGAACCGTCTTATAGCCGGGTTCAACGGGCGTTACGCCGAGAATATATTCCGTTGCAAACGGGATCGGGCCGCTCGCCCAGCCGTGACACAGGCTGTGGCGGAAACCCTTATAGCAGTATGCGCCGTAATCGCCATGGATATCCGCCATGCCTTCGGGAACTTCCTGATCGATCCTTCCCGCGTTTTCCATCCAGTCGATGGAGAAATCCTCCCAGAAGGTCGTCGCTCCCATTTCGAGCATGCCGCCCCAGAATTCGCGCATATCCTTAAGCGCGCCCAGAGTGTCGCCGGCTTCTGCGCGGGCGTTGAGTATATATCCGCCCATCAGGGACGAATATCCCTTGGCGCCGTTTCCTGCAAAGCGCGTCTTATTCATCTCTACCGCATCCGCAATACCGGAAAGGGACAAAATCGCGCCCGCTGCCTTATTCTCTGACGGTGCCGGGATATGATTTTTCATGAGGATTGCTTTTTCCTTGCATTTTTCAGAAAGCTCTTCCTCGCCCATCTCATAAAGCATGAAAGCAGACGCGTCCATTGCAAGCTTCATAAGGCCCTGAATCCCTTCGTGCGATGCAACGGGCTCCTCGCTGGTCGGCCAGTCGAGGAACTTCTGCGGCATCAGTTCTTCGCCGTTTTCGCCGACCAGACCAATCAGCCTTTCAGCGAGCACCTTCAGATATTCCTTCTGCTCCATCAGATATCTTCTGTCGCCGCTTCTCATATACAGATCAAAATTAACCAGAATCCACCACAAGGAATAGGTTGGCATTCCGTTCATCCAGGTTGTCGGCGGCGTATGTGACTTCAAAAAGTCAAGCGAATTGTTGATAATATCATTCTGGCCGAATACGGAAAGTATGGACAGAATCTCTGTATGCATGTCTCCCATCCAGACGAGTCTGTCGCGCTTGATGCCGTCCCAGAGATAATCCTGCATACACATGTGAACCGTGTGCGCAGCCGTCTCCCATATTTCATTGATCAGCATGTCGCTCGATTCAAACGTACCCTTGAATTCAAGGTCCCTGTAAATCATAATGCCCTGAACGGTCAGAAGATCCACCTTATTGTCATCCTCGAGCGAAATACAGGCAAAACGATAGCCGGATTCATTGGTTTCGTGGGTGCTGAGCGCACTCATTCTGATCACCTGATCGCGGCACGCATGATCGCAGCCTGCATTCTTTGCGCCGAGTTCCGAAAGCGCTTCAGATACAGACTCACCGAAGCGCACGCGAACAGAGGCAAAATTTACGCCGCCGTCTATCATGTTCGTAGTAATTCTGAGGCTTCCGTGGAATTCGCTGCCGAAATCCACCAAAACAGACGCGCCTTTGCCATTAAGCGTGCATCCGTCAAATGAACCCAGATATGCCTGCGTGGGCGCGCCGTCCAGCAGTTTTTCCGCGCCGTGGACAGTGCCTGTTGTCTTTACGATTCTGATCGGCAAAAGATATTTGCGTTTGCGATCATCATTTTTTCCATATTCACGAATCTGAAGCGCCATATAACGCACCTCCAAATAATTGCTGTTTACTTTATTCTTCATATTTTTTGTTTTTCCTGCTTCCAATGTTGCACGAACACGTGTATAATGATAAAAAAACGGAGGTGGGATCATGCTTCTTTCCCTGGATGGCGCCTGGTCATTGCGATGGCACACTGAGCAAAATGATATGTCGCCTGTTAATACATGGCCTGAAATCAAAGCGCAGGTTCCGGGCAATGTCGAATTGGATCTTTTCAGAAACGGCATTGAGCCCGATCCTTATTACGCGGAAAACGAATATCTTTTCAGAAAATACGAATACTGCGCGTGGTATTTTGAAAAGACGTTCTTCCTTGAAGATCAAAAGCCAAACGAACGCATCCACCTTATTTTCGAAGGGCTTACGCTCTTTGCCGATATATCCGTAAACGGAAAATATGTCGCATCAACAAATAACGCTCTGATTCCCTACGCATTTGACGTAACCGATTTTCTTCTTTTCGGGTGTGAAAACGTGATATCCGTATCCATCCGCTCCGCGCTCAACCGGGCGCGCAAAATGGATTTCCCCGTGCATATTTCTGCAAACGAAGGTTTTTCGGAATACGCCTGCCTTCGCATGCCTCCGCATTCCTTCGGCTGGGACATCATGCCCCGCTTCTTATCCGCGGGTATGTGGCGCGGCGTTCGCCTTGAAAGCGTAAAAAACACGCGTCTTACCCAAGTGTATTATGCCACGCTGTCCGCCGATGATCAGCATGCGGACATGATTGTCAAATACCGCTTTACCACGGACGACATCTTTATTGACGGCTATGCCATCCGCGTTTTCTTAGACGATACGCTTATATGCGAAAAGAAAGCCCCGTTTGTCGCAAGCGAGATGCGGTTTTCCGTCTCAAATCCCAGGCTCTGGTGGCCGAAAGGCTATGGCGAAGCCTGCGTCTACAAAGCCAGATGCGAACTTGTCAAAGACGGGTGTGTTATTGACTCCAGAGAAGAAAACATCGGCATACGCAAAGTTGATATCATAAACAAGATGAAGCCGGATGACGAAGGCGAGTTTCTGATCAAGGTCAACGGCACAAAAATTCTTGCCAAAGGCTCCAACTGGGTGCCGATGGACGCGTTTCATTCCAGAGACGCCTTGAGGTATGAAAGGGCGGTCGCTCTTTTCAACGAAGCCGGATGCAATATCGTCAGGCTATGGGGCGGAAATGTGTATGAAGATCACGCGTTTTTCGACCTTTGTGACAAAAGCGGCATCATGGTCTGGCACGACTTTACGATGGGCTGCGCAATCTATCCGCAGACGAGCGAATTTTTAAGCGTTATTCATGACGAATGTGAAACCGTTATCCGCCGCATGCGCAACCATCCCTCCATCATCCTCTGGGCCGGCGATAATGAAGTCGACGACTGCTATACCTGGCAGGGATATACCGAAGGCAGCAACCGTTATAACGCAGTCACCCGCGAAGCCGCTGCCCGTGCTGTCCGCGAAAACGACCCCTATCGCCCGTTCCTTCCCTCTTCGCCCTATATCGACATTGGCGTTGACCGCATGCTTGTGCCGGAGCAGCATAACTGGGGCCCTCGCGCTTATTTCAAGGATGACTTCTATCGCCTTACAAAAGCGCACTTCGTCAGCGAATGCGGCTACCATGGCTGCCCTGCGAAAGAGAGCCTTCAAAAGTTCATCCCGGATGATGAACTTTGGCCGATCAGTGAAAAATCTTGGAAAACCCACAATGCCGAATACCGCACACTCGTTGAGCGCGGCTATGACAGAAACGAGCTCATGGCCAAACAGGTTCGAATTATGGTCGGCGAAATGCCCAAGGTGCTTGATGATTTCATCCTTTTCTCCCAGTTCACGCAGGCTGAAGCCAAAAAATATTTCATCGAAAGCACGCGCATTCACAAGTGGCGCAGAACCGGCATCATCTGGTGGAATATGATTGATGGATGGCCGCAAATCTCAGACGCAGTCGTCGACTGGTATTATGTGAAAAAGCGTGCATTTAACGCAATCAAGCATGTGCAAACGCCCATTTGCATCATGCTTGATGAACATGATGCCTGGGGACAGCGCGTAATCCTCGGAAATGATTCAAGAACGAGCGCATCTGTTTCCTACAGAATCATCGATGCGGATACAAAAGAAACGCTGCTTGAAGGAAATGCGTTAAGTCCCGCCAATGAAAACATAACCCTTGGCGAAATCCCTATTCTTCCAGGCGCCCAAAAGCTTCTGCTCATCGAATGGACGATTGCGTCCGTCCGCTTTTCCAACCATTTTCTTACAGGACATCCGCCCTACAATATGGAAAAAGTTCGAAGCTGGGCAAAACAGATTGACGAATGGAACAACGATTAAAGAGGGTATATATTTATGGATAAAAACGATCTCAAAATCGGCTCGCTGCCCAAGGGCGCCAACAACAAAATCACCGATGTTCCCGGCGTTCTGGTCGGGCATACCACGATCGACACTGAAACGCACAAAACCGGCGTGACCGTTGTTCTTCCGCCGGGCAAAAATGTGTTTTGCGAGAAACTTGTCGCATCCTCGTTTGTTTTAAACGGCTTTGGAAAGACGCTCGGGCTTGTACAGATTGATGAACTCGGCACGCTTGAAACGCCGATCGCGCTTACAAACACACTGAACGTGGGTCTTGTTCACGATGCACTTGTCGAATACATGATCGATATCTGCAACCGCGACGGCATCCGCTTAACCAGCGTCAATCCCGTTGTGTGCGAATGCAACGACGCCTCCTTAAACGACATACAAAACCGCGCCGTTAAAAAAGAGCATGTGTTTTCCGCCATCAATAACGCCTGCGTCGACTTTGAAGAAGGCGACGTAGGCTGCGGAAAGGGCACAACCTGCCACGGGATGAAAGGCGGCGTAGGCTCCTCCTCGCGAATCGTTACAATCGGGCAAAACGACTACACCGTCGGCGTTCTTGCACAGACGAATCACGGTTCCATGCGCGATCTTACGC
>JAEDIV010000164.1 GCA_016296675.1 Clostridia bacterium
AAAAATCGCGCGTTTTCACTAAGCGTAGCGACTGAAAACGCTTCCCCTTCCCGATCGCCGCCCGGAAATCCCGCAGGATTTCAGGCGATCGGCCCTTCCCATCAAAAAAGGTACTTTTTTGATGGCTTGAGCGCTGACGCAAACTGTCAGCGCTTTTTCTATGCGGTCATCAGAATGGCTTTAAGTTCATGTTTTCCGTGCAGCATACGAAGAACTCGGAAAGAAGATCGATACAGTTTTGAATATCCTGAAGAGAACCGACTTCAGCGGGCGTGTGCATATAGCGAAGCGGAATGGAGATGAGCGCGAAGGGCACGCCGATGCCGGTTTTGTGCATGGTGTCGCCGTCTGTATAGGTGCGGGCGCCGGCGGCTTCAGTCTGAATATCCATATGCAGCTTCTTTGCGCAGTCGCGAAGGATATTGTTTAACTTTTTATGAATAGAGGGGGCGTTGCAGAGCACAGGTCCCTTGCCGACGCATACGCTGCCGCTTTCTGCTTCACTTACGCCGCAGTTGTCCGAGGTATAGGTTACGTCCACGGCAAGGCAGATGTTCGGACGGATACGGGAGGCGGTAAAATAGGCGCCGTTGTCGCAAGTTTCTTCGCAGGTAGTGGCCGCCGAGTAGCAGCCCACGGACGCACCCTTTTCTTTCGCTTTGGAAAGCGCTTCCATCGCGATATATGCGCCGATTCTGTCGTCCAGCGCGCGTCCGGTGATGCATCCGTTCAGAAGCTCGCGGACGTCGGTGTCGAAAGTCACGGTGTCGCCAAGCTCCACGTATTTGAGCGCATCTTCCTTATCCTTTGCGCCGATGTCGATTCGAAGGTCGGAGGCCTTGAGATCGGTCTTTTTCGCAAGATCTCTTGAATTCGCAACTGCGCCGTAGACGACGCCGTTTTTGGTGTGAATGCGAACCTTATGCCCCGGATAAGTAGTGGGATAGATGCCGCCCAGCGCTTTGACCATGAGATAGCCGTCGCTGCCGACGGATGTGATCATGAGGCCGATTTCATCTGCGTGTCCGGCAAGCAGAACCTTGAAGGGCGAAGCGGGATTGATGCAGGCGGTTACATTTCCGAGCTCGTCTACGCTCACCTGATCGGCCTTGTCCTGCATGTAGTCATAAAGCTTTTTTTCAACTGCGACTTCATTTCCGGAAACGGAAGCGGTCGAAAGGAGATCAAATAAAAATTCCTTGTTCATGGGTATCCTCCTTTTGTACATGGAAACTGATGAATTAAAGATACCACGAAAATAGGGAAATTTCAATGCCTTAACCGCGTTTATTACCTGTAATCTATATGACTATACAGAAAAAACCACAAAAATTCAAAAAAATTGCGGTTGAAAACGCAAAAGCAGATGCATAAAATTTCTTTCGTTAAAAATCTGAATATGCCGCGGGCGCAAATCACCCTTATAAGCATATCCAAAAATCGGGTGAAAGAATGGAAAAACTGAATAATTATCTGGTGCCGGACTACTACGGGGATTTTCATTGCAAGATGGGCGCGTGCAGAAATGCCTGCTGCGAAGGATGGCCGATAACGCTTCCCTTGAAAGACTATTACAAACTTCTGGGCGCGGAAGTATCGGGGGAACTTAGAATCAAGCTTGACTGCGCGCTTCATCTGGTGGAGCGGCCTACAAACGAAGAATATGCGCAGATTCTTCCGCGTTACGACGGAAGATGCCCGATGCGCATGGATGACGGCAGATGCGCGCTTCATTGTGAGCTCGGCGAAGATGCGCTCTCGGATGTTTGCAGGCTTTATCCCAGAGGCGTTCGGAGCGGAGAGATTAGAGAGTGCTCATGCGCGAACAGCTGCGAGGCGGTTGTCGAAATGCTGATGGAACGAAATGACAAGATTGTGTTTCGCAGCGTGCCGCTGAAACTGAAGGCGCCGGTACAGGGGGAAAGGAAGCATTATTTTGAAACCGCCGGATGCGAAATGGAAATACGAATGCATTTGATTTCCGTTCTTCAGGACAGATCCAGGAAGCTTACGGATCGTATTGCATTATTGGGCATGACGCTTAAGCATTTGAGTGAAGCGCTCAAAGCATCAGACCATGAATGGGTAGAAAAAATTCTGAAGAATGAAGAAACAATAGAAATTCCGTTTTCGGCGCACCCGGCGCATGAGGATTTGATGAGAGGACTTGAAATTGCCAATCAGATGCTTCGTTTGCTTGATGAAAAAAGCGAGAGCATACGGGCATACGGAACGCAGGCGCTGGATGCATTCGGAAGCGGAGAACACGAGTTCACAGTTTATTCTCGCAGGAAAGAAATATTTGAGAAGGCATTTCCAAATTGGGAAATTTGGTTTGAGCACATGCTCGTCAACCACATGTTCTTTGTTCAGTTTCCCTTTCAGGACAGGCCTGTTAATCTCTGTGATGAGTATCTTGCGCTTCTTTCGGTTTATATGCTTTTGAGGTTCCTTTTGATCGGAAACGCTGAAAATGACCGCGAGAAAGCGGCAGATGTTGCCTCCGCGGTCTTCAGGCTTGTGGAGCATACTGAGTTTGACTGTTTAGCTGCACCGATGCTCAAAAGAATCTGTATGAACGATTATGAAAATGCGATTAGGCTTTTGAGCCTATAAACATTTCCCGGGAAAAGATAAATCGCGCTGCATTTGTTGTGCAGCGCGACTTTTTATATATCTTTTGAAAATGCTCCGAAATCGGCTTCAAACGGGCAGAAGAGAAACACGTGGAAAATTGTGTGTTTGAATCAAAAACGTGTCAGAAACGGTTTTCAGGGGAATAGAGGGCAAGAAAGATTCATGATCAATCTATAGCCGTTTTTTCACGCGTTCCGAAAAGAAAAACGTCTTTTCTGACCGGTCGCTTCTGCGCGGAGTTTTCTGATTCTCAGTTCTTCTTTCTGAAGATCAATCATGCGAATATCTTCATTGCGCGTAAAGCTTTTCCAGTATTTGATCAAAACGATGCTTAGCGCGAGCATGACGAAAGCGCGCATGAGCGTTGTATATTGGACAGCCCAGAAATTAAGCCCCATAAACACGCGGGGCGTATCGCCGCCAAGCGAGCTTACGAATGTTCCCGTCATCATACCGAGGAAAGCGAAAAGATTGCAGCCGATGGTGTTGAAGGCGATGTGCGCTGTCGAGTTCTCTTCCGGCAGATTCATGTAGAGGATGTTTGAATAAGAGAAATTCATGCCGACGGACATGGCGTTTTGAATAATGGATGCAAGCACCCAAAGCCATGCCTGGCCGGGTTGGATGACGAACATGATAAATTCCGTGGGAATAAAGATGAGCACGGAAAGCCCGAAAGTTTTGACCCAGGAATAGCGGTAAAGAAGCCTTTTCCAAACGTTCTGCGTAAGCAGAAGGATGACGGTATAGGCGATGGACATTGCGTTTAAAAGGGTGTATTTGAAGCCAAGGTGATTGAGAAGATGGTAGTTCCAGATGCCGTTATTGAGGTTGGAGTTGTAATTCCAAACGAACATCAAAAGCATGCAGTAAAGGAATTTTCTGTAATGGAAGGGGAGGGTGAAAACCTGGGCAAGATTGATCTTCTGTGCCTTGGGATAAGGATATTCCTTTGCTCTTGATAGCATAAAGATATCAATTAAAACAAGCACAAAGGCGAAGTAGCGGAAAAAGAGGATGATCTGGTTCTGAAGGGGAGACCCAGAGACAGAGTCGGTGATAAGACTTGAAATTAGAAGAACAGCGCTTGAAATGATGGATGAAAATATCTGGTTATACACGATATAGCGGGTTCTGCGCTGCGTATCTTCCGGATAAAAACGATAGAACCAGGCGGTGACGCCGGGATTGAACACAGCGGCAACGGAATAAGCGAGAAACAGAATGATTATGAACCAGATAAGCCGCTGATCCGGGTCATGAACAAACTGCGGCATGAGCGTGGTTGCGAGAATATACATAGCGTAGAAATACAGTCTTGCCGCAAGACAGATCCATTTGCGCTTTTTGAACCTTTCAAGAACAGAGGAAGAAAACACGGAAAAGCAGCTGGCGATGTAGGGGATAAAGGTTACGATGCCGACGCCGGTAATGGAGATACCGTACATGGACAAAAAGCCTGTATAGAATATGCCGGTGATGAAGACGTTGAAAAACGCGCCCATTACGGACGAGCCAAGGCTTATGAGACGGCCTTTGCTGTCGTCGTTTTTCGGAGAGTAAATGTCTTTGAGAGAAAGCATCAGATCATTGAAACGGGATATCCTTTTAAGATTCATAAAAGTGCAGCTCCTTCAATGAAAAACCCAATTTTACGCGCTCATGATATCGCATGAAAAAGGCGTTGTCAATATACCTCGAACCAAAATAATCGGATAATAGATATTACGGGAAAAGCGACGATTGCCTTATAAAAACAGTAAACTAATCTAAGAACTTAAGCGTAATGTCGTTGATTTTATTGTATGTGAAGTATAATATTCGTATAAATGTCTGCTTGGCATGGTTCATGAACCGAAGAAAGAATTAATGCGTATTGTTTCGGGCGAAATCAAACAGGACTTAGGCGTTTTGGTTATAGAGTAAAAATGATTCAAACAATAAAAAAATTCAATTTTTTTGAAAAAAGGGGTTGACAAAACATGGATTCCGTTGTATTATATACAAGTCGTCAGCGCGACGGCAACAAAATCTTGGGAGCATAGCTCAGTTGGGAGAGCATTTGCCTTACAAGCAAAGGGTCACAGGTT
>JAEDIV010000165.1 GCA_016296675.1 Clostridia bacterium
AACGGTACTTTTTTGATGGCTTGAATCTGCGTGAAATTCACGCAGATTCTTTTTTATCCTGCTCAGACGTTTTCCTTGGCCTTGTACTTCTCAATCAGATTCTTGATTCTGTTGAGCGGGCTGATCAGAGCATCGAGAGAATGGTCGTGGTTCAGGGTCGCGACGATGTATGCCATGTACTTGGACATGTCAACTTCGATAAACCACGGAGCATTCCTGACTTCGGGGCTTAAGTAGTTGAGGTTCGTGCCCAGAACGCCTGCGAGCATGCCGGATTCATAGGCTTCGTTGAACGCCTCAACGCCATTGGTGAAGAAGCAGAAGGTGGCCGCAACATAGATGCGGCGGGCATTTCTGCGCTTCAGTTCTCTTAAAAGATCCAGCACGCTGTCGCCGGTGGAAATGATATCGTCGGCAACGATGATGTCTTTTCCTTCGACAGAGTCACCCATGTATTCGTGGGCAATGATCTTGTTTCTGCCGTCAACGACCTTGGAATAGTCGCGGCGCTTGTAGAACATACCAAGATCCAGACCCAGAACGGTGGAATAATAGATATTTCTGGTAATCGCACCTTCGTCGGGAGAAACGATCATCATGTGCTGCTTATCGATTTCAAGATCCTTTACCTTGCGGCACAGGGCCTTCATCATCTGATAAGTAGGAACGAAATTTTCAAAACCGGTCAGCGGGATTGCGTTCTGCACGCGGGGATCATGCGCGTCGAAGGTGATGATGTTTTCAACGCCCATGCCCGAAAGCTCCTGAAGCATCAGCGCGCAGTCCATGGATTCACGGCTGGATTTTCTGTGCTGACGGCTTTCGTAGAGGAACGGCATGATGACGGTGATGCGGCGCGCTTTTCCGCCGATGGCGGCGATGACGCGCTTGAGGTCCGCATAGTGGTCGTCGGGAGACATCGGCACGGCTTCGCCATACATCTTATAGCGAATCTGATGCGCAGTTACATCGGAAATGATGTAAATGTCGTAGCCGCGGACGGACTGATTCAAAAGTCCCTTGCCTTCACCGGTGCCGAAACGGGGACACTTGATGGAAAGCAGGAAGGTATCAAGGTTGTAACCCGGGAAGGTGTAAAGGTCTTCGTCCTGTTCGCCGATACCTTCGCGCCAATCCTTCAGGTATTTATTCATTCTCTCACCAAGGGCCTCGCAGCCGGGCATCGCGATCAGACCCAGAGGGCCAATGGGGCGTGTTTCAAAGGGCTTCCAGCCTGCGCCGGACAGGATCTCGCTCACATGAACCATCTCCATTTCCATTATTGCTATTATACAATACCATATATGCGTAAAGTTTTCTGTCATGGTTATGTCAAATTCCGTGTGATTTATGTAAGAATTCTCGTTTCGTTCCTTGATTCGCATCCACATTCATGATAAAATAGACGTATCTTAATAATGGAGGACAATTGTTTATGAAGATCGCAGTCAGCTCCTACAGCTTCTCCCAGGCATTTCAAGACGGCCGCATGACCATTATGGACGTCATCCCCACGGCAAAGGAAATGGGTTTTGACGGCATCGAATTTGTCCGTCAGGGCCAGACCATCGAAGAGCTTAAGGAACTCGCGCCCAAACTCAAGGCGCAGGCTGAAGCATACGGCATTGAAATCATCTCCTATATGGCAGGCGCCGATTTCCTCTTAAACGGCATCGAAAAGCAAGTCAATGACCTTAAGCAGGAAGTTGAAATCGCTTATCTCATGGGCGTAACCCGCCTGCGTCACGATTCCACCCAGGGCAAAGACGCCGAGGGAAAAATGTACACCGTCGAAGAAGCGCTGCCCATCGTCTGTGAAGGCTACCGCCAGGTAACCGAGTTTGCCGCCGGCCTCGGCATCCATACCATGATCGAAAACCACGGCTATTTCTTCCAGGACGCACTTCGCGTCAAGAAGCTCATCGAAACCGTGGGTCATCCCAATTTCGGCTGGCTGGTCGATATGGGCAACTTCATGTGCGCCGACGAAGTTTCCGTCGAATCCGTCAAAATCGCCGCGCCCATGGCGGTTCATGCGCATGCGAAGGACTTCTTCCTGAAGGAAAAGGGCGAATACGTGCCCAAGCAGGGCTGGTTCGGCACAAGAGGCGGCAATGCCCTTCGCGGAACGATCATCGGCCACGGCGTTGTAAACGTCAAAAAGTGCCTTTCCATCCTCAAGGAAGCCGGCTATGACAACTGGCTCGCTCTCGAGTTTGAAGGCATCGAAGATTGCCTGATGGGCATCAAAGCGGGTCTTGCGAACTTAAAGGACATGCTGGAAAATGCATAATATCAAACGGATTGCACGTTTGAAATGCGATTTTGAAACCAAGTTCGGCCTTCCGCGGCAAAGCGGTCTCAACGAAAGCCTGACAGGGAAAATCGTATTTGAGCGCGAATACCGAAATCCCGACGCAGTGCGCGGGCTCGAAAACTTTTCACACATCTGGCTTCTGTGGCTTTTCGATGTGCCCGAAAGGGATGGCTATTCGGCAACGGTGCGTCCGCCGAGACTGGGCGGGAATGAGCGCGTAGGCGTATTTGCCACGCGCTCCCCGTTTCGCCCGAATCCCATCGGCCTTACCGTAGCCAGGCTTGAAAAAGTCGAAATCGATCCGTCTCTGGGCCCGGTGATCACCGTCTCCGGAATTGACATGATGGACAACACCCAAATCATCGACATCAAGCCCTACATCCCCTATGCCGATATGCGTACAGACGCGCAAGGCAGCTTTGCCGAGGAAATGAAGGGCTATCGCCTGTCGGTCAGCGATCCGGAAAACCTTTTATCCGTATTCCCCGAAGAAAAACGCGAGACGCTCAAAAAAACGCTGTCGCTCGATCCGCGTCCGGCCTATCACGACGATCCCAACCGTGTATACGGCTTTCCCTACGCCGGATACGACGTCCGCTTTACCGTGGATAAAGACCGTCTCACCGTTTTTGAAATCGTAAAAAACTGATACTACGCTTATCGGAGGTGTCTTTTGTATGAATATCATGGACAAGCTTTCTCTGGCCGGCCTTGTTCCGGTCATCAAGGTTGAGGACGCGCAGGATGCGGTTCCTCTTTGCAAAGCCCTTAAAGACGGCGGACTTCCCGTAGCCGAAATCACCTTCAGAACCGCCGCCGCCGAAGAAGCCATCAAAAACGTGCACGAAGCGCTTCCGGACGTCATGCTGGGCGCAGGCACTGTACTGACCGTCGATCAGGTAAAGCGCGCGGTAAACGCCGGCGCTGCCTACATCGTTTCTCCCGGCCTCAATCCCACGGTCGTCGGCTACTGTGTAGAAAACAACATCCCGATTCTTCCCGGCTGTGCAAACCCCAGCGACATCGAAATGGCGCTGTCCTTCGGACTTGACACCGTGAAATTCTTCCCTGCGGAAGCAGCGGGCGGAATTAACTTTATCAAAGCCATTTCCGCGCCTTACGGAAACATGAAATTCGTTCCCACCGGCGGAATCAGCGAGAAGAACCTGATGGACTATCTGTCCTTCAATAAGGTCCGCGCAGCCGGCGGCAGCTGGATGGTTCCCGGTGACGCCGTAAAGAATAAGGACTGGGACAAAATCACCCAGCTCACCAAGCAGGCCGTAAAGGTCATGCTGAGTCTTGAGCTTAAGCACATCGGCATCAACTCCGCTTCCCCCGAAAAGGCCATGAAGGACGCCGAAGCCTTCTGCTTCCTGACCGGCCTTGCCATCAAGGACGGCAATTCCTCCGTGTTCGCCGGAAGCGAATTCGAATTCATGAAAAAGCCCTTCCGCGGAACCAACGGCCACATCGCCCTCGCCGTCAACAGCATTGCCCGCGCCAAGTGGCATCTGGAAATGCGCGGCTTCGCCTTTGACGAGGAAAGCGCCGCCGTCAAGGACGGCAAAATGGTCGCCATTTATCTGAAAGATGAAATCGCAGGCTTTGCCATTCATCTTCTTCAGAAATAATTCCTGAGGAGAAATCCATGCCGAAACCAAAGAAAAAATCCGGCGCTTCCCGCTTCCTGACGACGGCCGTTATTCTCATCGTGCTGATTGCCGTTTCTTACGGAATCGGCTATAAAATCGGCTACGACAAAGGCGCAGACTCTGCCTCTCGAAACAGAAACATCCTGCTTATAAACGCAGATAACCTGCTTTCGCCTAGTTACGTCCCTCAGGATCTTGTAAACCTCTACGAGATGCGCCATTCGTTCCGCCTGGCCTCCAGCGACATCTACATGGCACGGGACGCATACGAGCCCATGCAGGCGATGTTCTTTGCCGCAGAACAGGAAAACGTGAACGGCTTTATTGTTACCAGCGCCTATCGTTCCTATGAAAAGCAGCAGGAAATCTATTTGGAAAGCGAGCCCGGCTACGCCCAGAAACCCGGCGCAAGCGAGCATCAGACCGGCATGTGCTTTGATGTAACCGCCATGAACAGCGGAGACGGCTTTGAAAACACCGAGCAATATAAGTGGCTGCGCCAAAATGCCCACAAATACGGCTTCATCCAGCGCTATCCCGCCAACAAATCCCACATCACCGGCATTTCCTACGAACCGTGGCACTACCGCTACGTGGGCGTAGACGCGGCGGAATACATCTACAGAAACAACATCACCCTTGAAGAATATCTGAAATAATCCAGAAAAGGGTCTGTCTCATTAAGAATAAAACCTCAAAAAAGCAACACAGCGGGACGG
>JAEDIV010000166.1 GCA_016296675.1 Clostridia bacterium
AAGCCTTCGTCTTTCAGGCTTCTTACGAGCATGCGAACGCCTTTTTCGGCAGCAGGCGTCATCTTAACGCCGGAAATGCCCAAAATGGCGACCATCGGCTGATTCAAAAGCTCCACATTGCCCGTCACATACATGGCAGTCGGCGCGTCTGTACCCAGTCTTTCAGTGAGGCGGCCCGGATATTCCGCATCCATGCTGGTCAGGATTTCAAGATTCTGCTCATAGAACCGCTCCATCGCATAGGACAGCGGCATGGTTCTTGACAAAAGCATGCAGATGCGATATGCCTCCTGTTCCGGCATATCAAGCTTAGCCATCACCGCGGAGATATCCATGCCGATCAGACTTCCGATGGAACCAAGACCGGCAGCCTCCACGCGCCCCACAAGCTGCAGAAATTCGGCGCTGGCCAAGGGACGGACAAGCTCTTCCTTGTCCGCCGTCAAAGGCAGGGTCAATAGCATTGCGGTAAAGGCATCGTCATTATGCTGCATGTGTCACCTCAAAAATTTCACTTGGAAAGAATGTATTCGAAAAATCCGTCCGGCGTGCATTCGGGAAGCTCCAGAAACTCCGTCGCTTCGAAAATGTCCTCCAGATAATGCGCATCCGATGAGTGCAGATGCTTAAGATTCGGCATACCCTTGTGCGGAAGCGGAAAGCCGACCTTGACTTCCATCGCCGCAAAAGGCACGCCCGGCGGGAAAAAGCCCAGTACATTCAGGATGCCGGTTGATCCGCGGTTGATATGCGCAGGCACAGCCAGCGCGCCGCGCTTTTTCAGCTTCTCCGCCAGATCGTCGATGGACAGATCCAAGGCATTGATAAGCAACTTATCAATTTCTCCGGTAATCTCATCATCCTCATCCATAATCGCCTGCTGTCCGAATACGGACGGCTTGTTTTTGACCGGCGGTAGATGATCATAAATATAATCGGAGAAATCCAGCGCTTCCTCTACGGTTCTGAAATAAGCCAGCATGTGAACTTCTTCTCGGGTATTCAGTTCAATTGCGGGCAAAAGCGCAAGCCCGATTTCATCCGCCACGCGCTTGATCGCAGGAAGCTGCCTTGCAGTATTATGATCCGCAACGGCGATCATGTCAAGCCCTTTTATTTTTGCCATGTTGGCAATATTGTTGGGCGTCATGTCCATATCCCCGCAGGGAGACAGACACGAATGCATATGAAGGTCAACTGCGCACTTCATATGGTTTACATCGCGCCGATACCGGCGTCATGCATGCGTCCGCTGATTTCATAGGCCGTCAAAGCCGAAGCCAGAATGCAGATGCCTTCCTCGTCCGCCTTTTCCACCACGTCGTTTTCCACCTTGATGTCTTCGGGAATGATTACGCAGGCCATATCGTGAAGCGTCGCAACGGCAATGACGTTCATATGCGTCTGAACAGTGATCCACGCCATACCTTCGCGGCCGTGCGCCATAACCCAGCTTAAAAGGTCGCAGGTATAGCCGCTGGAAACTTCTCTTTGAGTATCGGCTTGTTTGGTGAGGATGGTTGCTTCGATTTTTTCGGAAAGCGCCTGAATATTCATATCATCTATCTCCTTAAGTGTTCTTTTCACGCGTAAGCTCGCTGATTTCTACCATCTTTCTTGCCATCAGCGTTATCTGCTCTTTCAGAAGGAACAGGCAGTCCATTTCCTTTGCATATCCGCCGACGATGTCCTCCGCCAGCGCCTGACAGGTGGGAGAACCGCAGGAGCCGCAGTCAAGTCCGGGCAGTTTCTTTCGGATTTCCTCGATCCTGTCCATTTTCTTGAGGGCTTCTGTAAAGTCAGCGTCCAGCCTGAGCGTTTCCATCGGTTCGATGGTCTTATCCAGACGGATTTCATTCCCCAGCGCATCAAGCTGATCAAGCGATACCGCTTTATCAATGGAAACCTTCGGAAGCTCGCTGACCAGTTTTCTGATTCTGTTTCTTGCAATAAAAACGTTTTCAAATGCAATCGGGCCGCCGACGCATCCGCCGTCGCATGCCAGCCCTTCGAAATACTTAAGATCGGGCAGGCGGTCGTTCTCGATGGCTTCCAGTACGCGGTTGACATTGTCAATGCCGTCTACCGCCAGCGCTTCTTCTTCCGCAATCGCAAGGCTTTCACCGCCGGAGCGCGCCCAGCCGATGCCAAGCGCCGTTCCTCTGTGCGAGTCGCTCGATACATATTCCATATCGTCGCCCTGATCGCGCCTGATCTGATTGGACAAAAGGCCATAGATTTCCATCATGGAAATTACGCCGTCCACCGCGCTTTTTTCGTGTCCGATCGGGAGTCTGACCGCCGTTGCCTTTGCAGGGCAGGGCGTAATAAAGAAGCATCCTACCTCTTCCGGGCGAACGCCGTTTTTCTCACAGAACTCGCGTCTGGCCATCGTCGCCGCGATTTCCATGGGCGAACGGATGTCCACGATATTGTCGATCAGTTCCGGGAAACGGATCTGAATAAGCCTGACCACTGCGGGACACGCAGAGGAAATCAAAGGCTGGGGGCAATCCGGATCCTTTAATTTTTCCATCACGGCACGCGAAACAATATCCGCGCCGCGCGCTACGTCAAACACCTCGTTAAAACCCATACGCATAAGGCCTCTGGGCACAGCGGAGATGTCCTTGAGATTCTTGAACTGCCCGTACAAAGTCGGGGCAGGCAGCGCGATTTTATATTTGTAGCGATTGATGGACGACAAAGGATCGGTAACAGCAACCTTTGCATGGTGCTCGCAGACGCGGATACACGCGCCGCAGTCGATACAAAGCTCGTCAACAATCCTCGCCCTTCCGCCTCTTATGCGGATCGCCTCGGTCGGGCATCTTTTCAGGCAATTCGTGCAGCCCACGCACTTGCCCTTATCCAATTTTACGGAATGCAGTTCTTTCGGCATTTAAACCGCTCCTTCCGATTTCTGCGCATCGGTCAGCTTGAAAATCATCTCGATACGCGTTCCCTCGCCCACCTTCGATTCTATATTGAATTCATCGGCATTCCTTGCCATGTTGGCAAGACCCATACCCGCGCCAAAGCCCATCATGCGGACGTCTTCAGACGCAGTCGAATAGCCCTCGCTCATTGCAAGGTCAATATCAGGAATACCAGGGCCAACGTCCTCGGAGGTCAGAACAACATCCTCCGCGCCGACAGTCAGAATGAGCTTTCCGCCCATGGAATGAATAACAAGGTTGATCTCCGCTTCATAGCAAGCGATCGACAGTCTGCGCACAACGCTGCTGTTTACGCCAAGCTTCTTCAAAAGACGCTTAATCGTAGCGGAGGCCTCGCCGGCTGTGGTGAAATCCATCGCCACAACGTCGAATTCTTCTCGCAGTACGTGCATTGATCTCAGCCTTTCACATTGTTAAGTCCACTCATAAACAGGATGCCGCTTGCATTATACAGCGTATACTCCGTCGAAAGAACGGAAATACCGCATTCGCGCGCAAGCTCCAGCGCTTCTGCCGAAGGCTGTTTGCCCCTGACAAAGACAACCATTCTGATGTCAAGCATATCTGCCGTGCGCATTACCTGGGGATTGACAAGCCCGGTAAGAAGCACCATATGCTCTTTGGGAAATGCCAGGACATCGCTCATCATGTCGCTTGAGCAGGCGGACTGAACCTCCAGTTCAGGGTTCTCTTCCCCCGTAAGCCCCTTGGCATTTAACAGCGCCTGAATCTCTTTCAGTTTCATTTTGATAACCGCCTTTCAGGTGGGTATATTCGAACATATTTATTATAACGTATAATTACGCAAATTTCAATCGCCATTTTCCGTACATTCTGCCATATTCATTGCATTTTGCTCCATGCATTTGTTAATTTTGCATCTCTTTATAAGCCAATAATTCATTTCCCAATCAAAAGTATGTCATTTTACACAACTTTGAATAAACTTCCAAATCCGTATTGCATTTACACGCCTTTTGTGTTATCATAATCACCATCACCGCTATGGTCTTTCCATAGCAGAATATCAAAGGAGGCACCAGTATTATGAAAAAGATGATCGCTCTGGCAATGTGCATCATGCTGATCGCATGCACCTTTGCCGTGCCGGTATTTGCAGAAGGCAATTCCTTCCGCAGCCTGTATTCCGGTGAGGTCACTACCCTCAACTATCTCACCACCGCGACCACCAACGACTTCTCCCTTTCTTCCAACATCATCGATACTCTGGTAGAGTATGATGAGTACGGCCAGGTTCAACCCTCCCTCGCCAAAGAGTGGAAGGTTTCCGATGACGGCCTCACCTGGACGTTCTTCCTCCGCGACAACGCCAAGTGGGTAACCTATAAAGGTGAGTTCGTCGCCAATGTCACCGCCAACGACTTCGTATCCGCTGCCAAGTATCTTTTGAATGACAAAAACGCTTCCGGTACTGCCGACGTATTCTACTCCGTCATCGCCGGCGCCAAGGAATACTACAACTCCACCATCGTTCCCGAGGGCGCCGAAGCTGCTCCCCTGGATGTCGCATTCGAAACTGTCGGCGTAAAGGCGATTGACGAATACACCCTTGAGTACACCCTGAACGCTCCCTGCCCCTACTTTGAGAGCATGCTCACCTACGTCTGCTTCATGCCCGTATATGAGCCCTTCCTCCTCGAAAAGGGCGATCAGTTCGGCGTT
>JAEDIV010000029.1 GCA_016296675.1 Clostridia bacterium
AGAGGAAGTGCGCTCCCTCTCCATACCTCTCCCGGAGGTTTGTTGATGATCTGAATCGCAGGCGATTTTATACGCCTGCAATTTTTTTATTCTCCCCAGAGTACGTTTTCCATGGAGTAAAGTCCGTTTTCCTTTCCGATCAGCCATTCGGCTGCGCGGCATGCGCCTTTGGCAAAAATCTTTCGGGAAATGGCTTCGTGGCGGATTTCAAGGGTTTCATCTTCGCCGAAGAACATAACCTTGTGCTCGCCTGCCACAGTGCCGCCCCGAACGGCGTGGAGGCCGATTTCTTTGCCTCTTGCGCCGGTAGCGCCTTCGCGGCCGTAAACGCGCGGGATTTCATTTTCAGGGTCGATCGCGTCAGCGATGGCTTTTGCCGTTCCGCTGGGCGCGTCGGCCTTTTTGTTGTGATGGGTTTCGATGATTTCGATGTCAAAATCCATGCCCAGCGCTTCATACAGCATTTTTGCGGCTTTTTTCATGACCGCAACGCCCAGTGAATAGTTCGCAGAATACAGGACGGGCGCGAAAGATGCCGTTTCCTTCATAAGCGCCTTTTGCTCATTTGTCAGATTTGTTGTTCCGATAACGCAGGGAATGCCGGTGGCTTTTGAAAAGGCGAGGGTGTTTTCAAGATTGTCGGGATGAGAAAAATCGATCACTACGTCGATTTTGCCCGGGATTTCCGAAAGAGACCTGAAATAGTCAAAATCCACTTTCCCGGAAACGACAGAACCTGACTGGATGAGGATTTCCTCGATCATTTTTCCCATTCTTCCGTATCCCACGATTGCTGCATTCATATGTTTCTCTCCCGTCAGATGAGGTTGTAATCCTTAAGCGTTCTTTCAAGCGCGTTTCGCTTTTCGTCTTCCATTTCGCAAAGCGGCATGCGGAAGCCGCCGACATTCATGCCCATCAGGTTCATGGCTTCCTTGACGGGGATGGGGTTGACGTCGGAGAAAAGCGCGTGGATGAGCTTAAGATATTTAAGCTGAATCTCGCGGGATTTTTTGATATCGCCGTCCAGGAATGCGTGGACAAGGTCGCTGGTTTCGCGGGGGCAGATGTTTGCGAGAACGGAAATTACGCCCGTTCCGCCTGCAGCCATCATGGGGAGGGTGATGTCGTCGTTTCCGGAGATGATGGCGAATTTATCGCTTGCGAGATGGGAAATATCCATGACGAAGCTCATGTCGCCCGAGGCTTCTTTGATGCCGACGATGTTATCGTGGCGGGAAAGCGCTTCTACGGATTTGACCGACAGCGCGCAGCCGGTTCTGCCCGGCACATTATAGGCGATGACGGGCGCGCTTACGCGGTCTGCGACGTCCGTGAAATGGCGGACCATGCCCAGCTGGTTGGCCTTATTGTAATAGGGCGTGATGAGAAGAAGCGCGTCCACGCCGAGCTTGTCATAGGCGATGGATTTCATGAGCGCGGTTTCCGTGGAGTTGGAGCCGGAACCTGCGACCAGCGGAACGCGGCCGGCGATTGCGCTCATGGCGCAGCGGACGACGTCTTCGTCCTCTTCATGGCTCATGGTGCTGCTTTCGCCCGTTGTACCCAGAACGACGATGCCGTCGGTGCCGTTTTGAACCTGAAATTCGCACAGCTCTTCAAGCTTTTTAAAATTGACGCTTCCGTCCTCGTTGAACGGGGTGATGAGCGCGACGTAACTGCCTTTAAACGTATACATATTTGATGTCCTCCTTGATCATGAAAAACGGCCTGTGCGCGGATAAGCACACAGGCCGGCACAGATATGTCCGGTTGATAGCCCTCCTGCGCTTTTTCAGCACAGACAGTATTGGAAATCTTATTTCCAATACCATCGCAATTGAATGCCTTGAATTGCGATTCGGCGAAATTGCCCTCATTGCCGCTCAAACGCCCGCCGGCTTGCGACAAATCCTTATATTCCGCGCCTCTATCGTTTATTTGATTTTCTATATTCTATCATGCATGGACTTTATGCGCAAGAGGGAAATGATAAAGTTAACAAAATGAATGATAAATATACAAATTATGCATAAACGCGTTTGCTTCCGCATAGGTTCTTTTGATAATCGGATGCGGGAGGCGTTGAATAATGCAATTTTTAGGCATGTTTCGTCATGCACGCACATCACACGCGCAAGGATTGACGAAAGAAATGTTTGTCTCTCTCGGTCAAAGCGCCGTAAGTGCGCGGGATGTGTATGCGCAGGGCGGGCTGATTGTGATGGCGGAGGGAGAGATGAGGAACAAAAGTTACCTCACGCGTGCGCTGAAGCTGAGCTGCGACGCATCGATGAGTCTGATTACGGCGCACGCCTATCGCATGTGGGGCGCGGATTATCCAAGGCACATCGAAGGCGCCGTTGTGACGGCAGTCATTGACCGCACGGAAGACAGGATGATCCTTTCCGCGGACCGGGCAGGCGCGATCGGCGTATATTATGCGTGGCGCGGACGCGCGGCGGCGTTCGCTTCCCACCCGGGGCTGCTACTAAAAATGGGCGCGGCGGGGCGCGGCATTGAACGGGACGGGATCTGCGAGCTGTTTGCACTGGGCGGTTTCTTTACGCCGGGAAAAACGGCGTTTAGGGATATCCGCTTGCTGGAGGGCGGGTGTGTATTGATTGCAGACTCGCGCGGCATGCGCGTTAAGCGCTATTATTCCATTGTGCAGGAAGCGCTGAAAAAGGATGTATCCGCGTTCGGTGCAGCGGATTATGTGTCTTCGCTTTCCAGGCGGGAATATGCTCTGTTTCTGTCGGATGGAATATCCATGGAAATCGCAGAAGAAATCATGGGAAAAGGCGGCGCGGTTTTCTATCATGCCGGGGATTCGGGTGAACAGGCGGATGTTTTTTCTAAGCGGCTGAATGCGCCTGTAGAATGTGTGAACGTTTCAAAGGAAGCTCTTTGTGAGATGCTGAAAGATGCGGTTGCGTACACAGGTTTTCCGGGCACGGGCATAAGTGATGCGGTACTTCTGAGCCTGATGAAGGAGGCTTTCTGCCTGTTTCCGGCAGGCATTGCGGGCGGGAAAGGCGCATTTTGCTCAGAAAGCCTGCATCAAGGGAACCTTGTCCGGTTTTTGCGCCATGAGACGGTTGAAAAAATCGATGCAGAGGGGTATCTTCGCGACCGGTTCAACGATCTTACTGACAGGTATCGGATTCCGTTGGGAGAAGAAAACGGAGATCAATGGGCGGAGAGGCTTTTGTGCACGGTGATGAATACTGCGCAGCTTGCTTCTCGCCTGCGCCTTTTGGCAGAGGCTGCGGGCGGTGAAATCCAAACGCCGCTTGCTGATGAAAGATATATGGCTTGCATGCTTAATGTATTTTCCAAAACGGAAAATACGCATTCGCCCAGCAAAAACTGTCGGGGTGAATGCGTATCCGTGATTTGTGAAGAAGCGCTTGCGCTTGCGGATTTGGATGATCAGCCGATTTTTCAGGCGGTGGATCCGAGAAAAATCCGAAGCGAAGTGCAGGGTCAATGCGCCGACGTTGACGCGCTTTGCCGGCTTTTACAGATCAATTCGTTTCTCTATCAGTTTGATGCGGAGCTCTCGGGCGTCTGAATTCTGCCGGGATTTTTTAGTATCACGCCCTCCAGATATATTTTATGGGTAAGTACAGACCCCGTGACGCCTTCAAAATACAGTCTGAGGCCTGACACGCCGCGAAGTTCAGAAAGCGTATTTATAAGACCAAAGACAAACAGTTCTTCTTCTATTTGGCTGAACGACTGCGCCATGCGATATACGTTTGCGGAAAGGTTTACGCTGGCAACGCTTCCTGAAATGTCTATACCCAGAATATCGGAGGCTTTGACGCCGAGCGGGAAAATGGGCAAAAGATTGCTGCTTTCAGGGCCTTCTATCAGGGCGCAGATGCGAGCGCGGGCGGAATCTGCCGACGCAAGCGGAAGCGCGCGGATTTCCTCTTCAAGCATATTGTTTTCGTTTGCAAAATACAAAGATACGTGTTTGCCGATATAGGGCGCAAAATCTTCACGGCGCATGATGCCGGAAGGGAACTTTCGGTCGGCGCCGTTTTTGACGGGCACTTCGGTTACGGTTTTTCCGCCGATGGAAAGACAGACGCCGTCAGTGTCGGCGAGGAAAGAAGTGAGGGTCAGAACGATGGAGGCAAGATACATGTGCCTGTCGTGTCCGCTTTGATTGAGCGCTAAAAACGCATCGCTTGTGAGGAAGATATGAAGGATTCGTTCGCCGTCGGGCGTGATCTCATAACGGCTGACCTTTTCAAACATGTTTTCGCAGCCCGGAACGCCTTGAATTACGCCGCTTTGGTTCGGCAGGGTTCCAAGCGCGCGCAGGATGGCTTTGGCGGGATCTGCGGGTTCGTGACTAACGGTCATTTCGCAGGGGATCACGCAGGTTTCATCTATGCTCGGATAATAAGCCGAAATGCGCCGGCTGACGGATGTGTGTTTGGATTCTTCGTAATGAACTGCTTCATCGTAGAGAATGGAAACATCGGTATTTTTTGTAATCAGGCCAATCGGAAGATCGGAAAATGATGCGGCGCGGCCGCTGAGCAAAACTGTAACGCCCGTGACGGAAGGCAGCTCAAACATGGTTTTGCTCATGGCTTCCGTCAGGGTTTTGATTTCCGCATCGCTCATGGAGCCGGCGGGCAGCACGTTGACGGTAACAATGTTTCCGCTGTTTTCGACCGATGCGATGCGCGAGCCGCGCTGAACGACGGCATTTGCATCGCTGCCGGGCGTTTTCATGAGCTCCTCAGCGAGCCGGCGATGGATGGAAGACGCGGAGGAAAGCCATAAAACGCGCGTGGAGGGCACGGACACGGAGCCGTCGGAGGAGGCATAATAGATGCTTGCGCGGTAGACTTCGCTGTCTTCCTTATCTCCGTACGGAGCCAAGGGCGCATTTTCTTCCGCCAGCGGAAGCGTCATGGAGCTTGCGCTGCCTGCGGTTGTTCCGGTTGTGTTCTTTACGGAACAGGAGGAAAGGGAAAACGCGAGAATCAGGGCTGTGAGAAGGGAAAAGATGCGCTCTAAACGGTTGGTCATGCGTTTTTCCCTCCGTTCGGTTTGATGTAGACGGGCAGTTCTACCACGAAAGTGGTGCCTTCATTCTCAACGGACGAAACGCTGATGTCGCCGGAATGCAGAAGAACAATCTGCTTGACGATGGAAAGGCCAAGGCCGGTTCCGCCGGTTTCTCTGGAGCGCGCCTTATCTACGCGGTAGAAGCGGTCGAAAATATGCAGTACATCTTCCTTCGGAATGCCGATGCCGTTGTCTATGATGCGCGTGAACACGGTTTTGCCTTGGCGGGTGAGATCTACGCGCACGCTTCCGCCGCGGGGAGTGTATTTGATGGCATTGTCGATGAGGTTATAGAACACCTGATTGAGTTTCATCGTGTCGCCCATAACTTCTGCGTTTTCGCGGCCGGCAAACTCCAGCTCGATTCCGCGCTCACGGGCGAGGGGCGAGAGGCGCTTTACGTTTTCCTGAACAAGATCGCGGATCAGAAGTGGCGCGGCGTTCAAACGCATTTTGCCGCTGTCGATGCTGACGAGCGTAAGAAGATCGCTGACGACATAGCTCAGGCGGTCGATTTCCTTGTCGATGTCGCCCAGAAATTCCTTTGTCATGTCGGTATCAAAGGAATCCTGATACAAAACCGTCTGAAGCAGGATTTTCATTGTGGAAAGCGGCGTCTTGAGTTCGTGGCTGGCGTTGGAGACGAACTGGTTTCTCGAGCGGTCCAGGGTTTCTATGCGGGTGGACATGCTGTTGAACGCGCGGGCGAGGTCCGAAAGCTCGTCTTTTCCGCGAACGCGTACGCGGTAGGAGAAATCGCCCTTGGAGATCTGGGCGATACCGCTTTGCAACTCATTGACCGGGCGCATGAAGAGGCGCACGATCACAATGCTTAAAAGGCACACAAACGCGGAAACTGCAAGCATGACATAGGCAATCTGGCGCGTGACCTGGATCAGTCCGTCATAAATGTCATGCTCGGTAGATGCATATACCAAAACACCAACCAGCGCACCATCATCCATGATGCTGCGCGCGTAAATGCCGGTCATTGCGCCTGCGTGGGTATCCTTTTCCATCAGAAAAGAATCGGAGGGTGACGCCTGATAATAGCCGTAATCGCTGATCAGGCCGCCGAGCACGCTCTTTACCTCTTCAAGCGGCAAAACATGACCGTTCAATATGCTTTTTGAATCTGCCTGAACGACGCCGTATGCGTTTAGAACCAATACGCGTGCGTTATATTCTTCGCCGGTGGCGCGCAAAAGCGCATACATATCATCTGTTTTATAGCTTGTGAGAAGGGGAGAGATGTGGCCGGCAAGCTCCTCGGTCACGCGTTCTTCCTCGCGAACCCGCTGATTAAACAGATATTCGCCTACCAGCTGAATCACGGAGACGGTCACAACGGTGAACGCCGCGATGATAACCAGCAGATAGGCGATTACAAATTTCCACCTTAGAGAATGAAACAGGCTTTTAATCCTTGTCAGTGAAATAATAGCCTACACCCCATTTGGTGAATATGAATTCGGGCTGAGCGGGGTTCTTTTCGATTTTCTCGCGCAGACGGCGGATATGAACGTCCACGGTGCGCAGATCGCCGAGATAATCGTACTTCCAGATGGTTTCCAGAAGGTTTTCACGGCTGAATACCTTGCCGCGGTTGGAAACGAACAGCTGAAGCAGGTCGAACTCCTTGGCGGTCAGATTGATCTCCTTCGCGCCGATGGTGACGGAACGGTTGTTTAAGTTGATGCGCATATCGCGAACGGTCAGAACCGACTGAGTGTTTTCCTTCTGGGTCATGGTGGTTCTGCGGAAGATGGTCTTGATGCGCGCCTTGACTTCAAGGATGTTGAAGGGCTTGGTCATGTAATCGTCGGCGCCGTATTCGAGGCCGAGGATCTTGTCCATATCTTCTCCCTTGGCGGTCAGCATGATGATCGGCACGCTGGACTTTTCACGGATGCGCAGGCAAACGTCGATACCGTCAATCTTGGGCAGCATGACGTCAAGAAGCACCAGGTCATAGCGACCGGCGAAAAACTTGTTCAGCGCTTCTTCGCCGTCTGCGGCGGAATCGGTCTCATAACCGTCCTGCTCGAGAGAATATTTCAAACCCTTGACAATCAAGGGCTCGTCGTCAACGATCAGAATCTTACGTGCCATCGGAAAACCTCCGTATTTCTATCAAAAAGTAACGAGGAAACGCGCTTTTTGAGTATTGCAAAGTATTTCACATTCATTATAAACGATTTTCTGTTTTATTTCAAGGAAAAGTTTGCCCGCAACGTAAATTTTAATATAACTATACAAAAAAGGAAAAATATGCTATTATGTAAGAAAACTTTTCCGGCATGAAATACAGAGAACGTGAAACTGAGGATAGAAGAAAAACGTCTATTTGGTTGAGGTGACAATGAAGATGAAAAGAAAATTCCGGTCTGTGTTTTTACTGATGCTTGTTTTTTCGCTTCTTTTTACCCCGTGTGCAGGCGCGCTTACAGATGAAGAACTTTTGAGCCAAGCGGTTATGCTGGTGGATGCGAAAACGGGCGAAATCCTGTATTCCAAGAATCCGGACGAGCAGCTTTCCATGGCCAGTACCACCAAAATCATGACGCTGATTCTGTCTATCGAGATGAGTTCGCCCGACGAAATTGTGACAATTCCCCAGTGCGTTGAGGAGATCGGCTTCAACTCCACGCGCGTTCCCGTTTATTACGGGGAGGTCATGCCGCTTCAGGATCTTTGGTACGGCCTGATTTTCAGAAGCGGAAACGACGCAGCCAATGCCATTGCGTATCATACGTCCGGAAGCGTGGAAGCTTTTGTCAAAGTGATGAACGATAAGGCGGCGGCGCTGGGTATGACGAATACGCATTTTGCCAATCCCCACGGCTATACCGCCGAAGGCCACTACACCACGGCGCGCGATATGGCGACGCTTGCGATGTACTGCCTAAACAACGATCTTTTCCGCGAAATCACATTTGCAAGCGAATATACGATGCAGCCGACTTCGCTTCGGGGAGAGCTTGTAATCAACCACGATTATCCGATCAATGATTACGATTCCATGTACTATTACGAGCCGTCGCGCGGTATCAAGACGGGATACACGCAGGCGGCAGGCCAATGCTTTGTGGGTGCGGCCATCAAGGGCGACAGCGAGATTCTGGTTGTGATGCTCAAATGCGGCTGGGAGAAATTCACGAAATGGCCGGAAGCCAAAAAACTGTATCAGTACGGATTCAGTGTGCTGGGCAAATAAAGAAAAATTTGAAATTATCCTGTGAAATTTCACAGGATAATTCTATACAAGCGCTTTCGTTCGTGGTAAAATAGATAAACTAAGGATTTTGGAGGAAATCATGCGCACGTTTAAGCAAGTGATTGCCGCGCTATTATGCGCGTTTTTATTGTTATCCGCGTCCGCCTTTGCAGCGATTCCGGAAGATTATTCCACAAAAACACCGGAAAATCTGGAAGAGGGACATCTGTACGGAAGCAGCTGCATCATAATGGATGAGTCCAACGGACGGATTCTGTTTGAGAAAAATGCGGACGAGCGCAGATATCCGGCCAGTACCACGAAAATCATGACCTGTATCATTGCCCTTGAAAACGGCCCCATGGGCGAAATGATCACCATCCCCAACGGCATTGAGCCGGCCAGCGGCTCATCCAAGCTCGGTATATCGCCCGGCGAAATGATGCCCTTTGAGGATCTTCTGTACGGTATGATGCTTGCATCGGGAAACGACGCATCGCTTGCAATTGCGATTCTTACCAGCGGTACGGAAAACGCGTTTGTGCAGCTGATGAATGAAAAGGTCAAGGCGCTGGGGCTGACGAGCACGCATTTCGTCAATTCCCACGGCCTTCACACGGTCAACCATTATACGACCGCGCGCGATCTTGCAATCATCACCCGCTATGCCATGTCCAACGACATCTTCAGAGACATCGTTTCGACGGTCACGTATGACATGGCGCCGACGAATTTCAATCCCAACGGACGCACGCTGACCACAAAATATGATCTTCTGATCGAAGGCAAGGCGCTGTATTACGAGCCGTGCATCGGCGTAAAGACGGGCTATACCAACGCTGCCGGCCGCTGCTTTGTCGGCGCTGGCGAGCAGGGCGGTCACACGCTGATTACCGTTTCTCTGGGCACGAATCCCGAGGATGATCTGTATGTTCAGGCGTTTACCGATACCATCCGCCTTTTGAAGTACGGATTTTTGCAGTATGAAAACCTCACATTCTCCGAAATCTATCAGATGTGCGACGATGCGCTGACTTCCTTCAAGGTAGAGAAGGCCGCGCTGGATGACATCGGCGGCGGCTATCTGCGCATGAGTATCGCCGATATCCCTGAAACCTACACCGAATCGTTCATGAAATCGGATCTTGAAGATCCTGCCTTTGTAGCCAACCTCGCAAAAGACTTTTCCGGCAGAATCAGCGTCAGCTTTAACGGACCGCTGGTCGCGCCGATTACCAAGGGAGACGTGCTCGGCAGCGTGATGTTTGAAACAGCTTCCGGCGAAATCATGACCGGATCGCTCGTTGCAAGCCGCGATGTCGAAAAGAAAGAACCCACAATGGACGAGGTTCTGGACGAGTGGATCAATGAGAGCGCTCCGTGGATGTTCAAGCTGATGCCCAGACATAATCCGCCGGTACGGATTCTGTATTGGCTTGTTGTCATCGGTATTATTGTTCTGGTCATCTGGCGCGTGCGCGTTAAGCGCCGCCGCGAACGCGAGCGTCTGGAGCAGATCCGCCGCGAGATGATCCGCAAAAAGAAAATTGCCATCATGCGCGCGGAGGAAATGAAACGCGCAAAGCAGGCAGGATCGGCGCCTGTTAAGAAGACGACGCGTCCCGCCGGTGCGGCAAGACCCGTGCCCGCACAAAAGCGCCCCGTACAGAGAACGGGCGTGCAGCCTGTAAGAAAGGTAAGAAAATAATTTTATAACAGGTGTTTCACATTCCGTGAGACGCCTGTTTTTTATGATTGAGCTTGATGATCAGACGCTTCTAAAAAAAAAAAAACGCAGGGAAGGGTCCGGACGTGCAAATCAGCATATCTTCGATAAATATAAGTCATTTTGAATGGAGGTCTGGTTTCACAAAGCGCAATGTCACAGCGATTTTTCGACTGTGTGCATCATTGCAAAAAGAAACGATTGACTTTCAAAAGATTAGCCGATATACTGGTAAAAAAGGCGTGGAAAGGGCGGAATATACCATGATTCTCACGATGCTCGGCGTAAACGGCCCCTATCCGTCTGTCAAGGGCGCATGCTCCGGATATCTGCTCACTTCCGACAGCGGAAGGACCAAGGTGTTGATTGATTGCGGAAGCGGCGTGCTCGGACGGCTTTTGAACGAATGCACAGTGCGCGATCTGAATGCGGTGATTCTTTCCCATCTTCATTTTGACCACATGAGCGATATGCTTCCGATGAATTATCTTTTGCAGGCGGCAGGGGTCGAGAGCCTCATGGTTGTGTGCCCCAAAACACCTGACAAGGTAAGGAGAATTCTGGAAGACGGCGCGCTGGATCTGTATCCCACGGCGGATATGATGATCGGTGAGATGAAGGTTGAATTTCTGCGCGTTTCGCATCCTGTTGAAACATATGCGGTGCGTGTTTTCTGCGACGGAAAAATGTTTGTCTATACGGCGGACACCAATGAGTGCGATGCCCTTGCGCTGTTTGCCGGCGGAGCAGACCTGCTTTTGGCGGATGCGGGACTTTTGAGGGATGACTGGACGATCAAAAAGCCGCATATGACGCCCGGAATGTGCGCACGGCTTGCGCGAGAATGCGGAGCGAAGACGCTTGTGCTCACGCATATCAATCCTTCTTACAATTCGGAGGCAGTGCTGGATGAAGCGGTTATGGATTTCCCGGATGCAATCGTGGCGCGCGCCGGCATTCGAATCAGCATTTAATCCGTTCATCCGTTTCGTTCGCTTCCGGAAGCTGGCAAGCTGCGCGCTGTTTGCGCTGATCGGATGCGTAGTTTCGCTGAAAGCTTCTGCCGGCTTTATTGTTTATCTCATCCTCGCATGCGCCGGTGCGCTTATGGCTGCGCTTTTCTATCGAAGGAAGCGGCGGATTTCTGCATTTCTGACCCTTATTTGCGTGATGCTGCTGTTTGCTTCCTACACCCAGTGGCGAAATCAGCGTCCGGAGATTGTCCTAAATAAAAAGGGCGATGTGAAGGGCGTGATTTCATCCAGACCCGTCTATCAGCTGGATAAAAACCGCACGCTTTTGTATCTGGAGGATGCTTCGGTGGACGGAGAAGCAGTTGGATACGGAGCGTATGTCTATATATACGGAAACAACGAATCAGGTAAGTTCGAGTACGGACAGACGCTGTATCTTCCTGTGGCGGGGCTTTGGATTCCTGATGGAAGAACCAATCCGGACGGCTTTGATTTTAATGCATATCTGTGGCGAAAGGGCGTTGCGTTTTGCGCGTCATCTTCTGTGTCCAAGACGGAGATTCTCTCGGAAAAGGCAAGCCTTACGCGCGGCCTGTACCGGCTGAACCGGTACCTTTCGGAGCGGTTTGAAACGCTGTTTCCCACAAACGCCCACTTAATGCGCGCACTTCTTCTGGGCGACAGATCGGGGCTCAGCGACGAAACCTATGAAAGCTTTCAGGAGGCAGGCATTGCGCATCTGGTAGCGCTCAGCGGCCTTCATGTCAGCTGCGTCGCGATGTTCATTGAAGTGCTGCTCATGATGTTTTTGATTCCCGCAAAGCCGCGCGGTGTAATCACAATGACGGTCATTTTTCTATATACCATTATGACCGGCGCGAGCGCGTCGCTTATGCGCGCAGCGATGATGTATGCGCTGCTGGTTGCCGGGCGTTTTACCGGTCATCCTTCGGATCTTCTGACGAGATTGTCGTGCGCGTTTCTGATTCAGCTGGCGATCAATCCTCTGACCATTCAGGATACGGGCATGCAGCTATCTTATCTGTCTGTCTTGTCCCTTGCGCTTATGCACAAGCCGATCTGCGCGCTGTTTCCCTTGGCAAAAACCAATCCCGATGATGGGGAGAGCGTTCTTTTTATCATATACAGCAGGTTTGTAAACGCCGTATCCGCTTCATGCGCCATACAGATGGGAACGCTTCCTGCAATGGCGAGCCTGTTTCATTCTGTGCCGGTTCTGTCGGTTCCGGTGAATCTGATTGTCGTTCCGCTGGGGCTGATCAGCGTGTATATCGGCGCGTCTTCCCTGGTGGTCTCGTTTGCATCGATGCCTGCGGCTGTGTTTCTTGGAAAGATTGCAGACGGCGTATGGACGGCGATTCTGTTTCTGACCGATTGGATTTCAGGCTTATCGTTTGCGATGATCAATGCACGTGCATGGAGCGTGTGGATCATTTTGGCGTATATCCTTCTGATGGCGCTTGCCTCGCCCTATATCACGGAGAAAAGAGGTTTGTCGTCCTGTCTGACGGCAGTGTCGGCGGCGCTTGCTGTGGCGGTCCTTTTATGGCCTCGGCCGGTGCATGAGGGATTGGAACTTGTATTTCTGGACGCAGGATATGCGGACAGCTGCGCAATACTTGCGGATAACAACACCTATGTTTATGACTGTGGAAAGGATAATGAGATCACTGCCGATTATCTGACAAGCAGGGGATCAGACGTCAAGGGGATTTTTATCTCGCATCCGGATATCGATCATGCGGGCGGCATCAGGGAAATCCTGAAACGCTATCCCGACGCGGAAATTTATGTCAGCGAATGCTGGAACAGGATGGACGTCGGCGAGCTTGTTTCGGAAGCGATTTCGAAAAGCACCATTCATTATCTTTCAGCGGGCGACGCTGTTTCTCTCTCCGATGGCATTACGGCGCACGTTGTTTGGCCGGAGAAAGGGTTTGAACCCAAGGAGGATAACGACGGATCGCTGGTAATTCATATTGTATATAATGAAGCGTCCGCGCTTCTGACGGGCGATATCACAGCTCGCGTGGACAAATATATCGATGTGGACGCAGATGTACTGAAAGTTGCGCATCACGGCTCGAAGATGGCGACGAGCGAGGCGCTTTTATGTGCTGTCACGCCCAGGATTTCCGTGATTTCGGTTTCATCCAACGGTCATGGACATCCGACAGAGGAAGTGCTTATGCGGCTCAGCGAAATGAATTCGGAAGTATACAGAACCGATGAATGCGGCGCGATCACAATCGGCATGTTTGAAGACGGAACCTATGAAATCAAGACGGAACTTCCGTGAAGGGGATAATGCGCATGACATGGCAGGAACTTTTTGAAGAGATCAAAAACGGGCGTCTTGGGGGCGTATACCTGTTTCACGGACCGGAAGAATATATCAAAAAAAGCGCGATGGACAAAATCCGCGAAACGATTCTGCCGGCAGGGCTTGAGATCCTGAACGAATCCATCATGGATGCGCCGACTGCGCGCCAATTGATCGAAAGCGCGGAAACGCTTCCGGTCATGTCTGAAAAAAGGCTTGTGGTCGTAAAAGATACGCCGCTTCTGACCGGCGCAAAGGCCAAGGATGAGCAGGACGAAAACGAAAAAATCGAACAATGGCTCATGAAAGGTGCGCCGGATACGTGCGTGTTGATCTTTTTTGTCCGGGGCGATGCGGATAAGCGCAAGAAACTTTATAAGACGCTTGAAAAATACGCAAAGGCGGTTTCCTTTCAATATCTGACGGATCCTGAAATTTCAAAGTGGATTCATGCGCGGCTGAAACCGAAAAAGAAGACCATGCGTCCGGATGCGGTCAATACGCTGATTTTCTATGTGGGGCGCGATCTTACGCGCCTTCAGGGCGAAGTGGACAAGCTTTCGGCATATGTTGGGGACGCAGCGTCCATTGAAGAAGCGGATGTGAAGGCGGCGGTAACGCCGAATGCGGAAAGCAATGTGTTTTTGATGATTGATTCTCTGGTCGCCGGAAGAGCAAAGCAGGCATATGAGATCCTGAATGCTATGATAGACGCGGGCGAAAGCCCGGTGGCGCTGCTTGCGATGTTTATCCGTCAGCTCAGGCTTATGACGCATGTGCGGCTTATGAGAGATGAAAATCTTTCGCTTGCGGAAATTGAAAAACGCGCAAAGCTTGCGCATTTTGTTGCCCAGAAGGTGTACGGGCAGACGAACAGGCTGAACGCGAAACGTCTGGAAGAAGGATATCGGGCGGGCGTGCAGATGGACTACGATGTGAAAAGCGGAAAAATCCGCGAGAGAGCCGCATTGGATCGTATGATGCTGATGCTCTCTGAGATTTCCCGATAACTTAACAATGATGAATGCAACCAAACCGCATCTTCGTTCGTCAAAGACATACAGGAAAAAGAAAAATGCCTTCATGGGGGCGATGAATATGAAAAAGACAATTTTTGTGGTGTTTGCGCTGATTCTTTGGGTAGCTTCGTCCGTGTTTGCTTATGCCGAGCCTGCCGGCGTTCCGGCGGAGGAAATGTTCAAAAGCGCAAAGGAAAGCGTCAGCCTGATTTCCTACGGCGAATACGGCATGGCAATTGCGCGTCTGAAGCTCGAAAACGTGTACACGGAAGCATCCCTCAAGCAATTCATCGATACGCAGTGCAAGGAGATCTACATGGGCTCCGTGCAGACTGAGGTATCCGTTGCATGGCCGGAGACGGACGTTTGGAAGCTGGCGGTTCCGTTTGAAGCGCCGGAGGATGAGGCTGTGGGCGCGCTGGTATTCGTGATTACAAACGGCGCGTTTACCGAGATCCAGTTCAAAAGATGGGGCGAAGTGACCCAGGCGTATGAAGGCGCTCAGCAGGCGATATGGAATGTTGCCTATACACCGGGTTATGTGATCGTGAAAGACTGGTAAGCGCAAAAAACAATTTTTTGCATTTTAGGCGAAGGCTGCTTTAAAAACACGCCTTCGCTTTTTTGTTGGCATCGTTTCCGCCTGCCAATTCCAGCCGATGGCGGCTTTATGCTTGACACCTATTCAAATGAAAGGTATAATCACAATTAGCTTTATATTGATATGGGGGATATTTTGATTTGAACACGAACCAAACTGGCACGCCGAAGGAATTGAAACTGCCGATGATCCCGCTGCGCGGAACGGTTATTTTTCCCGAGACGGTTGTGCATTTTGACGCCGGACGCGAGAAATCCGTACAGGCGATGAATACAGCTTTAGAGGGCGACAGCCGACTTTTTGTCGTTACGCAGAAAAGCGCGATGAAGGATGAGCCCGGCATTCAGGATGTATATATGGTGGGCACGATCGTCAGGATCAAGCAGGTTGTCCGTTTGCCCGACGGCGTTTTCCGCCTGCTTGTCTCCGGTGAAAGCCGCGCTGTGATTGTAGGCATATTTGACGCAGGCAATATGCAGTATGCCCAGGTCTGCAAAGTAGAAGAAAGAAATACAGAGCGCACAAATGAAGCGCTGGCGCTT
This sequence comes from Clostridia bacterium, assembly GCA_016296675.1. Classification (GTDB taxonomy): domain Bacteria; phylum Bacillota; class Clostridia; order Christensenellales; family Aristaeellaceae; genus SFHK01. Next base: position 15,521 of record JAEDIV010000029.1, read on the forward strand.
ATGCGATTTGCCAAAAAGCAGTTTGACAAGCTTGCACAGGCGCGAAAGGACGTGAGCCCCGAAATCAAGCAGGCGGTTTCCGGCGCGAATCTCCCCGGAGAGCTTTCGGATATTCTGGCGACAAATATTCTTTCGGATATCCATGATATGCAAAAGGCGCTCGAATCTGCGGATGCGATGCAGCGCCTGAACATGATCGTAGATTTCATGGTCAGGGAGCTGGATGTAATTCAGCTGGAAGCAAAGCTTCAAAGGCGCGCGCATGAGCGCATTGAAAGAAACAACCGGGAATACTACTTGAGAGAGCAGATGCACGTCATCGAGGACGAGCTGGGAGAAACGGACGACGATATCGCCGGATACGAAAAACAGCTTGCCGAAAGCAAAATTTCCGGGGAAGCGCGCCAGAGAACGGAAAAGGAACTTAAGCGTCTGGCCCGCATGGGCACAAATACCCCGGAGAGCAATGTCATTCAGAGCTATGTTGAATATATGCTCGAGCTTCCCTGGGGCAAATACGACTCGGAAGAGATCAATATCAAGCGCGCGAGAAGCGTTCTTGAGGCGGATCATTATGCGCTTGAGGACGTCAAAAAGCGCATCATCGAATATCTTGCTGTCAGAAGCATCAAGAAGGATTCCAAGGGTCCGATTCTTTGTCTGCTCGGTGCGCCGGGCGTCGGCAAAACCAGCATCGCCCGCTCCGTGGCAAGGGCGCTGAAGCGTTCCTTCTGCCAGGTATCTTTGGGCGGCGTACACGATGAAGCGGAAATCCGCGGCCACAGAAGAACCTATATCGGCGCAATGCCCGGACGAATCATTTCCGCCATCAAGCAGGCCGGCACGATGAATCCCGTGTTCCTGTTTGATGAAATCGATAAAATGGCGTCCGATCTTCGCGGCGACCCTGCGGCAGCAATGCTGGAGGTGCTGGATCCTGAGCAGAACAAGGGATATCGCGACCATTATCTGGAAGCGCCGTTTGATCTGTCCGGCGTTCTGTTTATCACGACCGCGAACAACCGCGACCAGATCCCGCGCCCGCTTCTGGACCGCATGGAAATCATCGAGGTTCCGAGCTATACGCTGGAGGAAAAGGTGCAGATCGCGAAAAGGCATCTTTGGAAAAAGCAGCTTTCGGAAAACGGACTGGAAAGCAAAATGCTCAAGATCACGGACAGCGCGATTCGCGAAGTGATCGACGGATATACCAGGGAATCCGGCGTGAGAACGCTGGAAAGAAAGCTTGGAACCATCTGCCGAAAGGCAGTTGTCAGCATGCTGGATCTGCCCGAGGATGAGCGCAAGCCCGTTATCGTAAAGCCTGCCAATGTGCCTTCTTATCTGGGCGCGGTTCGCTTTACCCATGCTCAGGTTGCCAAAGAGCCCGAAGCGGGCGTCATCAACGGCCTTGCGTGGACGAGCGTCGGCGGCGAAGTGATGCCGATTGAAGTGAGCGTGCTGCCCGGAAGCGGAAACGTCGAGCTCACTGGCTCTCTGGGCGACGTTATGAAGGAATCGGCAAAGATCGCCTTAAGCTATGTCAGGAGCCGCATGGGCGAGTATGGGTTTGATGAGGATTTCAGAAAGAAGCACGACATCCATGTGCACATTCCCGAAGGCGCTACGCCCAAGGACGGCCCCTCCGCCGGTATCGCCATGGCGTGCGCCATGTTCAGCGCCATAACCGGATTCAAGGCCAGACAGGACGTCGCGATGACCGGCGAAATTTCCCTTCGCGGAAAGGCGCTGGCGATCGGAGGACTGAAGGAAAAACTGCTGGCCGCGCACAGGGCGCATATCAAGCTTGCCTTGATTCCCGAGGAAAACAAAAAGGATCTGGAGGAAATCCCCGAAGAGATCCTGAAGGAGCTTACCGTTCAGACGATTCAGACGGCTGACGAAGCGATTCGTCTTGTGATGTCCGAAAAGAAGGGGAACGTTGTAAAGGTGGTTGTGTGATATGAGAATAACCAAATCCGTTTTTCTCACATCCCTTGATAAACTGCGCGATTATCCGGGCAGAGGCCTTCCTGAAATTGCGATGGCGGGCAAATCCAACGTTGGAAAAAGTTCGCTCATCAATTCGCTTTGTCAGAACAATAAACTCGCCCGAACCTCTTCCGAACCGGGCAAGACCCGTATGATCAATCTCTATCGCGTGAATGAGGAATTCGTTCTGGCGGATCTTCCGGGCTATGGTTTTGCCAAGGCGCCCGGAAGCGAGAAAGCCAAGTGGGCGAATATGATGGAAAGCTATCTTGCGGGCTCAAATGCGCTTAAGCATGTGTTCCTGCTTGCCGATATCCGCCATGAACCGACAAACGAGGACAAAATGATGGCGAACTATCTGCGCCATTACAATATTCCGTTTTCCGTAATTGCGACCAAGGCGGACAAACTCAGTAAAGCCCAGAGAAGCAGAACGCTTCCCGTCATCTGCCGATCGCTTACCGTTCAGCCCTGGCAGGTGATCGCCTATTCGTCGGAGGACGGAACCGGCCGGGACAAGCTTCTTGATCTTATTGATTCCATTCTTCATCCGGTCATCGAAGACGACGGCTTCGTCCTTCCTGAGGGCATCACCTTTGAAGACGGCCCGACCAGGGAAGAAGAGGAATAAAAAACGGTACTATGAAAAACGCCCTCTTTGGAATCAGGATGGCCTGAAATCCAATGAGGGCGTTTTTGCGTTTATTCCAGTTCGCTCCAGTGCGCGTTTCTGCGCCTGAGGCCTTTGGGCAGGTGGTTCTTGATCGCATCGCCGGAGGATTTTCCCCAGCCGAGCGGCATGTTTTTATAGGTCATAAGCGTCCAGCCCTTTGAAAGAGAAGCCTTGATTTCTTCGCCCTCCATGAACAGGGCGGCGGTATTTTCGTCCATATCAAAGGTATGTACCGCATCTTTTTCAGTCATTGCCATGGCCAGTGCGTGATCGGGAAGGATAAAGCCTTTTCCGATCCTGCATAGCGGAAGCCCCGCGCGCAGAAGACGGGTGCCCTTGCCGGACAACAGCTTTACATCGGGCGCGCAGACGGGAAGCAAGGAAAGCATATCGCCGTCCAGATGGAGAACGCCGTTGATATCGCCTTTATACGCATCCTTTCTGAGTATGTCAAAAGCGTTTTTTGCGCCTTTGGATTCTGCGTTTGTCGGATACTCAGCAGGCGTGCCGTCTTCTTTTATAAGAAGCGCGGCGAAATGGCCTTCGCCGTCGATTTTGTGCGGCCAAAGTCGGATGCATCCGTACTTGGACGAACCGACGCCGGGCAGTGTAAATTCGCCGGGCGAGAACTCGGGATGCCGCAGGAGGAAGGCTTCGATCGTCTTTTCATTTTCGTATCGGTTGAAGGTGCAGGTGGAATACACCATCCGCCCGCCGGGACGAACGAGCTTTGCGGCGTTGTCCAGAATCTCGGCCTGTCTTTCCGCGCATCCGAAAGGGGAATTTTCCGACCATTCGCTTACCGCGTCAGGATCGCGCCGGAACATACCTTCACCGGAGCAAGGCGCATCCACAAGCACTGCGTCGAAGAAACCGGGCAGCGCCTTTGAAAGCGCGCCGGACGGGGCGCTGGTGATGCATGTATTGGTGATGCCGAGGCGCTCCAGGTTGCCAAGCAGAATGCGCGCTCTTGAAAACTCGATTTCATTGGACAAAAGGAAACCCTTGCCCATCATGCGGCCGGCGATCTGTCCGCTTTTGCCGCCGGGCGCGGCGCATAAATCGAGTATCCTTTCGCCCGGCTGTGGATTCAAGACGGCAACCGGACTCATCGCGGAGGGATCCTGCATATAAAACGCGCCTGCGGCATGGGCAAGCGATGCGCCGGGACGCGCGCCGGCGCGCATGTATTTTCCGTTTTCTTCCCACATAACGCCGTCCCCGCGCATATATGCACGGGCGCATTCCTCCGCTTGCATGCGCAGGGGATTCAAGCGCATGGCGTGCGCGCTTTCGCGCTCCATCGCTTCTAAAAATTCATCATATTCGTCTTTGAGGATTTCCTTTATTTCAGTAAGAAATTTTTCCGGCCAGCTGCGCACGGTTTGTCCGCCTCCGAGATCAAAGTATGTGTATCGGGTATTCGACATGCAGATCGTGTTCCCCTGCTGAATACATGAAAAAAACGCGCCTTTAGCGGGGTGTTCGTAAGACAGTAAGGGTCTGTCTCATTAAGAATAAAACCTCAAAAAAG
>JAEDIV010000001.1 GCA_016296675.1 Clostridia bacterium
TCGAATCGACTGTTTCGCTTCTTGTTCGTTCTCTGTATCGTTTTCAAGGATCGTTTGTCGCTCTCGTTTGAAAGCTTGATCATTATAGCAAACAATACTACGTTTGTCAATACTTTTTTCAACTTTTCGTCATTTATTTTTTAATACTACAAATTGCGGTTTATGCTGTAGATAAACACAATATATTGTATTTATCTGCTGATTAATGCAAAAATTCTACAAAATTTTCTTTGTTAAGCATACGTATAATCCTTGACAGCATAACAATGTTATGTTACGCTATGTTCGAAAAGAGGTGAAAAACCATGAATGATATGATCAGCAAAAAGGATCTTTTAAAGGAAACTGGCATATCTTACGGGCAGCTTTACCGCTGGAAACGCGAAAAGCTGATTCCGGATGCATGGTTCGAAAAGCAAAGTTCGTTCACTGGGCAGGAAACTTTCTTCCCGAGAACCCTGATTCTTGAGCGTATACACTTTATTTTAACGCACAAGGACGAATATTCCCTGACGGAGCTTAGAAATCTCCTCTCCCCTGACGCGGACAGCCGATCCTATTCGCTGATGGATGTGGCAACGCTTCCCAATGCGCAAAGAAGCGCGCAGCTCTATGCCGGCATGACCGGAAGCAACCGCCTAAATCACGGTCAGGCGCTGACGGTCGTCATCTGCGCAATGTATGATATGATCGCATCCCCTGACGACAGCAGCATTCTGTCCTTAATGACCGCGCTTGAATCGTGGCGTGAGAAAAGCGACATCTATACAAATGCCGACGGGCGGCTGTACGTAATCAGGCTGGGAGACATGCGCCTTCCCGCATTTACAACCGGCGGCGGCGAAATCATGCTGCCGGAGGGCGCAAGCGTTGAATATTCCATGACGATGAACGATATTTCAAGAACCCCTACCAGAATGCTAAACAAGATTTACGAGGTGAAATAATATGGATAAGAAATTAAACGACATCTCCATTTCCGGCTCCGGCAAAATCGCCGGCGGTGAGTACGACAATATCCGGATCTCCGGCTCCGGCTCGATGACGGGCGACGTGATCGCAAACAGCGTGCACATTTCCGGAAGCGGCAGAAGCGAATCAATCGAAGCCAAGGAAATCAAGGCTTCCGGCTCGTTCCATGCAAGCGGACGCGTGACGGCAGGAGAAATTCACGTAAGCGGCTCTGCACACATCGGCGGCGCAATCGAAGCAGGCGAAATCAAAGTATCGGGCTCATTTCATGCCAATGATGTAATCTCATCAAAAACCCTGCGCGTTTCCGGCAGCATGCACGCAGAAGGCGGAATCGAAGCAGACAACGTACATATTTCGGGCGCGGCGCATGTCAAAGGACTTCTGAACGCAGAAAACATCGAAATCACGTTAAACGGCGCAAGCAATATAAATGAAATCGGATGCGAACGCATCTCTGTCAGAAAATCCGGAGCAGCGGGCTTCAATTTCTTTGGCATTTTCAAATTCAATGCCGGATCGCGCAGCCTCAGCGCAAATTCCATTGAGGCCACCGAAGCCTGTCTTGAAAATACGCATTGCGCAGTTGTCCGCGCAAAGCGCGCCTACATCGGCGAAGGGTGTGAAATCGGACGCGTAGAATATGAAGAAACCATCGAAATTCACGAAGGCGCCGCCGTCAAAGAACAGATAAAAATATAAAATCTTCAAAACCCCTTTCCTATTCGATTGAACCGTTATATAATAGAAAAAAGCGGCCAAAAGGGGATGACGGCATGAATGTCGGTTTGCTTTCAGCGCGCGCAGAAGACGCTGTTCGCCTGACAGAAATGCAGGCACGCGCCTTTATGCCCAGCGTTCACAAGCGCGGCGGCTACGAAACCAGCCCCGCCGCTGAAACTCCCGACAGAATGCTGGAGAGAATCACAGGCGCGAAATCGCACTGCTTCATCATCACCTTGGACGGCATCTATGCAGGCATGATCCGCATAAAGGAAATCGGCGAAGATGAATTCAAGATCAGCCCCATCTTCGTTCTCCCCGAATTCCAGAATCAGGGCATCGGCCAGGAAGCCATGCGCCTTGCCATGGAACGATTTCCGGGTGCGCGCCGCTGGACGTTGTTTTGCGTCCGGGAAGATGAAAAAAACATCTATTTCTACGAAAAGCTGGGTTTTTCCAAAACCAGCGCAATACGGAAGCTCGCCGAGAACATCACATTGATCGGATATGAAAGAAGGATACCCTACATGATTCGTTTTGAATGCGACTATCTGGAGGGCGCCCATCCGAAGATTATGGAAGCGCTCATGAAAACAAATTTTGAGCAGCACTGCGGCTACAGCGAGGACGAAATCTCGGATGAAGCCAGAAACCTTATCAAAAAGGCCATCGGAAACGAAAATGCGGACGTGCATTTCTTAGTCGGCGGCACGCAGGCCAACCTGACCGTGATCGCCTCCGCCCTTCGCGCGCATCAGGGAGCGCTGTGCGCAGACACCGGCCACATCGCAGTGCACGAAACCGGCGCGGTCGAAGCGACAGGCCACAAGGCCATCACGCTTCCAAGCGAAAACGGCAAAATCAACGCCGGACAGATTGCCGAATATGTGGACGCACATTTTGCAGACGCATCCTTTGAGCACATGGTGCAGCCCGGCATGGTATACATTTCCCATCCCACGGAATTCGGAACGCTTTATACGCTTAAGGAGCTTACCGAAATTTCCGAAACATGCAGGGAAAAAGGCCTTTATCTCTTTGTCGACGGCGCACGCCTCGGCTACGGCCTCATGACGCCGGGTACGGACGTTACCCTTCCGGATCTTGCCCGCTTAACCGATGTATTCTACATCGGCGGCACCAAGGTCGGCGCGCTGTTCGGAGAAGCCGTCGTAATCATGCATCCTGCCCTGAAGCGCGATTTCCGCTATCTCATCAAGCAAAAGGGCGGCATGCTGGCAAAAGGCCGCCTGCTCGGCGTTCAGTTCAAGGCGCTTTTCACAGACAACCTCTATTTTGAAATCAGCGCCCACGCCATAAAGCTTTCCGAAAAGATCAGAAATACGCTCATTGAAAAAAACATTCCGTTCCTCGTTCCCTCCCCCACCAATCAGCTCTTCCCCATCCTTGAAAACAAAGCCCTTGCAAAGCTCAAGGAAAAATACACCTTCTCCACCTGGGCGAAAGTAGACGATACGCACACCGCCATTCGCATCTGCACCAGCTGGGCAACGAAGGAAGAAAATGTTGAAAAGCTGATTGAAGATCTGAAGGCAATATAAAAGAAAAAACACACGGCACAGGTTTACATACGATGCCGTGTGTTTTTTGTTTTTATCCCTCCGGCAGCGTCTGAATAAAACGCTTAAGCGCAGGGTTTTCATCATTTTTTCGCCACGCGATCAGGATTTCTTCCGTTTCACCTTCGCCGGATAAGGGGACGAACACCACATTTTCAGTGCCGACGTCCCAGGGATGGGTGTATTCGGGAACAATTGAAATGCCTTCCTCAGCAGCGACCATCATCAGAATGCTTTCCATGTCGTTTGACCTTAAAAGAATGTTCGGATGATACCCAGCCTCCTGATAAAGGCGGATATAATAGGCGTCGCCGAAGGAATCGCCGGTGCCTGAAGGAGACATAAAGAGGATGCTCTCCTGCTTTAGATCCTTTCTCGTGAGTTCCTTTTTTCTGGCCAGCGGATGATTGGCATACAATGCCACGCGCAGCGGAACATGTTCGACCACTTTCAGCTGGATTTTGTCTTCCTTTCGAAGGTTTGTGCTGTCCCAGGTGAAAATGACGTCGTACTCGCCCGCAAGAAGACCCGTCGCCAGTTGGTCCGTGTCCAGGCGATAGCAGGAAATGAGCACATTCGGATATTCCTGATGGAAGGATCTTAAATATTTCGGAAGGTCGCTGTGTTCATAGCCCTTGGTGTAGCCCAGGCGCATTTCGCCCTCAAGACCTGTGGACGCGTCGCGCGTTTTCTGAAGCGCGCCCTCCACGCGCCCGAGGATCTCCCGGGCTTCCTTTAAAAACACCTTGCCTGCAGGCGTGAGCGATACGGGTCTGCTGTTCCGGTCGAAGAGCTTTGCGCCGATGCTTTCTTCAAGCGCGTGGATCTGCTGGGTGATTGCAGTCTGGGAAATATAGTGATTGATCGCGGCTTTTGTGAAGCTCTGGCTTTCCGCCACCGATACGAAATAGCGCAGCTGGTTAAGATTCATTTCTTCGCCCTCTTAATTCTCATAAGTTTTTCTTATTATACTATGGAAATTATGAATTTGCAACCCCTGAAATGTTGATGTATAATAAGCGCGTCTTGAGGAAGACAAAAAATAAACATCTTTCAAATGCGTTTGAGCGGAAAGAGTAGCCCGGAAAGAAGCTTAAGAGAAGTGCCGGTTGGTGCAAGGCATCGGCTTACGTCCTGCGTGAAGTTCCCTCCGCAAGCGGTGCGCTGAAACAAATTCAGTAGGCGCAACGGGTGCGACCGTTACATCGCTAAGACTTTTAAGCCTACAAAGGTTCCGACTGCGAAGTCGGTATGAAAGCAGAGTGGTATCGCGGTATTTTCGTCCCTGCAAGCAGCAGGGACTTTTTTTAAGGCGTTTATTCCCGCTCTCCGGGATTAAATTGATATCTATTAAGGAGGCTTCCCCAAATGAAAAAAATCGTATCCCTTATCCTAGCCGTTATGCTTCTGGCCCTGTCCCTCTCCCTCACCGGCTGCGGAAAAGACGACGTTTACAACGTCGGCATCTGCCAGCTCATGGTGCATGAATCCCTCGACAAAGCAACCCAGGGCTTTATCGACGCGCTGAGCGCAAAAATGAAAGACGCCGGCAAGGAAGTAAAATTCGACATGCAGGTCGCGGGCGAAGCCAACCTTTGCACAACCGTCATTAACGCCTTCACCGCAAAGAAGGTCGACCTCATTATGGCAAACGCGACACCCGCGCTTCTGGCTGCTGCCAACGCAACCACCAAAATCCCCGTGCTCGGCACCTCTGTAACCGACTACGCCGACACCTTCGCCGGCAAAATCCCCGCAAATGTAACCGGCACCTCTGACGCTGTTCCCTTCAAGGAACAGGCACAGATGATGATCGACACCCTCGGTCTTGCAGCCGGCGATCAGGTTGGCGTTCTTTACTGCACCAACGAATCCAACTCCCTCATCCAGTACGAAGCCGTAAAGGCGCTGTTTGAAGAAAAGGGCATCGTCGTAAAGGCCTACACCTTCTCCGAAACCACCGAGCTTCAGGCCGTAACCACCGCCATGGCTTCCGAGTGCAAAGCGGTTTACGTTCCCTCCGACAACACTGTTGCCGCCAACGACGCAATCGTCGGAACCATCTGCCAGGAGAAAAACGTGCCCATCTACACCAGCTACGGCGGAAACGTATGCTATGCCGCGCTCGCTATCGATTACTATCAGCTGGGCTTTGAAACCGGCAACATGGCTGCCGAAATTCTCTTAAACGGCAAAAAGCCCGTCGACATGGCCGTCAAGACCCTGACCCCCACTGTCGCCTACAATAACGAACTGTGCGCCAAGCTCGGTATCGCCGTTCCCCAGAACTAAAATTGTCCCATTCAATTTAGCAGCAGGAGCAAGCCCCCGCCCTACAATGAAAAAAATAACGCATACCGTAGGGAGAGGGGGCTTCCCGCCGCACTATTCTAAGCAAACCATCACGATCAGAAACACGAGGTAACTGTTCATGGCTTTTTTGTACGCTCTGCCCGGCGCGATTGCCGAGGGTCTCATCTGGGGCCTGATGGGAATCGGCGTGTATATTTCCTATAAAATTCTCGATATCGCCGATCTTACCGTGGACGGCTCCATCACAACCGGCGCATGTGTATGCGCTGTGATGCTGGCAAACGGATCGCCAATCTGGCTGAGCATACTTGTTGCAATTCTGGCAGGCGCATTGGCCGGCGTGGTTACAGGACTATTGCATACCGCCTGCGGCATCCCTTCCATTCTTTCGGGCATTCTCACACAGCTGATTCTCTATTCCGTAAACCTTCGCATTTTAAGCGGCCGCTCGCTTGCGACCATCGACCCCAGGGCCAATTCCCTCTGGGTTCACATGAGCAACAATTATATGTCCATTCTTTCCATGCTCATCATTGTAACGGTTGTAATCATCTGCCTTTGGCAGTTTTTCTACACTGAAGTAGGCCTGACCTTAAAATCCACCGGCGATAACCCGGATATGTCAAGAGCCCAGGGCGTGAATGTCAAGCTCAACAAAGTGATCGGCCTCGCCATCGCCAACGGCATTGTCGCTCTGGCCGGCGCGATGCTTGCCCAGTACAAGGGCTCGGCCAACATAAACGACGGGCGCGGCGCTATCGTCATCGGTCTTGCCGCCATCTTTATCGGCCTGTCCGTCTCCATGAAGATCAAGCCCAACTTCGTCGTGAGCCTGATCGGCGTTCTGGGCGGCGGCATCATCTACTATATCGTCTATAACTTCGTCATTCTCTTAGGTCTTAAGACCGATTATCTTAAGATGCTCTCCGCCATCATCGTAGCCATCTTCCTCGCTGTTCCGTATATCAAAGCGGAATATTTGTCCAGGCTCAAAGAGCCGGAAACGAGCGATCAAGCGGGAGGTGACGAAAATGCTTAAGATCACCGGGCTTAAAAAGACGTTCAACAAGGGCACGGTAAACGCAAAAACAGCGCTGAACGGCCTGAATCTTGAACTAAACGACGGCGATTTTGTCACCGTCATCGGCGGAAACGGCGCGGGCAAATCCACTCTTTTAAACGCCATCGCAGGCGTGTGGCGGCCCGACGCAGGCAAAATCGAAATCGACGGCGTGGACGTCACCCGCATGCCGGAGCACAAACGGGCAAAATTCCTGGGACGCGTGTTTCAGGATCCCATGAAGGGCACCGCGCCCGATATGGAAATTGCCGAAAACCTCGCCATTGCCTCACGGCGCGGCATAAAACGCAAATTCGTAAAGGGTGTGAAAAAGGCGGACAGAGAAGAATACAAAGCCCTCCTCGCCTCCCTCGAACTCGGCCTTGAAAACCGCCTGTCCACCAAGGTTGGTCTCCTGTCCGGCGGACAAAGACAGGCCGTCACTCTCTTAATGGCCACCATGAACAAGCCCAAGCTCCTGCTCCTGGACGAGCACACCGCAGCTCTCGACCCCAAAACCGCTGCGAAAGTGCTCGATCTCACTGATCAGATCGTAAACAAAAACAAACTCACCACCGTCATGATCACCCATAATATGAAAGACGCCATCCAGCACGGAAACCGGCTCATCATGATGCATGAAGGCAAAATCATCATAGACGTTTCCGGCGAAGAAAAGAAACAGCTGACCGTAGAAATGCTTTTAAGCCTCTTCACCCGCGCAAGCGGCAGCGGGATCGTAAACGACAGGATGGTGCTTGGATAAGGGCAACCCCCGGGAAACAATGCGTTTCCCGGGGGGTACAGACCATCAACAAACCTCCGGGAGAGGTATGGAGAGGAAGCGCACTTCCTCTCCATTTTCAATCGATTTTGGCGGCATGTACGCCTAAATCGCGCGTTTTCACAAAGCGTAGCGACTGAAAACGCTTCCCCTTTCCGATCCCCGCCCGGAAATCCCGCAGGATTTCAGGGGATCGGCCCTTCCCATCAAAAAAGGTACTTTTTTGATGGCTTGAACCCCCGGGAAACAATGCGTTTCCCGGGGGGTATTTCATATCAGGGAATACGGCTGCCGAAATTTTATCCATTCCTTTCGTCCCATTCCATTTTCCCTAAATTTCATATATAATGTTTCCAGAATATGCAACAAACCGCGCTCACAAATTGTGTTATAGGTGAAAGGAGGTGGCGGACATGATTGACAGGTCGCTGCGTACGGGCGATCCGATCCATGATACCATTCAAAAGTATTCCGACATGGTATACCGCCTTGCATTCGCCAGAACGCAAAACCGATTCGACGCGGAAGATATTTATCAGGATGTATTCATGAAGCTGTTTTCAGAGGAAAGATCCTTTGAAAGCGAAGAACACAAAAAAGCGTGGCTTATCAAAACCACGATAAATATGTCCGTTAACCTTATAAAAAGCGCCTGGCGCAGATATACGGTGTGCGAAAACGAAGATCTTTCCGCAAAAAGAGGCGCAGATACAAATCCTCATAGAGAGAAACTTTTAAATGCGCTTAAATCGCTTTCTGAAAAATACAGGGTGGTATTATACCTCTACTATTACGAAGAATTGTCTACAGATAAAATCGCCGAAGTCACGGGCGCAAGCCCGACTGCCGTGAGATCACAGCTCATGCGCGGACGACAGAAACTTAGACGCATGATTGAAGACAAGGAGGTGGACTAAATCATGCCGAAGGACGCAATCCGCGATCTGTTTGATTCCGTTTCTCCGGATGCTTCAATCGTCCTCAATACGGAAAAAGAGATCAGAAATATGATAGAAAGAAAAAACGACAACAGGCGCATCCCCCTGAAAGCCGCCGTCATCGCCCTCGCCGCCTGCCTCATCTTGACTGGCACTGCGCTGGCCTTGAATGCATCGGGCATCCTCGAAAGGCTTTTCCCGAACGGGAACATCAGTAAGCAGGCAAAGGACAGCATCGTCATAAATGCCGCGCAGGCAACTAAAAACGGCATCACTTTGAACCTTGATGAATACCTGATCGACCAGAACACCATGCACCTTGGCTGGACGGTAAGCTCCGAGCGCGACAGGGATGTGTTCTACACCACTTCATACGAACTCAATTACACAAATCCTGCTGATGAACTCCTTGCTGAAAACAGCATCGGCGGCCACTATGGTTCCACCTCTTCCATTGATGTCGGAAACGACATGATGGTGCATCTTTCAAAAGACGCCCCTATATATTCAGGCTTCACCGATTATGGCTATAACGGAGGCCTTACGTCGCCCATTCAGGCCAAAGTCATCGTCCAAGCGTATGAAACTGACTACGAGATTGCTGAAATCGTTCAGGTTATGGATCTGTATGAACCAGGCAGCGAAATTGTCAAAAACCTTGAAAAAGAAAAAAAAGTGGCGGTCGATGCGCTTCACAGATCGACCATCAGCGGATACAGCGCGTTTATCGAAGCGCGTGGCAAGCGCCTGAAGGAAGGCATGGATATCGATGAAGCGTCTGAGCTTGCCCTTGTCGAATCCGGCGTATTCCGTAAGGTTGCCGTCCTCGAAGTAAACGTCACCATTCAGCCCGGTCAGACGCCCGTTTCCCGCTACTCGCTCTCCGAGCCCCTGGTGTTTGAGCTTCCCGGAAAAACCGTCGTCCTGAAAACGCTCGCCATTGATTCCGCGTCTACCATCATTGAGTACGACGTCATCACAGATGCAAACGCAAGTTCCATTCTGAAAGACGGCCTTTACTACATCCTCTTTGATCAGAACGGAATTCCCTTAACCGGCGATTGCTCCATCGGTATGGAGGGCGGAGAGAAAGAGCCGCTTTCAAGCGGCAAACGCGCATGGAACATCGTCCACAGCGGTAATCCGATTCCTGAAGACGTAAATGCAATCACCTTCGTGCCCAAGGGAACGCTTGAACGTATGGAAATGGAAGCATCCAACGATTATTTCATAAGGATTAAAGAAAACACAGATATAAATACGTGTTTTACGGTACATCTCACCGAATAATCATTCGTTAAAGAGCATGCTGCAGGAATCCTGTTTGCAGCTTAGCTGTGAGCAATTATTGTTTCAATCAATCGTAGGGCGGGGGCTTGCTCCCGCCCTACCAATATTGCCGCATGAAACAGAATGGATTAAAACAGCATTTTGTAGTGAATCATGAAAAGAAGCTGTTGCATATATCTGCAGCAGCCTCTTTTCGTCCGGGAATACACGGGATGGGAAACCCATCCCCTACAAGGTTGGAAGCATCATTTATGTAAAAACGCCCAATCCTACCGTAGGGGACGGGTTTCCCGTCCCGAAATCTTGTTTGTTGTGCCTTCTTATTCCGTTTTCTGTTTTCCAAATTCCTTCTCAAACATCTTCTTATACGGCATGAGCATGCCCTCGTTCATGGCGTTGCCCATTTTCGCTTTGATTTTGGGATTGGAAATCAGCGCACCGACCAGATACATTTTTGATCATCATCCCCTTTTTCTTCTGGGGGAAGTCGTACTGGCCGTGGGACTTAAAGAACTTATGATCCGCCTTCATGAAGTCCTGCATGAGATAGATGAGGTCTCTGAAAATCTTCATGCCGCCGACGCCGTAGAAGTTGGCAGGCTGAGTGAGCCTGTTTTGAAGGGCATAGGCGAGGGTTTTGGAAAGGCAGTCGATTTCGCCGTTCGGGTCGGTTTCGTCGGTGGCGACGCCTGACAGGAAGTTTCCGCCGACCTGAGCGCGGGCTTCGACGATGGTTCTTACGTTTTCCTCTTTTGAATATGCGCCGCTGATCAGATAGCCCGTGTGCGCGCCCATGGTGACGGTTCTGTGACCGTTACAGAACTGGCGGTCGTCGTACATTTTGAACCTTGCGCCCATCGAGTGGTCTCGGATGGCAAATGCGTACACGATCGCGTCCGCCGACTGGATGGTATTTCTCAAAAAATCGTCGAATTCGTCGGTGTACACGCATTTTCCGGTGGCCGCGCAGCCAAAACAGCCGAGGCATCCGCCGCGGATTTCGGTTTCCCAAAGATTCACCACGCGCACCTTAAAGGGCGATACGGAGATGAAACGCTCAATCATTGCGTTCAGGGAAACGTCTTCCTTTTTCGCGTCCGTTACGAGGACAGCTTCCTTATCAATTGCAGAGAATGTTCATTTCTTCCGCTCTTCCTACGTCTTATTCGGGCTTGGTTTCAAGGGAAAGCGGATAGTCGCCCAGCTTATTGACCTTAAAGCCGTTCTTTTTGTATTCCTCGTAGTCGAACGCTTCCAGTTCGTCGATGGCGAGCTTATGGAATTCATAGAAGTTATGCCACCACTCATAGCCCGTTCCGAGGTCGGCGTTTAAGTATGCGTCCGCAATGTCGCAGCCCATCTGCGGCGCTACGTAGAACGCGCCCATAGCCAGCACGTTTACGCCGTTTCCGGTGATGGCGCGAAGGGCGGCGGGAACGGACTCGACTACGCCTGCGTGCACATGGGGGCACTTGCTGGCGGCGATGTGAATGCCCATGCCGGTTCCGCAGAAGAGAAGAGCGCGGTCAAATTCGCCTTCTGAGATGCACGCGCCGACCCTTAAGCCCACTCTGTGGAACATCAGATCCGTGTTTTCCTTGTCCTGATCGGGCGCGGTCACGCCAAGATCGGTGATCTCCCAGCCCTTTTTCTTAAGATGCGCAACGACCGCTTCCTTGAGGGGAAATCCCGCAAAGTCCGCGCCGACTACCAGCTGCTTGTTTTTAACCGTCTTCATATTGTTCTTCCTCCCAAATTTATTTTTCCAAAGGAACGTGAATCATGTGCGTTCCGTGTGTCCAGGTTCGTGTTTCACCCATGAATTCCGCGTGGCAGGTTGTTCCGAAGGGAACGTCCACATACAGATGGGCTTCACCGTAGCGTTTGGTCCAGCGCACGTTTATGCGGCCATAACGCGTGTCAATTCCGGCCTGCGCGCTTAAAAGCTTTTCGGGCATGAAGGGCTTGACGGTGAAGGTTTCATAGCCCCCATTCTCCGGATATACGCCGGCAATGTATTTATACAGGAACGATCCTGCCGCGCCGTACATCGGATGGTTGTGCGAATTCATGCCGGGATTTTTCTTAAGCTCAAACCTTTCCCAAACCGTCGTGGCCTCATGCTGGCGCATGAAGCCGAAGGAGGGGTATTCCTCTCGGGTAAGCAGCTCATACGCCTCGTTGATATAGCCGTATTCACTCAGCATATCCAGCATGTATCTTGAACAGAGGTTTCCGGTCGTGAAGGCGTAATTCGCGTTCACAAGATCATCGCGCATCTTTTTTGCGGCGCGCGGCGCGTCGTTTTCGGGAATGATATTCAGCCACAAAGAGAATGCCTGACACGCCATAGAGCCCGTGGCCATGGATGCATTTTCCGCGTTATACCATTTTTTAAGCATGGAAGCCTTTACCTTTTCGGAGGTTTCCTCATGGTTTTGGGCTTCATCCTCCCTGTTTAAGAGCCGCGCCATCTGGGCAAGCGTTTTCAAATTGAAATACGAATAGCCCGTGGACATGAATTCACCGGGCGTGACGCAGGATTTCGCGCCGTCCTCGCCGCCCTCGCATGCATAGCCCGGACCGGCCCAGTCGCCGTAATAGGAATAAGTTACGATATAATCATCGCTCTTTGAAAGCAGATAGTTTTCCCACGCGCAGAAGGCAGGATAGGCTTCCCTGATCGTTTCAAGGTCATTAAAGTGGAGATACGACTGCATGCCCGCGACCAGAAAACTCGAGCAAACCGGATCCGCCGGGCGCGCGCCGAATACGAAGGGCGCGGTGCAGGTGATCGCGCCGTCCCCGCTCTGCACGTCCATCAGATCGCGCACAATTTTTTGAAACATCCCGGCGCAGTCGAAGTTATACGGCGTTTCCTCAAAGCGAACCGTCGCATCGTTCATCCACCCCATGCGCTCATCCCTTTGGGGGCAGTCGGTGAGGATGGAATGCATATTGTCGCGCTCGGTCATGAGAATCTGCTTCTGAAGCGCATTTAATTGCGCGCTGCCGGACACAAAGAAGCTGTCCGACTCCAGATCCGTGTGCAGAAGCACCGCTTCGATGCTGTCGTAATCGGGATCATAGCCGGCAACGGAAACATATCTGAAGCCGTGATAGGTGAAATCCGGCTGCCAGAGGGAAAGATCGCGCTCGTCGCCGCTTGCAATATAAACATCTTCGCACTTGGCCTTTCTGAGGGGAAGCGTGTAGAGCATGCCGTCTTCATCGAGCTCCTCCGCATGGACAAGCGTGATTTTCTGATCCTTTTTAAGATCCTTCAGCTTCATCCGGACAACGCCCGAAAGGTTCTGCCCGAAATCGATGATGGAAACGCCCTTTTTCGGATGCGAAATGGAAAGAGGCTTGTATACGCCCATTTCCCTGATCGGCGCAAGCGTCATAACGCGCATGCGTCCGCCGGGCGCGTCCGTAAAACGCGCATTTTGAAAGCCGTCAAAGCCGGCCTTGTCCCAGCCAGTCTGCGCACTGTTTGCGTCATAGATTTCGCCGTCAAACAAATTCGACCGAACGGACGCGCCCGTTCCTGCCTGCCAGGTTTCATCGGAATGAATTTCTTCGGTTTCGCCGTCTTCATATTCCACTTTGAGAATCAGAGAAAGCTGTCTTTTTCCGAAAAAGCGCACGGGCACATTCAGATCCTTGATCATGCCCGTGTTGTTGTCTCGCCAGCCGCCGCCGACACGCGCGCAAACAACATTCCTGCCCGGCAAAATCGCTTTTTCAATTTCCGGATAAAACACATATTCCACTGATTTGGAATAGTCAGTGTGCGCGGGGTCAAGATAAGCGTTTCCGATTTTTTCGCCGTTTATCAGAATTTCGTGGTACCCCAGTCCTGCCGCATACATCCGCGCGGATTTTACGGGCTTATCCACCGAAAACTCGCGTCTGAAATACACCGTCGCTGCATCCGGCGCGCCGTCCATAACGATCCATCCGGCCGTCCAGTCGGTTGAGCCGATATAGAAATACTCCGCCTTTTCAAGGCTTTCGTTTCCAAAATCATCCTTGACTGCCAGCGATATTTCAATTTTCTTCCCCTCGGGAAAACCAAAACACGGAACAAAGCACATCTGCTTTTTATCCGAAACAGCGCCGGAATCAAACAGCAATTCGCCTTCCGCTTTCAGAACAAGACGGTATTCCGTCTGGAATGATCCTTCTGCGCCCTCTGCGCCCCACGACACTATGAGCGTCTTGCCGCCTTCGACTGTACGCGTGCGCGCGTCTCCTTTTAAAACCTTACGGTTTACCGCCAATTTTATGGGCTTAAACAAAATTCTCGCCTCCTGACAGGGCAATGTGCAAACGCAAAACCATAAAGGAAGGTTTGCATTTAATCATATTATAACATACGCAGTATTGGATAGCAAGAAAGATTTGTAAGTGCATAAAAAAACAGATTCCCATCGGAATCCATCAAATAACCTCTTCATTTTTCCAAAAATGAAATGACCCTTGATTGCTTCATTTTGCGATCTTCCTCTTTCTTCACAAAGTCCGATCATCCACAATCAAGGGTCATTTCTGGTGGATCTTGATATCTAACATCTGTTTGTGTACCTCTCTTTCTTTGTATTTGACGAATCCTTTTTTCCGAATCCCTGCGATTCTCTTTTCTTCTTAACTTCTCTTTTGCAGATTTTTTCATCCTTTTCAGAGAATCTCTTCGGTTGGTTCGTCTGGAGGAAGCTCTTTTTCTTTTTCTCTTCGCTCTCTGTGCTTAAATTATACGGCAGATTTCCCTATTTTGCAACCCGGAATTTTATACAAAATTTTCATTATTAACATTGTGTAAACAGTAGATTCTTAACGAAACATATTGACGAATCAAAACAGATTTGCTATCATTATAGTGTTGGGCCTTAGAAAGAAGGCCTGTTTTTTATGTCATCCAGGCAATATCATGCTTTGTTTTTTATACACAGAATTTCAGCGCATCTTAAATCCGCAGGCATACGCAAGATTCGGATTATGCACTTTGAGGTTTTTGCCGCAAAATAAGTATACACGAAAACAGGAAAATGTGCTATACTTATTTTATTCACTCAGAAAACCGGAGGAACCACCATGCATATCCTTTTAACCAATGACGACGGCATCCGCGCGGACGGAATTCTGCAATTGGCTGAGCTGGCGGTGAAAAAAGGCCATCGCGTGACCATCTGCGCGCCGGACAGCGAAAAAAGCGCATGCAGCCACTCCATCAGCATCGTAAAACCCCTTCACGCAAAGGAATCCACGCTCTTCGGCATGCGTGCCATTGCAGTCGACGGAACGCCCACGGACTGCGCACGCCTCGGCATATTTCTATTAAAGGACGACAAGCCTGACATCTGCATATCCGGCATCAACAGAGGCTCAAACCTCGGCGGCGCATGCGTCTATTCCGGAACTGTCGGCGCGGCGATGGAAGCGTCGATGGCCGGCTGCCCTGCGCTTGCATCGTCCCTTCGCTCCTTTTCCCAGACGGATTATTCTGCTGCTTGCGAAATCACACTGCGCGTCGCAGAATGGGCGCTGAAACATCCGCTTATGCGCGGCGAAATCTATAATCTGAACGTGCCGCCGATTCCGCTTGACAAAATCAAGGGCGTAAAATCAACCCAGACGCTTGCCCCCGTATATCTTACGGAAGCCCGGTACGAATCCTACAAAAGCGAATACAACCACACCTATTATTTTCTCTGCGACGGCGAGGAATCCGCTCCCTACCCCAAGGATTCGGACGATATCCTGAATGAAGACGGATGGGCGACCGTATCCGCCCTCACATGGGACATCGCCGTCAAGCGGGATGTTCCCATGTTCGACGTTCAATTCTGACCAAGAAAACCATCACACATAGAGATTCTTTTTTGAACATGCGCAATTGTGGCATGTTTGATCCGGGCGGAGAGCATTCCTTCTCCGCCCTCATTTTTTGTAAGAAGAGCCGTCTGGTCCAGCATATGAAGATACACATCCATCATGCGCTTAACCGCGTGATCCTGCGCCCCTGAAGAAACCGCCTCAGCCGTGCTTCTCTCCTTCCCAAGGTCATAAGCCAGAACCGACAAAAGCACGCACGCTTCCCGCCCGCTCAAATCCCCCCGGTCTATTCTCTTTGAGATATCCATCATCGATTTTTCCCATTGTGAAAATGCCCGAGCGGCAAATTCGGCTGCGTCAAGCACTGCCTGATCCGCCGTTACACGAAGGGTAACGCCCTTTGAAGAGACAATGATCACTTTCGCGTCCATCCCGCCTTTCGTGAGATGCGCTATCATTTTTTCAGCTTCGGTCTTAGAAAAATACACATTCCCGACCGAATAATATCTGCCCTCCTTTTCAAAAAGATATCCTGCTGCTCCTCTTTGCATATTCCGCGCGGCATTCAGCCGGACCGTTTCCGGTTTATCACTTTCACACAGCGAAATGAGATAGTATTCCGCCTTTTCGATTTCAATCTCCCGCGTGCTTTTTGCATTCTTCGCAGTGCTGCTTTCGATTGCCTTTTCCGTTTGAACGCTCACAGCCGAAAGATAAAACACGATGGAGAACACCAAAAATGCAATCACCAGCGCCGGAAAAGACGCCCTTTCGCGCCTGACCTTCACTCGCTTAAGGCTTCTCATCTGCCCGCCTCCCATATGAGATTTTTTATCAACGTCTGTCTTTTATCGTTGCGAAGACCATCTTTTTGCGCTATAATAGATTTATCATATTATGCGGAGGTGGCCTCATGAAGAACTTTGTTATCGGCGCGCAGCTGTATTCCGTGCGCAACCTCGTACAGGATGCCGAAGGCCTGAAAAACACACTGAAAAGTCTTAAGGAAATGGGCTATAACACCTGTCAGCTGTCCGGCCAGAGCCGCGACATTCCCGACGAAGTCGTGCGCGATATTCTGGAAGAAACCGGTATGACTCCCGTCGTCACCCACAACTCCATGGATGATTTTGATAAAGAACTCGACGCGCTGATCCGCCGCCACAAGACCTGGAATGTCAAATATGCAGGTCTGGGCTCCATGAGCGGCGAATACCGCACAAGCGCCGAGGGCTTTAAGAAATTCGCGCTGCATATCAACGAAATTGCAAAGAAGCTCGCCGATGAAGGCCTCACCTTTGTCTACCACAACCACGCCTTCGAATTTGAGCGCTTTGACGGCGTGCTCGGCATGGACATCCTGTTTGATACCTTCTGTCCCGAAGCGCAGTTTGAGCTGGACACCTATTGGGTACAGGCGGGCGGATGCGATCCGGTTGCATGGATCAAAAAGGTCAACGGACGCATGGACGTAGGCCATTTCAAAGACATGGCCGGCTGCGCGGAAAACGGACAGCACCACAAGATGGTTCCCATCGGAAGCGGCAATCTCAACTGGCCCGAAATCATCCGTGCATGCGAAGAAACCGGCGTCAAGTATGTCGAAATCGAGCAGGACAACGCGGCTGACACACAGTGCCCGCTCGGCCAGATGAAATCCTCCATCGACTATTTAAAGACGCTCGGCGTTACCTTCTGATGTTTACAAAAAACGATGAAACCATGATGCGATTCGCGCTTGAAGAAGCGCGGGTCGCATTTCAGGAAGGCGAGATCCCCGTAGGCGCCGTGATTGCGCACGGGGATGTTTTGCTTGCGCGCGCCCACAACACGCGCGAAAGCGCCTGCGACCCTACCGCCCACGCTGAAATCAACGTTCTCAGGGAAGCCGCCCGAAAGACGGGGCGATGGCGCATGAAAGATCTTACCATATATGTGACGCTCGAGCCTTGCCCCATGTGCGCAGGCGCAATCGCGATGAGCGGCATGAAAAAACTGGTTTTCGGCGCACATGACACGCAGTACGGCTGCGCAGGCAGCATTTACCGTCTGACAGAGGACCCGGCGCTGCCGGGCTATTGTCCGTCTGACGGCGGTCTTATGGAGGATGAGTGCGCTCATCTTTTAAACGAATTCTGGTCCGATACGCGCAGTAAAAAATGAAAAATATCTCTGTCACGTAAAATTTCCAAGCATAACGGAAATTCAAATCAAAATTGCCCGGCAAGTGATATACTTTATACAGGGCTGTTTTCTTATGTAGAACTGATCCGTACAGGCGCTGCACTGTACGGTAAAAATAAAACAAAACATATCAACACAGAAAAGGAGGTAACTTATGGCCAAAAAACCCGTTTCTTCGCAAAACCGAAGAAGAAACGCACCGAAAACGAATTCCAATGCACTGCGCATCATCCCCTTGGGCGGTCTGGGTGAGATCGGAAAGAACATGACCGCTTTTGAGTACGGCAACGATATCATCGTTGTGGATATCGGCTCCATCTTCCCGCGCGAGGACATGCCCGGCGTAGACCTCGTCATCCCTGACACATCCTATCTCCAGATGAACCGCGACCGCGTTCGCGGATATATGATCACCCACGGCCATGAAGACCATATCGGCGCGGCTCCGTATGTGCTCAGGGAAATCCCTGCGCCCGTGTATGCCACGCGCCTGACTGCCGCTTTGATTGAAAGCAAGCTCAAAGAGCACAAACTGCTCGGAAGCGTAAATATAAATGTAATCGAGCCCGTCGATGTTATAACCGCGGGCGTATTCAAAGTAGAGTTTATCCGCATGAGCCACTCCATCGCCGGAACATGCGCCCTGGCCATTCATACGCCGGTGGGCGTTATCGTTCACACGGGCGATTTCAAGGTGGATTATACGCCCATCGACGGCCAGCTGATGGATCTGGGCAGGCTGGGCGCTCTGGGCACGAAAGGCGTTCTTCTCATGATGGCGGATTCCACCAATGTTGAGCGTCCCGGCTACACCATGAGCGAAAGAAAAGTCGGCGAAACGTTCAACAATCTTTTCGACCGCGCACAGGGACGCATCATCATCGCGATGTTCGCAAGCAACGTTCACCGCATCCAGATGGTTATCGACGCTGCCGTACGGCGTCACCGCCGCGTATGTCTGATCGGAAGAAGCATGGTGAACGTCGCGCGCTTAAGCACGCAGCTGGGCTATATGACCGTTCCCGAAGGGTATCTAATCAATGCGGATGATCTGGACAGATATCCGGATGACGAAATCGTCGTCATCACGACAGGCAGCCAGGGCGAACCCATGAGCGGTCTTGCGCGCATGGCGTTTCAGGAGCACAAAAAGCTGGAAATCCGCCCCGGCGACATGGTCATCGTATCTGCAACTCCCATCCCCGGAAACGAAAAAAGCGTATCGCGCGTACTCAACCAATTGGTCAAGACCGGCGCAGACGTTATCTATGACGCGCTTGCCGAAGTCCATGTGTCCGGTCACGCGCGCCAGGAAGAGCTTAAGCTCATCCATGCGCTGGTCAAACCGAAGTATTTCATTCCCGTGCACGGCGAATACAGGCATCTTTATCATCATGCCAATCTCGCAATCACCATGGGCATGCCGGAAGAAAACGTGCTCATTCCCGACAACGGCACCGTCATCGAACTTACGCCCGACAGCATGAAGGCTGTGGACGCTGTATCCTCCGGCGCAGTTCTGATCGATGGTCTGGGGATCGGCGACGTCGGCGAAACTGTGCTTCGCGACAGAAAGCATCTTTCGGAAGACGGCCTTATCATCGTGGTCATCGGCCTTGATCACGAGGACGGCACGCTTGTCAGCGGCCCCGACATTGTCTCGCGCGGCTTCGTCTATGTAAAGGAAAACGAGGACATCATGGAAGGCGCGCGCGCTACCGTGCGCCGCATTCTTGACGCCAAGCTCTATACCGGCATCTCCACAAGCGCGCTCAAGGATATGATAAGAGAGGCTCTGTCCCGCTATATCTACGATACCATCAAGCGCAATCCCATGATTCTGACCATTATTGTCTGATAAAAATGAACATTGGCTTCATCAAATCCGTCCAAGAGAGGAAACAAACACCATGAATGTTTACGATCAGGCGCATGCGCTCGCGCGTTCGCTCAAGGAAACCGAAGAATACAGGGAGTATATCCGCCTGAAGACGCTGGCATATGAGGATTCCACCAACAAAGCGCTTCTGGACGAATATAAGCGCATGCAGTTCAGGCTCCAGGCGCGCGCAGCCTCGGGCGAAGGCATGGACAACGAAGAAATGCAGAAGCTTCAAAGAATCGCTTCTCTTCTTCAGTTCAATCAGGATGCGTCCCAGTACCTTCTGGCAGAATTCCGCTTTCAGAAAATGCTCGCGGACATTTATAAAATTCTCGGCGATGTAGCCGGCATCGATATCGATGCGCTCACGCAGGCCTGATCAATCGGAGGGAAGATATGTCCAAACATCGGAAAAAGAAGCGCATTCAGGACCGAAATCCGTTCAAGCCGCGCCGCTATACGCGCGAAACCGTCATGCGCGACCGCGAATACGGCATGTTCTGGTATGCATGGCTGTGGCAGATTCTAAGGCCTGTGGTCATTTTCACGTGCGCTCTTTTGATCGTCGTCGGCCTGATTTCAACCGCGTGGGAAAAAATCTACAACGGCTATATTTCAGCGCCGGATGAAAACGACTATCTGACGCCCGGCTTTACCATCTCTTCCGGCGAATCCATTTCGACCATCGGAAAAAACTTAGAAGCGCAGGGCTATATCAAATCCCCCTCTGTTTTCAAGTATTACATTCAGTTCTACGGCCTTACCAACAAAATCCAGTCCGGTATGTATTACCTTTCGCGCGATATGAATCTGTTTGAGGTCGTGGATGCAATTTCCTCCGGAAATGCCACCAACGAGCGCACCATCCGCATCATTCCCGGCTGGACGGTCGAGGAGATCGCAAAATATCTGAAAGACATCGGCGCAATCGCAAACGAATCCGATTTCCTGTCCGCGTGCAAGCAATATGAGCCCTTCCTGGGCTACAGCCTCGCGCTCATCAATGCCGAGAGCAACGAGAATCTGATCAGGCGCGCTTATCCGCTTGAGGGCTATCTCGCGCCGGACACCTACCGCGTGTATCTCTCAGCCGATGCACAATCCATCATCCGCACCCTCTTAAGGCAGACAGACGTCGTCTATGCGTCCCTTTTCACCAACGAAGCCGTTTATGATGAAAACGGAAACCTCGTAAAGGAAGCCGATCCCTACGGCACCAAGCAGGTTCCGCTCACGGAAAGCCAGATCATCACCCTCGCCTCCGTCATCGAAAAAGAAGCGACGACGATCGAGGACATGAAAAAGGTAAGCGCAGTATTCTATAACCGCCTGGCTGCCGGCATGCGGCTTGAAAGCGATCCGACCGCCACCTATCTTACCGGCACTACGCGTCTGGCGCTGACGACAGAAGACATTTCCGCCAATACGCAGTACAACACCTACCGCGTAGCGGGACTTCCCGTCGGTCCGATCTGCAATCCTTCCAAGAACGCCCTGGTCGCCGCGATGAATCCGGATGAGACGTTCATAAACGAAAACTATCTTTTCTTCTGCGCCGCTGAGCCCGCGTCGGGCAAATTGGTCTTTGCCAAAACCAATGAAGAACACGAGGCCAACGTAAACAAATACCGCCCGCTCTGGCAGGCCTACGATCTTGAGCACAACGCACAGTAATCGTTTTTCTTCGCTGTCCAATCATTTGGGAAGGTAAAAAACATCATCCAAACTGTATTTTAAAGCCACAGTCCCATCGGACAGGCAAGCAAAACACAACACCCGCATACACTCCCGTGAAGAAGCAAAGCTTTTCGGGAGGGATGCGGGTGTTATCGGATCTTCTTATCTACATTCTGGACGGCGCGCAGATTCTCTTCGGGCATCTGCGCATTCGCTCTTCCTTTCCCAAGCCGCTTTCCGAAAAGGAAGAAGAGGAAAAAATCCGCCTTGCCTGCGAAGGCGATGAGGAAGCAAAACGGCTTTTGATCGAGCACAATCTCAGGCTTGTCGCTCACATCGCAAAAAAATACGCCGGCGGCGCAGATACAGACGATCTCGTGAGCGTCGGAACCATCGGACTTATGAAAGCGGTATCCACCTTTCGTCCGGAGGTCGGAAGGCTCACAACCTATGCGTCAAGATGCATAGAAAACGAGATTCTGATGCTCCTTCGAGCAAGCAAAAAACTGAAAAGCAATATATCGTTCAACGAACCCATCGGCGCGGATAAGGACGGAAACAGCATTCTCGTATCCGATCTTCTGGGAACGGATCCAAACGCGCTGAGCGATGAAGCGGAAATCAGAATCGAATCCAGGCGTGCGCTCGCCCTCATTCCAAAGCTACTCACCCCAAGAGAGCAGAAGGTCGTCTACCTCCGCTACGGCCTGATCGGCGGTGCGCCAAAGCCGCAGCATGCCGTAGCAAAACTTCTCGGAATCTCAAGAAGCTATGTCTCCCGGATTGAAAAAAAGGCGCTTGAAAAATTAAGAGGCGCGCTTATGGGCGAATAAGGCGCATAAAAACCGGGCCGGATCATACCAGATCCTGCCCGGTTTTCAATTGCCTGTCTTCTTTATACGTATCTTCTGCCCCAGCAGAAAGTCTCATAATAATATCCGGAGCTCATCTTGGAGACGACAACCATGCCGGCCGCGCTGGACGCATGGATAAAATAGCCGCTGCCAAGATAGATGCCGACATGATCGATGATGTTATCGTCATTGCCCTCGCAGTCGAAGCAGACGATATCGCCGCGCTTGAGTTCGCGTCTGGAAACAAAAGCCACGTTTCCGCTGTGTCCGATTTCCTTCACGCTGGAAGGAACGCTGAAGCCAAGCGTGGCAAACATTGCTCTTACAAAAGACGCATTTTTGAAGGTTGTGGTATTGTTGGGGCTCGACGCATATTTGCATCCGAGGCGGGACTGCGCCGCGTAGATGATGTATTCGATATACTTGCTTCTTCCCATGCTGGCTGCAACGTAGGACTGCTTGCTCTTTACGGCGCTGGGCATTTTGGTGGAAGAATTGGAGGAAGAATACGTACCCTTTTTGCTGGAAGAGAGCGCGAAGATATCCTTCTTGGTGGTGCTCAGATAAGACTTTCTGATGTAGCCGCTGCCCTTTCCGTCGTAATTGGTTACGAGGTAATAGCTGCCGGAAGTACCGACAATATAGACCGGATAGTCGGCCGTCAGGGTATTGATCACCTTGCTGGAAGAAGAAGCCTTCTGATAAAGCTTCGTCATCTTCGTGGTATACGCAAGCTGCTTGGTCTGGCTGGAGGACGACTTTTTCTTCATATCGTCCAGCTGCGCATACCCTTTCCTTCCATTATAGGAAATGCGGGCCCAATTGCCGGAAGTGGCCAGAACCGTGAATTCGGTATTCTTCTTAAGATAGCCCAGATAATACTTATCGCTTTCCTTGTTGGTGGAATAGACTTTCATCTTGCTGGCAGTAACAACCGCTGCATAGTCCGCAAGCGCATAGGCGGGCAGCATCATAAGAAGAAGGATCACAGCAATCACACGCTTTACGCCTTTTGCAAATCTTTCCATATTTTTCCCTCCTTGTATCGACAAGGTATATTGCCATATACCTATAATAAAGCTGTTTTACCATTCATATAACTATGTATAATAATCATAGCATACCTGCTTTCAAAAATCAAGCATTCAGGATGCAATATCATAATTTTGCAGGATGCAATATCATAATTTTGCCATGAGCATTATTCTGTTTATGGCTATAGACCCCTTGCAGGCATTCGCCTTTCAGCTGCATATAAAGAAAAGAGCGCCGCATACTTTGCAGCACCCTTTTTTCTATTTATTTCACTTCTGCAATCGCAAACAGCACCCATTCGTTATCGTCCAGTTCGAAAAGCGCCTGAACGGCAATTCCTGCATCCGTTTGCCATGCCAGAACGCGTCTTTGGCCCGCGTTCTCTTCGTCTGCCAGATTGATTCTCATGATTTCAAGTCCCTCCGCGCCAAACGCCTCGGTTACTTCATCAATCGTCATGCCATGCTTGTAGGAAGAAAGCTTGCTTAAAGGAATATCGGCAACCGGCGCAGCATCACAGATGCTTTCAAATACACGCGTCTTTGCCTGCAGCCTTCCGCTTTCATAAAATGCGCAGAGCACGCTGTTTTCATAGAGGTAATAGCCGTCCTCTGTTTCGGCGCATTCAAACGCATCGTCAAGCTCTGCTTTCGTTTTGCTCATTTCGATTCTGTCGTAAATCTCTTCCATCGCCTCAGCATTCGTGGCCTGTTCCGCCACGGCAGGAAGCATCATTATGAGAAACGCCAAGAAAACCGAAATCGCTTTTTTCATCGGTTTTGAACCTCCTCAAGCGTCGCGTTTATAACTTTAAAAACCCTGCCGCACTGTGCGCCCGCAAGATCTTCGATATCCGTGCAGGTGACAAAGGTCTGAACGCCTGAAAGCATGCCCAGAAGCATGCGCCTTCTGCCGGGATCCAGTTCGCTCATCACATCATCCAGCATAAGAACCGGCGCCTCCCCGCTCTCCTCCGTCATGATGGAAAGCTCCGAAAGCTTCATCGAAAGCGCGCACGTTCTTACCTGTCCCTGGCTACCGTAGGCGCGCGCATCCATGCCGTTTAAATTCATGCACACATCGTCCCTGTGAGGACCGATGGAGGTGACCATGCGCTTAAGATCAATGCTTCTTGCGCGCCTGAGCGTTTCATGAATCGCATACTCAAGCGCTTCTCCGCTTTCCTCGCTCTGAACGCTCGGGCAGTATTCGACCGACAGCTTTTCAAGTCCGCCGGATACCTCCGCATGGATTTCACCCGCCCTTACAGACAGCTTTCTGATAAAGTTTCGACGCATATCCATGATGAGCGCACCGGACTGCGCCAGCTGCTCATCAAACATGTCGATCATGGAAACGGCAGCGGGGTTGACGGAAGCTTCCTTCAAAAGCGCGCCCCTCTGCTTGAGCGCGCGGGCGTACCTTTGAAGAGCGTAATAGTATTTAGGCCTGAGCTGCGAAAGCTCCATGTCCACAAATCTGCGCCGTTCGGAAGGGCCGTCCTTGACCATTCGAAGGTCCTCCGGCGCAAACAGAACGCCGGTAATGTGCCCAAGCATCTCGCCGGACTTGGAAACCGGATTGCCGGCAACCTTGATCTTGCGCCTGCCCATCTGGGACAGGGCAATTTCAACGTCGTGCATGCCGTCATTGCGCCTTGCTTCCACCTTGATGCGCGCAAAGTCGTGACCCGTTTTGATCATTTCCTTGTCGTGCACGGTTCTGTGGGAACGTCCGGTGCAGGACAGATACACCGCTTCCAGAATGTTGGTCTTTCCCTGCGCATTGTTGCCGGTAAACACGGTAATACCGTCGCAGGGGCGGATGTCCGCCTCGGTATAGTTCCGAAAGCCCTGAAGCTCTATGGACGTAATGCGCATCCGCTGCCTCCAAACTTGTATTTCGTCAGCTCTTTTTGCGCGCTTCCAGTTTCTTGCGCGCTTCAGTTGCGAGGATCTTCTTTCTCATGCGAATGGACTTGGGCGTGATTTCAACCAGCTCGTCGTCATCGATGTAGTCAAGCGCCTCTTCGAGGGTAAGAATACGAATGCCCGTAACCTTGAGCGCTTCTTCGGCAGAGGCGCTGTTGCGGATCGAGGTCAGATGCTTTTTCTTGCACACGTTTACATCGATATCGCCGGGGCGGGAGTTGCGCCCGATGATCATGCCGGTATATACCTTCGTTCCAGGCTCGACGAATAGTTCGCCTCTGTCCTGAATGTAGAACATTGCATAGCTCGTGGTTTCACCGGTTTCCCATGCAACGAGAGATCCGCTGGGACGGGTGGGGATATCGCCCTTCACCGGCTCATAGCCGTTGAATACCGCGCTCATTACGCCTTCGCCGCGCGTGTCGGTCAAAAATTCGCTTCTGTAGCCGAAAAGGCCGCGGGAAGGAACGTTGAACTCCAGACGAACGCGGTCGATGCCTTCCATGGAAAGCAGTACGCCGCGGCGGCGGCCGATTTTCTCGATAACCGCGCCGGAATATTCAGTGGGCACGTCGCAGACGAGCAATTCCATAGGCTCGCACTGAACGCCGTCGATCTCTTTATACAAAACAGTAGGCTTGGTAACCTGGAATTCATAGCCCTGACGGCGCATGTTTTCAATGAGGATCGAAAGATGGAGTTCGCCTCTTCCCGATACTCTGAATACGTCGGTGGTTTCCGTATCCTCTACGCGAAGGGATACGTCTGTTTGCGTTTCCTTGAAAAGGCGGGCGCGCAGATGGCGGGAGGTGACATAGGTGCCTTCCGTTCCTGCAAAGGGAGAATCGTTTACGCAAAATGCCATGGAAACGGTGGGATCGGAAATCTTCACAAAGGGCAGCGGCTCTGCAAGCGCTACATCGCAGATGGTGTCGCCGATGGAAAGCTCGCCGAAACCGGAAATGGCTACGATGTCGCCTACCTGCACTTCTTCCGTGGGTACGCGCTTCAAGCCATCAAAGGAGAACAGGCCGCCAAGGCGCGAAGCGGGAGAAACGAAGCTCTGGCCGTACACGCAGCGAACCGCCATCTGACCGGCCTTGATCCTGCCGCGCTCAATTCGGCCAACGCCGATTCTGCCGACATAGTCGTTGTAGTCGATGGTGGAAATAAGCAGCTGCAAACTCTCGTCCGGGTCGCCCTCGGGCGCGGGAATATGCTTTAAGATCGTGTCGAACAGGGGGCGAAGGTCGGTCGCCGGGGTATCGAGATCGAGCGTGGCAATGCCGCTTCTTCCGGAGCAGAACACAACCGGAGAATCCAGCTGCTCGTCCGTCGCATCCAGATCCAATAAAAGCTCCAGCGTCTCATCCACAACTTCCTTGCATCTCTGGTCGGGACGGTCCATCTTATTGATGACGATGATGACGGGAAGATCCAGCTCCAGCGCCTTTTTAAGAACAAAGCGGGTTTGCGGCATCGGACCTTCAAAAGAGTCGACCAGAAGAAGAACGCCGCCCACCATCTTCAGTACGCGCTCTACTTCGCCGCCGAAATCGGCGTGGCCGGGCGTGTCGACGATGTTGATTTTGATGCCATTATAGTGTACGGCGGTATTTTTGGAAAGAATCGTGATTCCGCGCTCGCGCTCCAGGGCATTGGAGTCCATGACACGGTCGCTTACCTGCTGGTTTTCGCGGAATACGCCGCCCTGCTTGAGCATTTCATCGACAAGCGTGGTCTTTCCGTGGTCAACGTGGGCGATAATGGCTACGTTTCTTAAATCATTACGCGTAATTTTCAATGAAGAGGACCTCTTTTTTATTTATATTTTTACTGTTCGATGGCATCGGCGGCAGCGCGGTCAGCGGTTTCGTTGAGCACAAGACCTTCATTATTTTCCAGCGCCAGGCGAATGGACCATTCGTTTTCGAAAAGCAGCACATCGCGTCCCGCGCGGTCGACGGCGGGAACGGTAGTGGACGTCAGGCGCAGCCGGTCAATGGGCTTGGGCGTCTCGGCGATCCATCTTACATAGCGGTAAGGCAGCGTTTCACGCACAATATCCACGCCGTATTCGGTCTTCAAGCGGTATTCCAGAACGTCCATCTGCAGAATGCCGACGACGCCGGCAATCATTTCTTCTCTGCCGATGTTCGGGCGCTTGAAGGTCTGAATCGCGCCTTCCTGAGAAAGCTGGGTAACGCCCTTTAAGAACTGCTTGCGCTTCATGGAATCAAGCGGGCTCACTCTCGAGAAAAATTCCGGCGCGAACAAGGGGATGCCGGAATACCTTACAGGCGCGCCCGTGCACAGCGTGTCGCCCAGGCGGAAAATGCCGGGATCGAACAGGCCGATGATATCGCCGGGATAGGCGGTTTCAACGCTTTCATGCTCCTGCGCCATGAACTGCTGGGGCTGGGCAAGCTTGATTTTTTCACCGCTGGAAGAATGCCAGACGGTCATGCCCTTTTCGAAAACGCCGGAGCACACGCGCATGAACGCAAGGCGGTCGCGGTGGGCAGGATTCATATTGGCCTGAATCTTGAAGATGAAGCCGGTGAATTTGTCGCTGTCCGGCGCGATTTCGCCCTGGTCGGACACACGCGCAGTGGGGAATTTCGTATAGCTCAAAAAACGCTTTAAGAACGGTTCGACGCCGAAGTTGTTGGAAGCAGAGCCGAAGAACATGGGCGTAAGCTTGCCGTTTAAGATCATTTCAAGATCGAAAGGATCGCCGGCAACATCCAACAGCTCAATGTCTTCCATCAGCTTATCATAATAGCTCTGGCCGAGAACCGAGGGAAGCTCGGGATCGTCGATCGAAATCGTCCGAACCTCAACCTGCGTCTGACCATGGTTTCCGCCGGTGTACATTTCGACCACGCGCGTATCTCTGTGGTATACGCCCTTGAAGTCGCCTCCGTGCTGACCGATCGGCCAGTTGACGGGGCAGGAACGGATGCCTAAAACCTGCTCAAGCTCTTCCATCAGTTCAAACGGATCTTTACCGGCACGGTCGAGCTTGTTTACAAAGGTGAAAATCGGAATTGAGCGCATGCGGCAGACCTTGAAAAGCTTAATCGTCTGCTCCTCAACACCCTTTGCGCAGTCGATCAGCATGACCGCACTGTCCGCGGCAACCAGGGTTCTGTAGGTGTCTTCCGAGAAGTCCTGATGGCCCGGAGTGTCGAGGATATTGATGCGGTAGCCGTCAAAGTCAAACTGCATGGCGGAAGAGGTAACGGAAATACCTCTCTGCTTTTCAATCTCCATCCAGTCGCTGGTTGCATGACGCGCTGCTTTTCTGGCCTTTACGCTTCCGGCCTGACGGATGGCTCCGCCGTAGAGAAGCAGTTTTTCGGTCAGAGTTGTTTTACCGGCGTCGGGGTGGGAAATAATGGCAAACGTGCGTCTGCGCACGGTTTCATTGTGCAATTCGGGATGCTGCATATGCGTGGCCTCCTAACTTAATCAAAAAATCAGAGCTTATAAAAAGGCAGGCCCCGGTATCAAATCAGATACATTTCGTTATCCTCCGCGGCATGAAAAATCGCCCTTCAAATCAGTGGGCAGAATCGCGCATCTTCTATTGTAAACTTATAAAAAAACCGTGTCAACGTCCCAAGATGCAGTTTGCGTTAAAAATAAAAACCTTCGCCGAAAACGCTGTTTCAGGCGAAGGTTTTCCATGATATTTTCTTATTTTGCGATCATCGGAACAAGCACATAGATAAACGCAAACACGATTCCGATGGCGGCCAGAATGAGGCCGAAGGAAACGGCGTTGGTAACGGAAGAACCGTATTCGAGATTGGTGACCTCTCTCGGATCGGGTCTGACGTGCGGCGTCAGGCGCTTCCTCCATTTGTGCGCGCCGTCAAAGAACGAACGCACATGCTTCAGGTATCCGCTGTGCGGGTTTTCCTGCGCGTCGTGATCGCGGTCAACAAGAGCGCATTCCTTGAAAATGACGACAATGTGATCGGTAAACTCGTCCATCACGCGGGAGATAAATGTGATCACATTCATAAACGCCTTCGCCGCCCATTCGCCAAGACCGTTCATCACGCCGCAAACGGAAGAGAGCACAAACGGAACAAATTTCACAAGCACCGGGCGATAGATTCCGTCTTCAAGATCGAGCCAGGAAGGCCAGCGGTTCAGGTATCCCTCTTCCTTTTTGTACATCCACGTTCTGACAACAAAAAGGTACACAAGCGTTCCGATCACAAGGGTGATCAGTCCGCCCTTCAGATTGACCCATGAGAAGAAATGGATTTCGTGAAGCGCGTGCTGATTAAGGAAATGTTCACTCAGCGTATACGCTTTCATGAAAACTCCGTTGGGCAAAACGCCAAGTACAACGATCCAGACAGCGGACAGTGTGAGCGCGATGCGACCTCTTGCGTCCAGATATTTTCCGCCCATGTTGTCAAAATCAGCCTGCCGCTTTTCATCCGGATTCTTCTGAATAAAAATCGCAACGTAGAGTTTCAGCATATAGGCCGTTGTAAGGCCGGCCGCAAACAGGAATACCCACTCGGAAAAGCGGAAAACGAACATATTGCCCGTATGCACAACCCATTCAACAAGGCCTTCGTGAATGAGCGTCTTGGAGGCATAGCCGCTGGTTCCGGGAATGCCCATAAGGCCCAGCGCGCCCAAAAGGAACACGACATTCAAAAACGGCTTTTTGCGTCCAAAGCCGCGGATGTCGTTCAGCTCAAGTTTGTGAAGGTTCATGTACACAACGCCTGCGGACATGAAAAGAACGAGCTTCAGTACGGAGTGATTCACCATATGCATGACCGCGCCCGCTGCGGGGAGCGATCCGTGCTCGCCCAGAAGCACGCTTGCGCCCACGCCCGTTAAAATGTAGCCGATCTGAGACATGGAAGAACAGGCAAGGGTACGCTTGAGGTTGGTCGAAAACACACCCAATACCGCGCCTAAGAGCATGGTAACAAGCGCAAGTGCAAGGGTAATGCAGCCGAATACATAAGATCCTGAGTACAGGTTCATGGCGATGACCAGAACGCCGAACAAGCCGGTTTTGGTCAGCATGCCGCTTAGCAGCGCGCTGGCAGGCGCCGGTGCAACCGGGTGCGCCTTGGGAAGCCAGATCTGAACGGGCACAGCGCCGGCTTTTGCAATAAAGCCGAAAAGAATCAGGGCGCTTGCCAGATGCAGGTTCATGCCCTTCGCTTCGTGAATCGCTTCAAATGAAACAGACCCGATCTTGTCATACATCATGAACATGCCCATGAGCGTCACCATGCCGCCCAGAACCGCAACGCCAAGATACGTCGCTGCGGCGCGCATCGCGCCCTCAGTCTCATCGTGCGCAACCCATGCGTAGGAACAGATGGACATGATTTCAAAAAACACAAACGTGGTATAAAGATCGTCCGACATGAAAACGCCGAGCGTTCCTGAAAGCGTCATGAGGTTGAAGAAATAATAGCGCGTGCGGTTGTGGTAATTTCTAAAATACCTTTCGCTCATGAGCGCCGTCATCGCCCACATGAAGGAGGCCAAAAACGCATACATCGAGCGGAAGCCGTCGGCCCTGAAATGAAGTCCCAGCCCGACCGCGCCCTCAAAATCAGCGGTAAAATCCGTGCCGTTATAGGCATTTACAAGGAAAAACGCGCTGAAAGCGAGCGAAACAAACGTCATCACGCGGAAGAATTCGTTTCTGATCTTCCAGTGATTTTTGCCAAGCGCGATTACGCCGGCCGCACCGAATACGGGCAGGAGAACAAACGACAATATCAGCATAAACTCTCCCCCTCCCCTTATACGCCCGCGACCGCGCGCATGGCGTCCATAACGCGTCCGCTGTTTAAAGATACAATGACGATCAGAACAGACAGCGCAATTAAAACAAATCTCATCGGCAAATGCGGATCATGATTTCCCTCAAGTTCATGGACGGGATGCGAGAAATACGCAGGAATCGCCACGGAGAAAATGTACACCGCCGTGCAGACGGCCGACACGATCAGCGCAGATGCGCACACAATGCCCTGCCACGAGCCGAAGGCGAGCATTTCATCAATCAGCATGAATTTCGAAAAGAATCCGCAAAGCGGCGGAAGACCGGTCAGTGCAAGACCTGCAATCAGGAATGCCGCAAACGTCACCGGCATGTGCTTTGCAAGACCATGCAGCTCGCGAACGCGCGTTTTGCCGGTGCATACAAGCACCGCGCCGGCCGTAAAGAAAAGGACGATCTTCACAAGGCCATGGAACACCATGTGCGTAAGCGCCGCAGCCATGCCGCCGGATGTCATCAGCATGAGAGAGGACAGCATGTAGCTTAAATTGCTGACCGTGGACCAGGCGAGTCTGCGCTTAAAGTGGCTTTCGCGAACCGCGCGGATGGCGCCGTAGGCAACGGTAAAAGCCGTCAGCACAAGAAGGATCGACTGGATATACGTTCCGTACATGAAATCAGGGCCATACACGTAATACGTGATGCGCATGACCGCATATACGCCCGCATTGACAACCGCCACTGCGTGAAGAAGCGCGGTAACCGGCGTCGGCGCAACGGATGCCTTGGGAAGCCAGCGGCAAAGCGGGAACACCGCCGCTTTTGCGGCAAAGCCCAGGAAAGCAAACGCGTAGGACAGGCGCAGCGTCAGAATATCGCGCGCGCCTTCATCCATAATCCCGCCAAGCAGGAAGGGGTCGGCATGATGCGCATTGACCATGACCATCGCCGCAAAGCCAAGGGAGGCGCCGCCGATCAGATAGATCATATACGTTCTGGCCGCGCGGAAAGATTCCTTGTCCTGTCCGTGCTCCACCAGCGGAATTGTGACGAGCGACAGGCACTCATAAAACACATACATCGTAAACAGGTTGTTCGCCGCGGCAAGCAGGATCGTCACGCCGTAGGCCAGCGTGTAGAACACGAAAAACTTGCCTTCGCGCTTTTCGTGATGCATGTATTCAAACGCATACAAAGACGCAAACGGCCATAAAAGCGCAGCCAAGCCGATAAACACGCTGCTCGCGCCATCCATAGAGAACGACAGAACAAACGAATCGGAAATCCGGAAAATCTCAATCACCGACTGATCTTTGGTGAAAAGCGCGACAAATACGCCAACAGACGTGAGAAGCGTGACTGTTTCCACATAAATCAGCTTATAAAGCCTTTTGGGGAAACGTATAAACCACAAAAGCGCGCTCGCCGCAATCGGCAAAAGGGAACAAAGCGCCAAATACATAATCGTTTCTCCCCTTTAGAAAATAAGCTCTGCGATTTTGCCTGCATAATCCGCGATGAAGCCGGGGCAAATACCCAAAACCACCGTAAGGAGCGCAAACAGTCCCATCGGAAGGAGCATGCGCCAGGTGGGCTCACAGGGCGTAAGCGCTTCATCCGCATATCCCGCAAAGAACGAACGGATGGACACGGAAAGAAGATAGGCAGCCGTCAGAATCGCGCTTAAAAGCAGCGCAACCGGACCGATCCAGCTGAAGGACTCCGCCATGGAAAACGCGCCCATGGCAAGGTTCCACTTGCTGACAAAGCCGCCCGTCGGAGGAATGCCGATGAGGCCTAAAGATACGACGGTGAAAAGCGCCATGACGATGGGCATGCGTCTTCCCATGCCGCGAAGGTCGTCCACCTCGGTAACGCCGGTTTTATGAATGACAGCGCCTGCAGACATGAAGAGGGTGTTTTTGATCAGCGAATGGAAAATGATGTGCATAAACGCGCCCACAAAGCCGAGGGTGGTCATCGTGGATAAGCCGAACAGCACATAGGAAACCTGGCTGACGGTCGAATAGGCAAGGCGCTTTTTGAACACCTTTTCCTTAAGCGCAAGGGTCGAACCCATGACAACAGTCAGAAGCGCAAGCGTCATAAACGTATACTGAACCCAGGTTCCCTTTAAGAAATCCACGCCCGCAATATAGAAAACGCTGCGGATGATGCCAAGAACGCCCATCTTGGTGATTACGCCGGAAAGGACGGCGCTGGCAGGGGCGGGCGCAACCGGGTGCGCGGTGGGCAGCCAGCTGTGCATGGGAAACATGCCGGCCTTGACGCCAAAGCCCGCGATCATCATAAAGAAGATGACGCGCATGAGGTTTTCTTTGCCGGAAAGCATTTCGGAAGTGAATACGCCGCCCAAGGTAAAATTGAACGTATCGGCGTACGCGCCCACAAAGAAAATGCCAAGAAGCGCAAGGGATGCGCCGAATACGGAGTAGATGAGATATTTGATCGCCGCGGCAACGGACTGCTTGTCCATGTTGTGCGCAACCAGAGGAACGGTGACCAGCGTCATCATCTCATAGAACATGTAAAGGGTGATCAGGTTGTCCGCCATGGAAAGGCCCATGAGCGCGCCGTAGGAGATCAGGTAGTAGCGCCAGAAACGCGCGTCGTTTTCGTCATGCTCCATGTACTCGGTGGCATACAAGCCCACAAACGCCCATACGACGGACACAAACAGCACGTAGAAACGGGAAACGGCGTCCAGAGAGAAGGCAAAGACCACTTTCTCCGTAACCTTCCAGAGGGTAAAATCCGCCTCGCCCTTGAAAAGAAGGCCGCAAACGGAAATCAGCGACAGAAGGAACAGCCCGCCCACGCTGAAAATCGCGCGCATTTTTCTTTCCAAGGGCAGCTTTTTGATGATAATGCCGAAAAGAATCGGTAAAAGCACCGGGAAAATCAGATAAAAGCATCCGTTCATATAGATGTATCCTCCCAAACTAAAACTACCATGCCGCGATGCTTGATTCAATCAAGCGCATAATGGGCATGCCCCAGATGCCGAGCGCAATGTTCAAAAGCATAAAAAGCATCAGCGCGCCCGTCAGAACGGGACGTGTGGACTGATCCTTCGTAAGCTGATAGCGTTCGCCGGGTCTGTATATGGTCAAAACCGTTCGAAGGAAATAAAGAACATTCAAAACCGTGGAAACCGCAAGCGCTCCCAGCGAAATCAGCATGACCCATCCGCCGTAATCGTGCGCAGAAGTGGCAACGTAGATTTTGCTGACAAATCCGCCCATAAAGGGAATGCCGGTAATCGAGAATGCGCCGATGACAAACGCAAGACCCGCCATCGGAGCGCGGAAGCCGCTTCCTCGAATATCTCGGAAGTTTTCATTTCCGCCGGAAACCTCCGTAAGCCTGTCCACCGCCGGAAACAGCATGGACTTGGCAAGCGAATGGGCAATAATGTGGAACGTTGCGGCCGCCATACCGGAAACAGAACCGTAGGATACCGCCATAAAGATGTATCCGATCTGCGCTACGGACGAATAGCTGACCATGCGGCGCACATTGTGCTCTCTGACCGCGTCAACGGAACCCAGCACAATGGCGATGACCGCATAGATAAAGATGACGTCGTTGACGCCCGTCATCGTGAATACATCAAGGCCTACCGCACGAACCAGGATCTTGATCAGAAGGAAGATATATGCCTTCGACACAAGGCTTGAAAGCATGCTGCTGGCAGCAGGCGTCGCGCCAGAATAGGCGTTGGGCAGCCAGGTGTGGAAAGGATACAGGGCGCTTTTGATCGCAAGACCCACAGTGATCAGAAGAAGCGAAACGGAAAGAGGACGGATATATCGTCCGCCTTCCACGAGCAGCTGTACGCTTTCCTTCATCTGCGGGAAAAGCAAATGTCCGGTAAGCGTATAAAACACGCAGATACCCAGAAGGAAAAGACCGCTTCCCAGAAGGTTCATGATCATATAGCGCATGGCCGCGAAGAGCGAACCTTCCTTGTTTCTGACAAAGATGAGCGCGCCGGCGGCAATGGTCGTGATCTCAAGGAAAACAAACCCGGTAAAAATGTCGTTGGTAAACGCCAGCGCCTGAATGGCCGTCAAAAGAAGAACGCATACGGTGTAAAACAGGCTTTTTCTTGAATCGTCAATCTCCTGGCCGATTCTTCGAAGGCCCGCAAACAGCGAAAGCGCCATGACGATGGAGAACATGAGGCTGACAGCCGCCTCCGCGCCGGAGATAAACAATTCGTTTCCAAAGGGCGCGCCGTATTCACCCATTTTGTAGACATAGCTTGTGCCGGTTGCCGATACGCGGATGATCAGCATAACGGACAAAAGCGATGCCATGACCGACGCAAACAGCGCGAGGAATCTTGAAAAGCGCGGCTTGGAAACCGAACAGATCGGAGCGCATACGAGCGGAAGAATGATAAGGGCAACCGGTAAGTTCTGCCAAAGTTCCATATCCCTTATGCTCCCTCCTTGCGCACGATTTCCGCAATCTCATCAATGTCAAGCGTTCTGTATCTTTTGTAAAGGCGCACAGTCAGCGCCAGCATAATCGCAGTAACGCTGACGGAAACGACGATTCCGGTCAAAACCAGACCCGCCGGCAGGGGATTGACATACAGATTGGGATCGGTGCTTGCATCAATATAGATGGGCGCGGTGCGGCCTGCGATATAACCGTAGGAGGCTAAAAACAGATAGATCGCGTTGTCCATCATGGAAAATCCGATAATTTTCTTGATCAGATTCTTGTTTAAAAGAAGGGTTGTAAAGCCGATCGCGAACAGGACAATGGCCGCCGCTTCCTCAATGTGGGTATAAATCACATTCAGCATGCTTTAAAAATCCCCCTTTCTGAACAGGGTATAAAGCGCATACATCGTGCAGGCAACAACCAGGCCTACAAAAATGTTCAAAGGCAGGAGAAGCCCGCCCGAGAAAATCGTACCGGGCGTTCCCAGCGGAATCGGTACATGAATTTCGTTTGCGCCGGTAATGAAGTGGAAGGTCTTAGAAGATGTATAGGATATAAGCGCAAGGCAGGACACGACTTTGAAGGTCTTGAAGGTGAAAAAGCGGCGGATGCGCTTATAGCCGTACGCGCTTAAGTATAAAATCAGTCCCGCGCCGATGACCGCGCCGCCGGAGAAACCACCACCGGGCGAAATGTTGCCGTTTAAAATGATATAAACGCCGAACATGCAGATCAAAGGGAACAGAAAGCGCGTCAGGGAAGACAGAACAAGGTCCTCGTCCTTTTGATCTTCCCTATCGCTTGTGTAGAGCCTCGGATTTTCCTCGCTGGGCGACATTTTCAAAAGAATGATGACCGAACAAACCGCGATAAACAAAACGTGCGATTCGCCAAGCGTATCAAAGCCGCGGAAATTCAGGATAATGCCGGTAATAATATTGGTCGCGCCCGTGTGCTCAAGCGTTTTTTCTACGTAAAATTCGCTCAGCTCGCTGTTTACCAGCGTGTCCGCCTGACCGAAATAGGGCATGTCCATCACTGTACCCATCAGCATGACAATGAGCATCAGGCAAAGTCCGATGGAGCACACAATTCTTGCCGGGCGGTACATTCCCTTTTCGTACAGATATTCCTTGAGCGATTTTCTTTCCTTGCGGATCCGGCTGCTTTCGTCCGTCTGTTCGTGTTTTTCGCTTTCCTCGTCCGATAGCGTTTCAATCATTTCTTCTTCCAGCGGATCCGAACCGCTCAAAAGCCAGTTTTTAAACGCTTCACTGCTTTTTTTCATGTTTCTCGTCCCTCATCCGATGGATTTTTTTCAGCGCTGCAAACATTAACAGCGACGTAACGCCCGCGCCGACTGCTGCCTCGGTAACGCCGAGATCAGGGGATTCCAGCAAGATCCACACAACCGACATCGCCAGAGACTGGGCCATAAAGATAATGACGGCGGACAGAAGATTCTTGGTAAGGCTTACAGAAACCGCACACACAAGAATAAAGATAAGAAGCAGAACGTTTAATTCTTCCATACTTTCGCCTCCTCATCGGTTTTCTCGTCGGTCTTGTAAACAAGCAGGCTGATCAGATGACCTGATACAGGGCTTGTCATCCACATAAGCGTAAGAATCATAAAATATTTGAGCGACAAAAGTTCAAACCCGGTATACACAACCGCCGCCAGAATCACACACGTCATGCTCAGCGTATCGCCGATGGCCGCCGCATGCAGGCGGTTTAAGGAAAAGCGGAAGCGGTTCACGCCGAAAATCGCAAAGCTTTCAAGCACAACCGCCGCGAAAAGAAGCATTGCAACAATCACAAACTGAATGATTTCAAGCATTGCGGTCTTCCTCCTTTTCGCGTCTTTTATTGATGATGATATAGATCCGGCCGAGAATGACGACCGCAAGGAAGCTCAAAAGCGCATAGATAACCGCCATGTCCACAAGGAACCCTTCGTTCATCATGAGCGACAGAAGGATGATCAGCATAATGACAATGCCGCCGATCATGTTGATGGAGATCACGCGGTCGGCAGTGGTGGGGCCGATGACCGCGCGGAAAAGACAGATAAACATAAAAACGCCGAAAATCGCAAGGACCGAGGTAAACAGAATGTCATACGCGCTTGCCATTTGCCTTTTCCTCCATTTCGATAAGCTTTTTTTCAAGAATAAAATCGGTCAGGCCTTCCGCCATTTCGCGCGTCAGGCAATGCACGGTCAGTTTGTCTCCGTCCAGCTGAATGGTGACGGTTCCTGGCGTAAGCGTAATGGAATTGGCCAGAAGAACGCGCGCCATCCTGGTTTTTAAAGGCGTTTGAATCGTCCTTATATACGGATCGGTCTTTCCGTTTACGATGATCTTCAATACGCCGATGTTCGCCTTGAAAATCTCAATAAACAGTCTTAAAAAATAAGCAATCACGCTCGGAAGCAGGATGAGCGCCTGCTTTTCCTTTTTTATGGACCATCCGGTAAAACAGATCATAAACCCCCAGATCGCAAGCGCGCTCACTGCGCCCGAAATGAGCACGTCCGCCTCAAGGCGGCCACTCAGCATAATCCAGAACACAAACAAAAGAATCGCCATTTTTCTGAATCTCCTTTGTCTTTTCACTGCCGTTTGGGCAAGCATAAGACCCGCGCGAAAAAAACGCACAGGTCTTGATTTTGTCGGATTCTGTCCAAATTCAGATGTTCATTTATAATAGGAACAAACAGCCTTGGACAAATCGCATGATAGCACTATCAATGTTAATTGTCTATCTTATTTTCATGTCTTTGCCGTAATTTATCACATCAGCATCTGCCCGTTGATGTTCAGGGAAAAATCTGCGCCGAGTCTCTTTGCAGCCTTTCTCGAAAGCTGCATGCGGCCAAGGAAGATTTCAAAATAATCCGCAACAGAGGATATCTCATCGTCGATCGTAAGATACAATGTGATTTTCCTGTTTTCAGCGTCAATATCCAGGCGAGACGTGGTAACGGCATAATTGACGCGGTCATGGATGTCAAAGGAATGCATATCGCTTCCGCGAACGCGCGAACGCCGAACGTCGGTCTTGTCCGCTAAAATCAGCGCCGCCGCAAGCGCATTCACTGGATAAGCTGTGGATTCATCGTGGTTTCCGATGGCCGTGATTACCATTGCCGTCTCCTTGGGATCCATGCCGATCTTGTCCAGAATCCGAAACGTCATCATCGCGCCGGACTGCGCATGGTCAACGCGGTTGATGACGTTTCCGATGTCGTGCATATAGCCCGCAATCCAGCCAAGCTCCTGCGTGCGCTCATCCGCGCCGAACATCCTGAGCAGTTTTTTCGCTTCCTCGGCGACCTTTGTCACGTGCGCAAAGCTGTGCTCGGTGTATCCCATCGCCTTCATGCTCTCATCCGCGCAGGCAATGTATACGTTAATATCCTCATTTTCCCGGATCATTTCGGGGGTAATTTTCATATCTTTTCACCTCTCGGAGACAAAAGTACCTTGCATAATGAAAAACAGATAAATTATTTGACCAACCATATGGAATTATACAAAAAATTGTGTTATGATACAAGATAAGAAGTTATATTCATGCAAAAGGAGACGATATATATGAAAACAGCTTGGATATTCCAGGGCGGATGGGACGGCCATGAACCGCAGCTGACCAGCAAACGCTTTAAGGCAATGCTCGAAAAACACGGATATGTATGCACCATCTTTGATACCCTTGATCCTCTGGGCGATCTTGACGCGCTCATGAAGCTCGATCTGATCGTCGCCTGCTGGACAATGGGCGAAATTAAGCATGAGTACACCCAGAACGTCGCAAAGGCTGTGGGCGCGGGCGTAGGCCTTGCGGGCTGCCACGGCGGCATGTGCGACAGCTTCCGTCAGGATACCGAATGGCAGTTCATCACCGGCGGCCAGTGGGTCAGCCATCCCGGCGGAGACGGCATCAAATACATGGTCAATATCAACCACGGCTCCTCCCCCATCACAGAGGGTCTTGAAGATTTCGAGGTCTGCTCCGAGCACTATTATCTGCACATCGATCCCGCAATCGAAGTGCTCGCCACCACCCGCTTCCCCTCCGTTCCCTATTATCACATCTCCAATAAGCCCGTCGACATGCCCGTCGCATGGACGAAGTTCTGGGGCAACGGCCGCGTGTTCTATACCTCCCTCGGCCATCACGACGACGTTTTTGACAAGTCTCCGAACGCCCATATCCTGATGGAGCGCGGCCTCGTCTGGGCAGGCGAGGGCAAGGAATACGCCGTCAAAAACGGCTTAACCACCGAAAAATTTGAAAACACCGCGAAGATGTATTAAGTTTTCGGAGGAAACAGATATGAAAAAAATGAAAGTTGCCATGATTGGCGTCGGCTGCATAAGCGGTATCTATCTTGACAATATCACCAAGGTCTTTAAGGATATCGAGCTTCTGGGCGTATGCGATCTCGTTCGCGAGCGTGCCGAAAAAGCGCAGAAGGACTATTGTGTTCCCAAGCTCTATGAAACCATGCACGATGCCTTCGACGATCCCGAGGTCGACATCGTTTTGAATCTCACCCGCCCCTACGAGCATTTTGAGGTCACCAAGGCCGCGCTTTTAAAGGGCAAGCATGTTTACAGCGAAAAGCCCCTGGGCGCAAGCCTTGAAGAAGGCCAGGCGCTTGTGAAAATTGCCGAAGAAAAGGGTCTGTATTTGGGCGGCGCGCCCGACACCTTCTTGGGCGCAGGCATCCAGACCTGCCGCCGCTTAATCGACGACGGCTTCATCGGAACCCCCG
This sequence comes from Clostridia bacterium, assembly GCA_016296675.1. GTDB lineage: Bacteria > Bacillota > Clostridia > Christensenellales > Aristaeellaceae > SFHK01. Next base: position 40,110 of record JAEDIV010000001.1, read on the forward strand.
TCGGAAGCGCGTGCTTTATGATTTGCCGCGGCCACGAGTCCTGGCATCCCGATCCTGATTTCTATTATCAGTACGGCGGCGGCCCGATGTTCGACATGGGCCCGTACTACTTAACTTCGATGATCAACTTAATGGGCGGTATCGACTCCGTCATGAGCGCAAGCAAAAAATCCTTTGAAAAGCGCATGATCACTTCTCAGCCCTTCGCAGGCACCGAGATCGATGTAAACGTCAACACCTACGTCTCCGGCACCGTAAAATACGCATCCGGCGCGATCGGAACCATCTTCACGACCTTTGACGCCTATTATCCCTATCAGGCGAGATTTGAAATCTACGGAAGCGAAGGCACGCTGTTTGTTCCCGATCCGAATACATTCGGCGGCCCCATCAAGCTCTTCCGCCCCGAAGAAGGCGAAGTAAGAGAAATTCCGATCATGTACGACTACGCGGAAAACAGCCGCGCCCTCGGCCTTAACGACATGGCCGTCGCCATCCGCGAAGGACGCCCCGCCAGATGCGACTGGCAGCAGACCTTCCACGTCCTGGACGCCATGACCGGCTTTGAAAGAAGCGCCCAGTCCGGCCAGTGGATCAAGATGTCCACCGAATATGAAAGACGCCCGGCCATGAAAAAGGCGACCGTAAAGGGCGTTATTGAAGATTAAAGTCCAGAATACCGCGCACCCAAAAGGCTCGTATGTAGTAAAGGGAGCTGTCAGCGAAGCTGACTGAGGGATTGCCGCTAACTTCAAAAACTATCCTCTGTTATTTACGAACGCAGCGGGGACTTCATCAATCGATAGAACCACGGCCACACGGGACGATGCGGGCATCGTCCCCCTACGGATTCAATCAAACGTTTCGTCACCGCTGTAGGGGACGGGTTTCCCGTCCCGCATACCTTTCATTTCTTTTTCGCAACATCGCACAAGGAGAATACACATGCCAGTACTCGCCGTATTGCACAAGCATATCATCGAAGAGATCACCATCCGCAACGAAACCATGGAACCGGGACATGCGCCTTTCCAGCTGAAGCCGGAAATCCGCTTCCAGGTCTTTCCCCAGATGGACAAGCAGCCCATCACCACGCAGATGACCGTTGAAATCGGAAACATGGACGACAACACGCCCCTGTATATCAAGCTTCGCGTGCGCGGCCTTTTCCTTCCTACGCCCCAGAGCGCCGAAAGCGCACCGGTCGATCCCAAGGAATTTCATAAGCAGGCATTCGGCCAGCTGTTCAATACCGCGCGCACCATCATCGCTTCGGCAACGCTTTTGGGCGGCATGACGCCCATCAACCTTCCTCCCATCAATCCCGATAACCTCAACATACAGAAGAATACCTGAGGAGGCGAATCCCCGTGCAGACACAAAAGCGCTTTACCAAGAAAGAAAAGAGCTGGATCATGTACGACTGGGCCAATTCGATCTACGCCACCAACATCATGGCGGCCATCTATCCCTCCATCTTTGCCTCCGCCTTTGAGGGCGGCGACATCATCTGGGGCTGGGGTACATCCGTCGCCACGTTCTTAGTCGCCATTCTCGCTCCGTTCCTCGGCGCAATTGCCGACCACAAGGGCATGAAGAAAAAGCTGTTCACGGCTTTCGCCCTGATCGGTATTCTCTTTACGCCCCTCATGGCGTTTTTCGGAAACCTCAAATTGTGCATGATCGGTTATGTCGTTTCGCGTCTGGGCTTCTCGGGTTCCTGCCTTTTCTACGATTCATTCCTAACCGACGTCACCACCGACGAGCGCATGGACCGCGTTTCCTCCTGGGGCTATGCCGCAGGCTACATCGGCGGAAGCACGATTCCCTTCATCATCTCCATCGGCATGCTGCTCATCTTTGACTACAGCCATTTTGCGCAGGTCTTCTCGGTTCTGATCGTAAGCGCATGGTGGTTCATCTTCTCCATTCCCTTCCTTCTTAACGTAAAGCAGGAGCACTACATTGAGGAAAAAGGCGCCTTCAACCCCGTGCAGATCATCAAAAACGTCATCGGCACGTTCAAGGAAATCTGCTCGCACAAGGCGATTCTCTTCTTCATCATCGCATACTTTTTCTATATCGACGGCGTCGACACCGTGATTTCCATCTCCACCGCTTACGGCGCAACACTGGGTCTTGGAACCACCGGCATGATTCTGGCGCTGCTTGTCACCCAGATCGTCGCCGTGCCCTGCTCCATCATCTTCGCGCGTCTTTCCGAAAAGTTCTCCGCGCGCAAAGCGCTCATGGGCGCAGTCGCCGTATACATCGTCATCTGCATTGTAGGCTTCGTCATGGGCTACATCATCGAGCCCGATCAGGCCGCCTACAAGAAAATGCTTTCCTCCGGCGCGGCACCTTATGAAGAACGCGTGAACGCCCAGGAGGACGGCGCGTATGCTGCGTTCCTTAAGGAAGCGGAAGAAGCCTTCAAGGGCAGCGACGCTGAAAAGGCCTTTGGCGAAATCAAGGTCTTTGAATCAGAAGAGCATGCCGAGCTTGAAACCGAATTCAAAGCGGCGGTTTATCAGCATGTAAGTGCAAACATCGCCGTTGTCGATGAGTTCAAATCCTCGCTATCCATTTCCACCATTCTCTTCTGGTCCATGGCCTGCCTCGTCGGCACCGTTCAGGGCGGCATTCAGGCTGTGTCCCGTTCCTATTTCGGAAAGCTCGTTCCCAAGGAGCGAAGCAACGAATTCTTCGGCTTCTTTGATATCTTCGGAAAGTTCTCCTGCGTCATCGGCCCTGCGCTGTATGCCCTGATCGCAAGCGCGACCGGCTATTCCTGCTACGGCGTTCTGGTGCTGATCGTGCTGTTCGGCCTTGGTCTCGCAACGCTCATTCTTTCAAGAAAGCATCTGGACAGCGCGGTTTCCGCGTAAGATAATCAAAAAAGGGGCTGTCTCAAAATACTTTTAAACTCCGGATTTTGTGTATCTTCATGAAACAATCTAAGATTTCGGGACGGGAAACCCGTCCCCTACAACGGAAGCGCGATGGTTTCTTCCTGTAGGGGACGGGTTTCCCGTCCCGCATTGATGCTTTTTTGAGATTTTCTTCTTAATGAGACAGCCCCTTTTGTTTTCTAAAACGCAAACATTTCAATTTCAAATTCCATATATTCGCCCTTGATATCATAAACGGATTCCGCAGTGTCCAGATTGTCTGCGCGGTATACCTTGATGGAAAGCGTATCGCCCGCCTGCTTTCCTGAAATAATGCCGGATAAAGCCTGCGCGCCGGAAATCACATTTCCATCCGCCTCCACGATCACGTCATTTATAAGAAGACCGCTTTTTTCTGCCGGACTGCCCTTTTCAACTTTCGCAATCATCACGCCTTCAGGAAGCCTTCCGGCATACACCGCTTCATTGTTGCTTCCATTGACCGTCATAACCGTAACGCCCAGGCGCACCGACGCCGCGGCGCCTTTTTCATTTCCGTCCGCATGCAGGTTCATCCCCTCGTCCGTAAGCTGCCTTTCAATCGCTGTTTGAATGATCGGCTTTGCGCTGTTGATCGGAATGGCAAGACCGATGCCTTCAACAGACGCGCCGGAATAATTCGAGCCTGTGTATTTCATCGTCGGAATGCCCATCAATTGTCCCAGGACATTAAAAAGGCCCCCGCCGGAATTTCCGCTGTTGATCGCCGCGTCCGTCTGAATCATACTGTTGACATAGGTGGTTTTAAGGCCGTAGCGATCTGTCTTCTCGTACGACGTAATCTTCCTGTCAAGCGCAGAAACAATGCCTACCGTGATCGTTCCGCGAAGTTCCTCCGACAGGGGATTTCCAACGCAGATCGCCCATTCGCCAACCTGCAGCATGTCGCTGTCTCCAAGTTCCACCGAAGGAACATCCAGCTTCTCCGCATGCAGAACCGCAACGTCCAGCCCCGCATCATAGACCGCAAGCGTCGCTTCGATTTCCTCCTCTTCTCCCATGACGGATACAGAGAGCCTTGATGCATTCTCAACCACATGGTAATTGGTAAGAATGTATCCGTCATAGACCACTACGCCCGAGCCTGTGGCCGCGAGCTGCTCTCTAAATCCATCCTGTCCGCGAATTCCGAATCCCCTTGACCTTGCCGATCCGACCGTCTGATAATTGTTCACGCCGACAACGCTTTTCTGAACGCTTCCGACCACGCCCGTAAACGGACTTACAACGCGCGACGCATCCGTCGTCGTGTTCACAACATTTTCGGCTTTAACGGTATTCTCCGCCTGCGTATCGGCATGTAAAGCGCCGGCAGCCAGAAAAACCGCAATCAAGACAACGGACAAAATACGTCCATGCATTCTTTTCATAAAAAACCTCCTTGAGCAAATAGTAACGCCCTTTCTTATACTTTATCCCATCGGACAGGATAAATTATACGCGCCAGACATTAATATTCACCCATGGAGGTTATTAGTAATTCTTAAGTATATCTTATTTTCCCTTCAGATTATTTTCGGGGAAGAAAGCCGTAGAAATGAACGATATTCATGTCCTGCGGCATATCCAGCCCGTGAGAGCCGCATTCGCCGTCGATCTCATGGCAGCCGTGATCCGGCAAAAAGCCGAAAAGCACATTGTGTTTCTGCCATTTTTCCCTGATCAGTTCAACAAACGCATGGTAGGTTTCTGCGTTGTGCGTAATCTGATTGAGCGAGATCTCCGCCTCCGGGCCGAACTTATGCATGGTGGAATCGTAGTTTCCGTTGTACACGACAATCGCGTCGTGCTCATCTTTCAAAATCAGCTCTCTGGCCTTTTGGTTGACCTCGTCCACCGTCTTGTAAAAATAATAGTCCGCATCCCTTTCAAGGAAAATGCGCGAAATGCTGTCGCCGTCGGTGCAGACGATGGCGACCTTTTTGCCTGATGATATCATCTCGTCAAAGAATGTGCGAACCGTCAGAACCGGCTTTTCGTATTTTCGGATGCCGTGCACTTCGGGAAGCACGCCCGAATACATGCTGGCAAAGCATACCGGCGTCACGCTCGGCATAACGGAAAGCACAGGAAGCGCCATATTGCTCGATGAAATGGCTTTTTCAAAAAGATGCGTGTATTTCTGATACAGCCACAGGGCAATCGCGTCAGGATTATAAATAAACAGCCTTTCCGCTTTCTGCCCCGAGAAGCGCTCCTTCATTTTGGCAAGCACCGCCCGATTCGCATCATCCATGTTCCCGTTTTTTAAAACGCCCATCGCGTTTAAAAGCGTTGCAGCAGTTTGGGTAATCCGGTACGAATTGTATACATCATCCATTGTCTGAACCCTCCCTGAATCTGTCCTTGGGGGCAACCATTTTATCAAGATTCACAAGCATTGCCGGAAGAAGCAAAACGACCAGCAGCATGGAAATGACCGCGCCGCGGGAGAGCATCTGCCCGATCGAATAGATGTAATAGACGCTGCATACATTTCCGATGATGAAGCCGGAAAGGGCCAGGATCACGCCGGAAGTGAAGATCGTTGGAAGCGATGCCTCCATTGCATCAATAATCGCTTCCCTCGGCATCTTCTCCCGTCTGCTTCTTACATAATTGCGCGAAAGCAAAATCGCATAATCAATCGTCGCGCCCATCATGATGGCGGTAATAATCAGATAGCACATAAAGAAGATTTTTTCGCCGATCAGGGTGGAAAACGAAAGCGTGACCCAGATTGCGCCCTGTATGACGCACACGAGAATCACCGGTATCACAATTTTTCTGAATGAAAGGAAGATAATCAGAACAACAGCGGCAATCGAAATCAGGTTCACAATCAGCATATCGCTTTCAAATGCCGACGAAATATCATAAGACGACATCGTCGCCCCAGCTACGCCCACTTCTTCGCCCGGATAGGTATCCTTAAGAATCTGCGTGATTTCATCCAGCACTCGAAACATTTCGTCCCCAAAATAGGGAATATCCATAAGCAGAATCATCCGGGAATAAGTTTTGCCGACAAACATGCTTCTTGCAAAATCCAGCGTCTCCTTAAGCGTCTGAATCATCTTGTTTTCCGTCATGATTTCAGCTGCCTTGTCGACAAGCGCGTCTCCGCGCACACAGGTGCCAAAGCCCATGGAGCCTGTATACATGCCAAGCGCGATCTCGGAAATGCCGCTCAGCTGCGAGATTTCCTTAAGCGAATAATACTTGACCGCCGCTTCGCCTGTCGTTACAAGCGAGGTTATGCTGGTCACAGCGGGCCTTCCCTGATAAGAAACGCTCATCAGCTTGTCAATCATCTGCCTTTGCGTATCCAGCGCTTCATCCGACATATCCGCCGGGAACAAAAGCACCAGCTGGTTGGATAGGCCAAACACGCGGCTTACAATGTTGGATTCGATATTGGAGGAATCATCCGTAAACACATATTCGTTCTTTCCTTGAAATGCGCAGGAGACAACGATCACTGCAATCAACACAACCGGAAGAATCTTCCGCGCCGCATAAGCAAACGCGCCGATCTTCCCTCCGCCCAGCCGCACAGGCTTGTGGCTGAATCTTTCAAGCTCGCGGGAGAACGCCAGAATCAGCGCCGGCATCAGGAAAAACACCGTCAACATGCTGATCAGTATGCCCTTGGACAGCACAATTCCGATGTCAAAACCCACGGTGAAGCTCATGAACATCAAAGACACAAGGCCCGCAATCGTCGTAAGGGCGCTGGAGGAAACCGGCATGAACACTCTTTTAAGCGCTCTCTCCATCGCTTCTGCGCGATCCTTCGACTCCTTCAGAATATCGCAGTAATCGTGAAGGAGCATGATCGAATAGTCCATCGCCAGCGCCAGCTGCAATATCGCGCACACGGCAAACGTCACAAACGAAATCGAGGGGAATATCCAGTTTGTGCCCATATTGATCACGATTGACACGATCAGCACGATGATGAAAATCACCGGATCAAACCAGGAATGCGACGTCAAAAGCAAAACGGCCAGCACAACCGCCGACGCAATCGCCATCGCGATCACGACTTCGCGCATAATGTTTTCCTTGAGCTTGATCGTCTGCGGCGCAGGCCCGCTTAAATGGAACTTTCCAATATCTGCGCGCGCATCAAATTCTTCCATCAAATCAAGCACAAACTGAACCGAGTCCTCGCACTCCAGAAATACTTCAATGCGCTCATACTTTACGCCGTCCATAATGCGCGTATTGCTCTCGGGATTGTGCATTGCGCGAAGTATGCCCTCGCGCGCATGCAGATCGGATGCAACCGCGCCGCACACGCCGTCATCCAGATTTTCAAACATGATGGTCAATTGATCGGTGTTTCCGAAGTCCTTCTCCATCATGTCCAGCGACTTTCGCGTAACCGTATCCGCGCTCAGATAATCGGTAAAATCATAATTGATCACTGTCTTTCCGATCAAACAGGCTGACACGACCGTCAAAACAGCAAATATTAAAATCATCTGCCTCCGCATCAAAACAACGCGCCGGGCAATTTTTCCAAGCATCGTAACTCCCTCCGTTCAATATACCATTATAGCACACATGAAGGCGCGCGAAAAGAAGAAAACTTCCGTTTTCTGCCGGAATTTGTAGTCACAGAGACAGTTTTCAGAAGCGCCGTAAGATTAAAAGGGTCTGTCTCATTAAGAATAAAACCTCAAAAAGCAACACAGCGGGACGGGAAACCCGTCCCCTACAGGAAGAAAACAGCTTCTTCATTATGTAGGGGACAGGTATCCCGTCCCGTAGTCTTTGATCATTTCATGGAGATACACGATTCACGGAGTTTGAATGGATTTTGAGACAGCGCCTTTTCGTCAGTTTGCCTGTGTTCCTTCCGGATTTTTGTTCTTCACGGCCGCTTCATACAGCGCCTTGATCTTTTTGTCATACGTCAAGCCCCGTCTGATGCGCTCAATCAGCTGCGTCTTTCCTTCAAACTCCATCATCTCGATGCAGGCAAGCGCCTGCTCGGCGTTTTCGGGCTTGAAAAAACCAAGCGCATAGAATTCCTTGGCCAATTCGTTTCGCTGAAGCATCGCCATGGGGCTTGAGCGCTGAGGGCGGATTTTGATGTCGAAAACGGGCGCCGAATAGAATCTTTCCGCGTCTTCACCCTTTGCGCGGATGCGGGCATTACAAAAGTACACATATTTCTGTCCGTTCTCTGCCCCCATCACCCTGAAACATCTGGGCTCCGTATAGAACTGGCGGATGAGCTCTATGATCAGATGGCAGATGCGGGTAAATGCGCGGTAGCTGCTTTTGAGCGCGTCGCGCGAAAGCTTGTCTCCTGCGCTTTGAAGCGCCATGATCGCGCCGGCCGCCGTTACGCCGCTGGCGGATGAACCCTGGGAAAAGTCACGGTTACCGCTGGTTTCCTTTAGCTCGTCGATCTTTCCGTTCAGTATCGCGATCAGCGCGCTGCTGACCGGGCGCATTTCGATCTGGCGAAGGCTGTCCGTCGGCGCAGAGCCGCCCTGATAATGCACAAAATCATTGTTCCAGTCCGCGTATTCCTCTTCGTTGATCGATCCGTCCGAACGGATGAAAAAGCGGGGTCTGGCGGACATGAGCGCGCTTTTCAGGATGACGCTGTTGAGTTTATCGATATACATCTGCGGCTGCTTGCATACATCAATAAAGCCAAACCCTGCCGGAGAATCCGCCTCCTGGAACTGTACGTCAAACACAAACGGATACTGACCGTGATCATAATAGCCGCGTTCAAAATATCGTTCGTCGTTTTCCGACGCATACAGAAGTTCGCCCGAGACAAACTTCACAAAATGCACGATGTCGCGTCCGTTTACGCGCTTTTTGTAATACCAGTCGACCACAACGCTCCTGTCGCCCGTCTCATGACGGGTATTTCTGTAATTGGTTTCAGTAATTAGTCCGCCCTTCAGCTTGCCCTCCAGAAACGGCCACGCCTCCAGAAGCGTTTCGTTATCCACACTCTCGATGTGAAATATGTTTTTGGAATACTGGATGTTTTTAATGCCCGGCTCCCAGTATATTGAAAGCGGATCAATGGGCCTGATATCGATATCGCCCATTCCGCCCATTCTAGACGGATTCCAGAAAACGCCGGTAATGCCCGTTCCGCCCTTTAATTTCGTCCACCACACATCGGAATAAACTTCCTCATAGTCGTTCTGCTCCAAAATAACGGGCAAAATCGCGCTCAGCGCATCCGCATCGGGCTGATCGCTCTCTTCTCTTGGAAGCAGGAAGGGCTCGGGATAATTGTCCATGGCATCGGCATGCTTTCCCGCGATGGAATTCAAAAGCCATGCGCTGGTCGCATTGATTTCTTCCGGGTCTTTTCTCAAAAGCGGATCCGCTCGGCGCAGGCGATACCATTCCTCGTTGTCGATAAGCCGCGCTTCCAAAGATGCCTTGGCATTTCTGTATTTGATCAGCGTTCTTTCGGCTTCCTGGATTTTCTCTTTGGTAATCGGCGAGTTTAAGGGAAACAGCATAAATCTTCTCCTTTCAAAAAATCATATGCGGTAAAACCGCGCATTCGAATTTTTCTTAAGATCCAGGGGATCCTCCCCCGGCACGCCTGTTTTCTGAGACGCTTGGGGCGAAATGGGATTTTCCATGAGCACATAGCGGCATTCATCGTAGATATGGTCTTCCTGCGCGGAATTGATGTCCTCCACCATGCGCGTGTCATAGGTGAGCGACGGCACGGTTCTTATAAAATGCACACAGGTATTGAACACCTGAAACATGGGCCTGCCGTCTTTCTGGAAAGCAAACCGATAATGAAACTGCATCTTTCCCGGAAGGCGCGTGTTGTCGCCCGGCTGGAAATAACAGTAATTCGGATGCCTGGCCATCATAGCGGCGACGGATTCGCCCCTCGATTCATCAAAAATGGATGGATCGGCCACGCCTGTTATGGTTCTGCCTCTCAAAAGCTCGTTTTCGTTTTCCATTCTTCGTATGTTTTCGGCAATCTTGTCGGGCGCTTCGCGCGTTCCCTCATTGGGCGTTCCCGTACAGCCGTATAGTTCGCATATCCGAAACAGCCTTCCGTCCTCATCCGCCGCATACCATCCGACAGAATACGGACGCGCATAGCCGAAATCGAGCCCGCGCCATATGCGCCAGGCGCGCGGAATCTTGAATGGTTTGATCACATGGGTAAACAGTCCGTCTTCATAGTGACTCGGATCATTCACCCATTCCCTGAACACCTGTCCGTCGAACGAATCCCAGTTGCCGTACAGCTGTGCGTTTCTCTGCGCCTCGGGCAGCATGGCCAGATTCGCAAGATAGCTCCTGTCGTTTTCCAGAAGCGCGTTGTTGTCATACACCGTCGCAGGAATGAAAATGCGGCTCCTTTCCTGCTTTTCTTCCTTCCCTTCCGGCGTTCGGATGACGCAGGTTTCGGTCACGGGCGTCATGGGCGGCGCACAGGTGATGAATCTGTCCTTCACCCAGCCGTGTCCTACGCCGCCGGGATTTGTCGTCGCGCGCATGCCCACAAACGTTCCCGGCCCGGACGGTCGGTTTCTTGAAAACATAAACGAATATTCATCCCACGTGAAATGGGTAAGCTCGTCAAAAATGATGAGGTCAAACTGACGGCCTCTGTAGCTTTCCGTGTCGCTTGAGGTGTGCATGTTGCCAAACGACACCCTCGCGCCGGAGGGAAACGTCCATCGGTGCGCAGTGGAATTGTATTTGACCCCCGGAAACATTCTTGGATAGTACAGGCGGGATTTATCGATCAGCTCCGTCAGCTGCGGATAGGTCTTTCGAAGAATCAGCGCCTGAAAATGCGGAATATGCACCCAATACAAGGGCAGCATGACCGCAGCCTCGCTCTTTCCTCCGCCCGCTGCGCCGCCGTAAAGGCACTCATATTCCCGCCGCCGCAGAAACATCGCCTGCTTGGGCTGCGGACGCCAGATAACATTATGCATTCCCATCCTCCGGCTGAGGCAGCAAAACGACGCCCGTTTCCTGTTCCGGTTTGTCCGGCGGCGCGATCTTCTTTTCCTCAATCTCAAGCTTCTTAAGCGTCATGCATCTTTCGCTCTCTGCTTCCGGCGGCAACAATCCATACAGCCCCCGGACAACATCCGTGAGCTCCCGTATCGCCGAAATCACATCGCGCAGATGCCGGACATTTCTGGTTTTGAGTTCAGCTTCCCTGATCTCACCGGACGATTTTTCCTGAAAGATGTGGCGCATGAATTGAGATTTGTCCTTCAGCATATCTATAATTTCGTCCGCCGCCATCTCCGCGCATTTTTTGAGCGCTTCCATCTGGCTTGCAGACGAGGGCTTTTTCCCCTTGCCGGGCTTGATGCGCGTAATCGGTGCATCCGCGCCGTCCTGCCAGCCGTTTTTCTTTTCTTCCACTTTCGGCCCTCCTTTCAGATACTGAGTGTATACGCTTTCCTACCTCTCCTTCTACACGCCCGTAAAAATTTTCAAATCATATTTACAAATATAGAATTGAATGGTATAATCTCTCCATATTTCAAATTCAAACCGAATTTGTGCAAAATCAACCAAATTATGAAGGGAGACAAATCATGAGCTTTCAGAATGAATATTTAAAGGGCGTTTATGAAAAGGTTGTCCAGCGCGATCCCGACCAGAAGGAATTTCTGCAGGCGGTCAAGGAGGTCCTCGAAAGCCTTCAGCCCGTTTTTGACAAGCGTCCCGACTACGTAAAAGCCGGCATCGCCGAAAGAATCGTAGAGCCTGAGCGCATCATCACCTTCCGCGTAAGCTGGGTGGATGACAACGGCGTCGTTCAGGTCAACCGCGGCTACCGCGTGCAGTTCAACAGCGCTATCGGCCCCTACAAGGGCGGATGCCGTCTGCATCCGAGCGTCAATCTGTCCGTCATGAAGTTCTTAGGCTTTGAACAGACGTTCAAAAACTCCCTGACCAGCCTCCCCATGGGCGGCGGCAAGGGCGGCAGCGACTTTGATCCCAAGGGCAAGAGCGACAACGAAATCATGCGCTTCTGCCAGAGCTTCATGACCGAGCTCTATCGCCACATCGGCCCCGACACCGACGTTCCCGCCGGCGATATCGGCGTGGGCGCGCGCGAAATCGGCTTCATGTTCGGCCAGTATAAGCGCATCAAAAATGAGTTCACCGGCGTTCTCACCGGAAAGAGCATCTATTCCGGCGGCTCCCTCGCCCGCACGCAGGCCACCGGCTACGGCCTTTGCTACTTCACGCAGGAAATGCTGAAGGAAGCAGGAAAGAGCTTTGAAGGCAAGAAGGTCGTCATCTCCGGAAGCGGCAACGTCGCAATTTACGCAAATGAAAAAGCCACCCAGCTGGGCGCCAAGGTCATCGCCATGAGCGACTCTTCCGGCTATGTGGTGGATGAAAACGGCATCGATCTTAATGTCATGAAACAGATCAAGGAAGTCGAGCGCGCCCGCATCGTTGAATACGCAAACCGCGTAGAAGGCGCCAAATTCTATCCCGGCTGCAAGGGCATCTGGACCGTTCCCTGCGACATCGCGCTTCCCTGCGCCACGCAGAATGAGCTCGACGAAGAAGGCGCAAAGGCCCTGATCGCAAACGGCGTATTCGCCGTTGCCGAGGGTGCAAACATGCCCTCCACCCCTGAAGCCATCGCTGCTTTCCAGTCAGCAGGCGTCCTCTTCGCCCCCGCCAAGGCAGCCAACGCCGGCGGCGTAGCCACCTCCGGCCTTGAAATGACCCAGAACAGCATCCGCATGAGCTGGTCGTTTGAAGAAGTGGACGAGAAGCTCCACGGCATCATGGTCAACATCTATAAAGCTGCGGCAAATGCCGCCAAGGAATACGGCTGCGAAGGCAACCTCGTCGCCGGCGCCAACATCGCAGGCTTCCTGAAAGTCGCCGAAGCCATGAAGTGGCAGGGCGTAGCTTACTAAATCAATATGCATAACAAAACCGGGCCGATGCAGTGCGCATCAGCCCGTTTTTTATAAACAAGACTCCCTTGTGTAAAGGGAGCTGTCAGCAAAGGTGACTTAGGGATTCCCCCGTTCTTTTTACAAAATATACAATCATCCGTCAATCCCTCCGCCTGCCTTTCGCGTATCTGCCTCCCTTTCCGCAAGCAAGGCTTTCGTCAATAAGCAATCCCAGAGTATTTTTTCCCTTCTTATTCGATTCCGGTCACTTCGTATCCCGCGTCGATAACGGCCTGCTTAAGCGCGTCGACGGTAACGTTTCCGGTGATCTCAATTTTTGCCTGACCTTTTTCAAGATCAACCTCGGCATTTACGCCTTCAAATGCGTTTAACACCTTGGTCACTCTTGCGTGGCAATGCATGCACATCATGCCTTCGATTTTCATGGTAATCATCTGTTTTTCCTCCTCTATTATGTTTTCTCTCTTATCTTCCTGAACTGCTTCTATCTGCATCGGGCAAACCGATGTTTCTGCTTTGATCGGCATAAATTTTCTGAGTCTCAGCGCATTGGTCACAACGAAAAGGCTGGAAATACTCATTGCGCCCGCCGCGATCATGGGACTTAATGTGATTCCGAAAAGCGGATACAGCACGCCCGCCGCAATCGGAATACCAAGGACATTATAGAAAAACGCCCAGAAAAGATTCTGCTTGATGGCTTTCATAACGGCTTTGCTAAGGCGTATGGCGTTGGCCACGTCCACCGGATCGCTCTTCATCAAAATCAGATCCGCGCTTTCAATCGCGACGTCCGTACCCGCGCCGATGGCAATTCCCACATCTGCCGTTTTAAGCGCAGGCGCATCGTTCACGCCGTCGCCGACCATGGCGACAAACCTGCCCTTCGATTTAAGGCTTGCAACTTCATTGGCTTTTTCGCCGGGAAGAACGCCCGACAGCACCTTTGTTACGCCGATGTTCTCAGCAACCGCCTGCGCGGTTTTTTCGTTGTCGCCCGTCAGCATCACTACTTCAACGCCGATGTCATTCAGCGCCTGAACCGCCTGCGCCGACGTGGGCTTCACTTCATCCGAAACGCCGATAATGCCAAGAATTCCGTTATCATCCGAAAATACCATCGGCGTCTGGCCCCTTTGAGTCATTTCGTCCGCCGTCTTTTGCACCTCCGGCGATATTTTCCCAATCTCCCTCATCCACGAAACGCTGCCGCCGAAGATGGTTCTCCCATTCACATCGGCTTTTACGCCGCGCCCCGGAATCGCTTCAAAATCCTTTGCCGTCAGAGTTTGTGCGCCTTTCGCCTTTGCATACTCCATAACCGCCTGAGCAAGCGGATGCTCGCTCGCTCGCTCAACCGCCGCGGCAAGGGAAACCAGCTCATCCGAGCCGCTGTCGTACGCAGTCACCTCTGTAACCACAGGCTTTCCAAGGGTGAGCGTTCCGGTTTTGTCCATCACGACGCAGTTGACCTTGTGCGCGCTTTCAAGCGCCTCGCCGGATTTGATCAAAATGCCGCTTCCCGCGCCCTTGCCCATGCCGACCATAATGGCAACCGGCGTCGCCAGTCCCAGCGCGCAGGGGCACGAAATGACCAATACCGAAATCGCGCGGGACAGCGCAAATTCAAACGAAGCGCCGTACACCATCCACAAAACAAACGTAACTGCCGAAATCATCATTACCACCGGCACAAATACGCCGGCGATTTTGTCCGCCAGCCGCGCAATCGGCGCCTTGGCCGCGCTTGCGTCCTCGACCATGCGGATGATCTTGGAAAACGCGGTCTCTTCACCCGCGTGCGTCACCTTCATTTTGAAAAAGCGCGTAAGGTTCACAGTCGCTCCCGTTACCTTATCGCCGACGCTCTTGTCCACCGGCATGCTCTCGCCGGTGATCGCGCTTTCATCAACGCTTGCGTCCCCTTCAACGATCACGCCGTCTGCAGGGATACGCGTTCCCGGCTTTACATGAAGGATATCGCCGACCTGAATATCGGCTGCCGCAATTTCAACCACGCCGTCATTTTCCTCACGGATCGCCGTTTCCGGCTGAAGATCCATAAGCCTCTCAAGCGCTTCGCCCGTCTTTCCCTTGCTCTTGGCCTCCATGTATTTCCCAAGGTTGATGAGCGCCAATATCATGACCGCCGATTCAAAATACAGATCGTGCGCATATTCATGAACAATCTCCATCTGCCCGGAAGCGAATCCATAGTTGATCCTGAACATCGCAAACACGCCGTAAATAAGGCTTGCCATGCTGCCGACGGCGATCAGGGAATCCATATTGGGCGAACGCCTGAAAAGCGCTTTGAATCCGCGCTCATAATATGCCCGGTTCAGATACGCAACCGGCAGGCACAATACAAGCTGAATCAGCGCGAAGTTCGCGCTCATTTCCATTCCCGACAAAAACGCCGGAAGCGGCAGGCCCACCATGCTGCCCATCGAAACATACATCAAAGGAATCATGAAAACAAACGAAAGAATCGTCCGGATTTTCATCGATTTGACTTCCTTTTCGCGCGCATCTGACGCATTTTCCTTTTTACGGCTATCTTCCTTGCCCTTCTCCTGCGCGCCGTAGCCTGCATCAGTCACAGCCTTTACGACCGCGTCCGCCGTAACGCTTTCATTCATTTCAACCTTCATTTTGCCGGCCAGGAGATTGACATCGCACTTCAAAACACCGTCAATCGCCTTAACCGCCTTTTCCACGCGCGCGGAACACGCAGCGCACGTCATGCCCGTTACAATAAAATCCTTTTTCATCTCGATAACCTCGTCAAAACCTGTACCATTTCTTCGATCTTCCGGTCCTTTTCTTCTTCGGTTTCTGCATTCTTCACGCAGCTTTTCATGTGCGCAGAAAGCACTTCCATATTCGCCTTGCGAATCAGCGCTTCGGTAGCCAGAAGCTGATTGGAAACTTCCACACAATAGCGATCCTCTTCGACCA
>JAEDIV010000167.1 GCA_016296675.1 Clostridia bacterium
GGATTTCAGGGGATCGGCCCTTCCCATCAAAAAAGGTACTTTTTTGATGGCTTGCCGAGTGGCTGCCTTCATCGGCTGCCGCTCGTATTTTAGTTTCTCAAACTCTGAAGCGGAGCAGGAATTCTTCCGCCCCTGTGAACAAAATCAATTGAATTGAACGGGTGAACAGGAATGATCGGGGCATGACCAAGCAATCCGCCGAATTCCACTGTATCCCCCACGTCTTTTCCAGGCACGGGAATGACACGCACAGCAACGGTTTTATTATTCACCATGCCGATGGCGGATTCATCCGCAATGATCGCAGAAATGGTTTCCGCCGTGGTATTCCCCGGAATTGCGATCATGTCAAGGCCCACCGAGCACACACAGGTCATCGCTTCAAGCTTATCAAGTGTAAGCGCTCCCTTTTGGGCCGCTTGAATCATACCGATATCTTCGCTCACAGGGATAAACGCGCCGGATAAGCCGCCCACATGCGAAGAAGCCATCACGCCGCCTTTTTTGACCGCGTCATTCAAAAGCGCAAGCGCAGCCGTCGTTCCATGCGTTCCGCAAACCTCAAGGCCCATTTCTTCAAGGATTGCCGCCACGGAGTCACCGACAGCAGGCGTAGGCGCAAGAGACAAATCGACAATGCCAAAGGGCGCGTTCAGGCGTTTTGATGCCTCTCTGGCGACAAGCTGTCCCACCCTTGTTATTCTGAAAGCCGTTCTTTTGATGGTTTCAGCTACTTCATCAAAAGGTCTGCCCTTTACCGCTTCAAGCGCGCTTTTTACAACGCCCGGTCCGGAAACGCCTACACTTACGGCTAAATCGCCTTCTCCCGGGCCGTGAAATGCACCAGCCATAAACGGATTATCTTCCACGGCATTGGTAAACACAACCAGCTTTGCGCAGGCAAGCCCGCCCTGATCCTTTGTGCGCAGCGACGCGTCCTTTATGATCTTTCCCATCATTACAACAGCGTCCATGTCGATGCCGGCTTTGGTTGAGCCAACATTGACGCTGGAGCAAAGAAAATCTGTCGTAGACAGCGCTTCCGGAATCGATTCCATCAGCCGTCTGTCTGCCTGCGTCATGCCCTTTTGTACCAGCGCAGAATATCCGCCGATAAAGTTAACGCCGGTTTCTTTCGCGGCTTTGTCAAGCGCGCGCGCCACCACAACCGGATTTTTGATTCCGCCGGTGATCAGCGCGGCAGGCGTTACGGAAATCCGTTTGTTCACAATCGGAACCCCGAATTCCCTTTCGATGTCTTCGCCGACCTTTACGAGATTTCCTGCGCACATAGTAATGTGATCATATACTTTGTCAGAAAGCCTCTTTTCATCGTCCGATACACAGCCGAAAAGCGAAATGCCCATCGTAATGGTTCTGACATCCAGCTTTTGCTTGTCGATCATTTTAAGCGTTGACAGGATTTCGGAAGTTGTTACCATGCTTGTCTCCTCCTCACACCTGATGCATCGCTTCAAAAATTTCGCTTCTCTGAACTCTGATCTGAAGTCCCATGCTCTCGCCGACTTCATGAAGCGCACTATTCAATAAATCAAACACGCATCTCTCGCTTGAAATATCCGCAATCAGAACCATGTTGAAATAGCCGGAAACAACCGTTTGGGAGATATCCAGAATATTTGCGTCGTGCTCATACATTGCTCCGCTGACACGGGCAATAATCCCTTTTCTGTCAATGCCAATAACAGTAATCACAGCTTTTTTCATTTCGTTCATCCATCACGCCTCCTTCAGTTTACGATTTTACCGTAATAAAGCGAAAATTTCAACCGGATTCCACGTATCTTTACACTTGAACATAGATTTTGCGGAAAATTCACTTGCACATTTACAATCTATCTGGTATAATACATTGTGTTTTGATGCGATATACTCCTGAAGGAGGTGTGTGTAATGGGCAAATTCTGTGAAGTCTGCCACAAGGGCATCGTTTACGGCAACAATGTTAGCCACTCCAATCGCAAGACGCGCCGCACTTGGGCTCCGAACACCCAGAAAGTTCGCGTACTGGTGAACGGTACTGCTACCCGCATGTCCGTATGCACCCGCTGCCTGCGCAGCGGCAAGGTGGAACGCGCTATCTAACGTTCGCCTGATAAAAAAGCATTCGCGTTTGTCGAGTGCTTTTTTCGTTTTGGTTTTTGGGCATGTAAAATGTACCTTGCGCCCCGTTTCACGCTTGACCGTTCGCTTCGTTTCTGATATGATAGAAGTATCAATGAAGGAGTCTTTCTTAAAGCAATGGACGAAGACGGTTACCCCGCTGAATACACATTAAGCGACAGAAGCAAGATTTTTTCGGCATATCTGCATGGAATTCGTGCAGGTATGCCTTTTTGTGTAAAAATACAAAGATTGGGAGTTTGAAGCAAAAATGGACAGTACCCAGGTTACCTACTTAGTTGTCATGCTCGCGTGCGTCATCATGTCCGCGTATTTCTCTGCGACGGAAACGGCGTTTTCGTCCCTCAACAAAACGCGCATCAAGGCGCTGGCCGAAAAAGGCCACAAAAAGGCCGAGCTTGCGCGAAAGCTTTCCGAGAAATACGACAACCTTCTTTCAACCATCCTGATCGGAAACAACATTGTAAATATCCTTCTCGCCTCTTTGAGCACGTTGTTTTTCGTGAACCTCATCGGCTCCAACGGCGCAACGGTTTCGACCATTGTCATCACGGTAGTCGTCCTGATATTCGGTGAAATCACGCCCAAGAGCATCGCCAAGGACGATCCGGAGTCCTTCGCCATGTTCTCATCCCCCATCATCAATTTCCTGATCGTCGTTTTTAGACCCGTCAATTTCCTGTTTTCCCTTTGGAAAAAGCTGGTGGGCAAGCTGTTCAAGACGAATAAGCACAACAAAATGAGCCAGGAAGAGCTGCTTATGTTTGTTGAAGAGGTTCAGCAGGACGGAAGCGTGGACAGCGAGGAAGGCGACCTTCTCAAAAACGTCATCGAGTTCACCGGCCGAAAGACCGAGGATATTCTCACCCACCGCATGGATATTGAAGCCATCGACATAAATCAAAACAAGCGTGAAATCTCCCGCATCTTCTCCCATTCCAAGTTCTCCCGCCTGCCCGTATATGAGGAAAGCATCGACAACATTATCGGCGTCGTCCACCAGAAGGACTTTTATACCGAGCACGGCATTACCGGCAAGAGCATCCGCGAAATCATGACGCCGCCCATCTTCGTTCCCATGAGCGAAAAAATCGACGATCTTTTAAAGGTGCTCAAAAAACATAAATCCCACATCGCCATCGTCCTTGACGAATACGGCGGAACCTACGGTCTTGTCACGATGGAAGATATTCTGGAAGAGCTCGTCGGCGAGATCTGGGACGAACACGACGAGGTCATCGAATCCTTCCACAAGATCGACGCCCTCAATTACAGCGTGGACGCTTCGGCAAATGTAGACGAATTCGCCGAGTTTTTTGACCTTGATCTTGAAACCGAAATCGTCACCGTCGGCGGCTGGGTAGCCGATCAGCTGGACAGAATTCCCGCTGTCGGCGACGAGTTCTCCTATCAACATCTCCACATCTGCGTAACCGAAACAGAAATGCACCGGGCGTCAAAACTGAAAGTTACCCTTACCAGCGCACCCGAAGAAACTCCCGAAGACAAAAACGGCGACTGATCCACTCTCCAAAAAATATCCGGCCCGGCTAAAAAGCCGGGCCTGTTTTCATCCGAAATAGCGCAAAATCAAAAATCCGGCGACAATCAGCAGTATACCGATGAACACCGTCCAAAACCAGCCGGGAACGGATATCAAAATCACAATCAAGCCTGCGAGAATCAAAAGCCCGCCCAGAATTTTTCCAAGTATCGGGCATGCGCCCGCCAAAGCTCTGATTATCCCCATAGAAAATCGCCTCCCCATATGCATTCATATGCGGGAGGCGATTTTCTGTTTCCTTAATCCACGGGCACAGGCATTTCGCGAAGCGCCCTGACAAATTCCTTCGGGTTTTCCGCTTTGAAAAACGCGGAACCGGCAACCAGCATGTCCGCGCCGGCTTCCGTTACAAGATGCGCGGTTTCCATATTCACGCCGCCGTCAACCTCGATAATTTTCTCAAGGCCGCGCGCTTTGAGCGTCTTTCTGAGTTCTTTCACCTTTTCAACAGTGAACGGAATCATCTTCTGGCCGCCCTTTCCGGGTTCGACCGTCATGATGAGAATCATGTCGACCATTTCAAGCACTTCATCGATCATGCCCAGCATCGTAAAGGGTTTTACGCTTACTCCGGCAAGACAGCCGCATGCATGAATTTTTTCAATGCAGTCCTTAAGTCCAAACCCTGCCGCTTCCGCATGCACGGTAATGTATCTTGCGCCCGCTTTGGCAAAGGATTCGATCTGCTTTTCAGGATTCTGGATCATCAGATGGACATCAAGGGGAATATCCTTTTTCGATACCATCTTCAGGATCTCCTGACCGAAGCTGATCGCCGGGACAAATGTTCCGTCCATCACGTCATAATGGAGAACATCCGCGCCGCTGTCAATCACTTTGTCAATCTCTGCGCCCAGATTCAGATAATCAGCCGCCAGCATGGACGGAGCAATCTTAATCATACCTA
>JAEDIV010000168.1 GCA_016296675.1 Clostridia bacterium
TTCAGGGGATCGGCCCTTCCCATCAAAAAAGGTACTTTTTTGATGGCTTGAGGCTCCCGGGTCTGTAACCCGGGAGCCTGGTTTATCGTCTGAACCCTGTCCACTCAATACAGCTGACAAGCGCCTTTTTGAATCCTTCGTTTTCGAACACCAGTATGTTGTGTCCCGGCGTCAGGACGCATACGCGGCCGTCGCCTACTTCTCTTGCGATACAGGCGGGCTGGCTTCCTGCGTGGGATGTGCCGGTGAGGACGACGTCGCCTTCTGTTTCCGTGCGCTCGATAAAGTAGTGCTCGTCCTGCTGAAGGGTGAAATCCTCAAGGCCCTTGGCGATCGGGTGATCGGGAAGAGTGATCTTCACTTCCACCGGGCACTGCTTCGGGTGCTCGATAAAGCTAACGCCGAAAAGATCCGTCATTTCCTTGCAGTCTTCCTTTCGGAAGCTTGCGCCGGCGTGGAGGACGAAAAGACTGCCGCCCTCGCGGACGTATTTCCAGTATCCTTCGGGAGAAAGCAGCGTCACGCCGTCTTCGAACCAGGGATGCTGATTGCCTGCAGTCAGGGAATTGCCCTTGGCGATAATGATTTCGTCGTACTTTTTGATTAGATCATATGTCACAAAATCCTTTGCGTCCGAGACAAGGTCGATTTCATAGCCCAGATCCAGCAAAAATTCCATTCCATGAAGAAGAATCTCCGAAGAATGCCAATAATCATCGGCGATCAAAAGAAGCTTCATGCGGTTTCCTCTTTTCAGGCGTAAACGCCGATGAATTTGTTCTTCATCTCTTCTGTGACGGTAAGGATGATCGTGCCGTTTTCGACTTTTACATCGGCAGGCTGATCTGCATCGACGAACCCGAACGTGCAGTATCCGGCTTTTGCGTTTTCAAAGCCCGCGGGCGCGGGAACGGTGAACACGCCGCTTCTGTCTGCCTTGAGAAGAATGACAGAGGAGAGCGCTTCGGGAATGCGGGTTTTGTTCATTACGGCGAACATGATGTTCGCCTTTTCAGAGAAGAGGGTGTATTCTTTGCCGTCCACCTTGATGCCGCGGGTATTTTCTCCTGCAAAGCCCACGAGGCTATTGTTTGCGTCGGTATTGAACGACATGCAGCCGCAGCCCTTGTAAGTAACGGTCTTTCCAAGGATGACTTCGTTTTCAAACTCGATGTCATACGGCGTTAGTTCGCGGCCTTCGAGCAGGCGCTTGTCCTCTTCCTCGTCGCGGAAGAAACTGCCGTACCAGTCTTCCTGGAAGGTGCGGTAGTGGTTGGCGACGGAAATGGCGCCGTTTTCAAAGGTGTTCATGATATAGCGGCTGCTTTTCGGGCGGGAACGCTTTTCAAGGCTGTCCGGCGCATAGGCTTCGAGGGCCGAGAGAATGTCAAAGAGCGTGGATACATCCTTGCCGGTGGAAACAGACTGGTCGTCTCTCGGACGGAAGCCGAGATAGCACATGACGCCTTGTCCGCGCTTGGCAACCGTTCCGACGGGGAGACCGCCGGCAAAGGCCACGACTTCTGCGTCGTCCGCTTCCAGCGGATAGACAAAGTCGGGCAGAAGGTCGGTTCGGATTTCCATGGGTTCAATACCTTTGAACGTTCCGTCGAAGGACACGAATTTATCGGCCATCTTCATGCCTTCGCCAAGGGCGGCGACCTTTTTAAGGCCGAAGGTCTCAAGGAATTCGCAGGTGCAATCGCGACCGTTTTCAAAGTTCAGCGCAGCAGGACCGGCCCAGATGACCTTTCCGCCGGCAAAAGCAAACTTGATCAGCATGGCGAGGGTTACTTCGTCCACGAACGGCTCAAACAGCGCGACAATGGCTCGGTATTTCTTGCCGTTTACGTGCAGATATCCGTCGTCCGTGGGCGTTGCGTGCTGAAGAAGCTTTTCTTCGGTGATATAGTCGCAGTAGCCGTACTGCACCATCCAGCTGCCGAAACGCTCCTCTGCATAGTTGAGCTCGGTGGGATAGAGAATAAGGACGTCGGACAGGCGCGTTCTCAGATTCTGTACCAGCGTGTGATCATCGATTCTGTACGCCGTTCCGTAGACGTTTCCAACGGCAGTGAAGCGATCAAGGACGGGCTTGGGCGATCCCCAGCTGGCGCAGTAGGCGTGCTCAAAGGGATTGAGCGTGCCGAGAGAGGCGGCGAAAGCCTGCGCGTAGTAGTTTCTGTCGGTGTTGCCGCCTTCGGGATGGTCGGTGCCGGAGCCGGACAGGAATTCATTCCAGCGGAAATAGTCGCCGCAGGCGGACATATTTTCGCGGATGGTGGACGACCACACATAGGGCTTGTCGTAATCATAGCGGCAGATTTCGCGCCGGTTGGCCTCGGAGAAGGCATAATCGTCGGCGAAATGGTCACAGGTGGGACTTTCCTGCCATGTCGCATGGGCAAGGGTCATGATGGGAGCGCCGAAAAGCGACTCGGCATATTCTTTTCCTTCTACCGCCAGATCCACGATGCGGCGCGAAAGCATTTCAAAATAGCGCTTTCTGAAAAGAACGGTCTTGGATACGCCGTCTTTTCCGTCCGCCATCATGTGGTTATGGAAAGCTCCGTCTTCATGCTGTGTATAGGCGAAATACACCATGTATTTCAAAAAGTCCTTGTATTCGCTTCCGAAGCGGGAGGCATATTCCGAAATCAGGGAATCGGTAACATAGCGGGTCTTGATTTCGGTGGGGCCGAAGTGCTCAACCAGATCCCAGTCGAACTGGATGTGCATTTCATCGGAATAAAAGCCCTTGAACTGAACGCCCATCTCATTGTATTTGTCCATCAGGTTCTTGACAAAGTCAATCGCATCGGGCGTAAAGTAATCCTGCTCGGGGGTTGCGTATTCAATGACAATCAAAGCGCGCTTTTTGTCTGCATTTGTTTTTCCAAACACATTGATCAGGCTGTAGCTGTAGCCGGCGCTGGTAATCACGGTCGAATTTTCGACCTCTTCATACTGAACGGTTTCGGTAATGTCGATCGTGTTTTCGGGCGCGACGACAAAATCGCGGCCGTTCATGGCGGGTGTTTCGTCAAAGGCAACGGCCATCACGCGGTTGAGCTTAAGCTGAATCGGGCCTTTGTTGTTGTACCACTGCTTCTGATTACGGCAGGTGATCTTGTATTCGCCGTTTTCGATCGCGCACTCTTCCATCTGCCAGGTATAGCCGATATCGTCGTGGCGCTTGGCATAGCCGCCGCCGACGTCAAGAGGAGACAGAGCGGATGCACCGAAGGTCATGCCGTACTTTTTGGCATAATCACTGATCACTTTATAGGCGCGCATGGTGAGTTCATCATCGGGATAATTTTCGCGCTTGGAGCCGCCGAAGAAAAAGTCGTAGGAGACTTCGACTCTCGTGCAGCCTTGCTCATATGCGTCTTTCATGAAGGAATTGAGCGTCGTGCCGGGGGGATAAATCCCCTTCTTTTCGCCGGAAAACCCGCGCTCTTCGTCATCATAGAGCGGAAGATCCGGGTGGTCTGCGATGCGGGCTAACTGCTTCTCGTCCGTCAGGATCAAAGTGGTGTGTCTGTCGGCTAAGCGGAACACGCCTTCGTTCTTAATGATGCGCATATATTTCCTCCAAATTCATAAAAGTTTGTATAGATTATATACGTAATACGCGCAAAATGCAATGGATTTGAACATATTTATAAATGCAAAATTATTGAATGAAATTTTGTTAATTTGGCCGGTAGATGCTGTTTGGAATATAAACAGATGATGAAAATCATTGACAGAACAGGGGGAAAAGGGGTATATTTTCCATGCGGAGGGATGAACATGAAGGTAGATGTATACGCAACGATCAAAGACGTTGAAAAAGAGAAAATCCGCCATGCAGATGCTGTCGTGATTGATGTTCTTCGAATGACGTCAACCGTTACAAACGCGCTTTCAAACGGCGCCGGAAAGATCCGGCTGATCGGCGATGAAAGCAAGGCGCGCAAACTTTCAGAGCGTGAAAACTGTCTTTTGGGCGGAGAACGCGGCGGTAAGAAGCTGGATGGCTTCGACTTTGGAAATTCGCCGCTTGAATATACAAAACAGAAGGTTTCGGGAAAAGCAATCGTCATGACCACGACCAACGGCGCGCGCGCTGCAGAAGCGGCATGCGGCGCAAAGAGTGTGCGTCTTTGTTCATTTTTAAATGTTTATTCGGTTTCCGAGCGTCTGAAGGACTCGGAGCATGTCGCCGTTTTGTGCGCCGGCACCCATGATCTTTTTTCGCTGGACGATTGCCTGTGCGCAGGCGCATTGTGTTCTTATCTGAAGGCGGATGAGGAGAATGATCTAGCCATTGCCATGCGGCTTTTGTTTGAAACGCATAAGGGTGATTTAACCGGCGCGCTTGAGCGCACCAAGCATTACAGATATCTAAAGTCCATTGGATTTTATGAGGATCTTGCGTTTTGTCTTGCGATGAACACGCATGAAAAAGTTCCCGTGATGGAGGAAGACGGTTGGTTTGTGTGAATAAACGAAAAGCGGCGCAAAACGCCGCTCAGATCATCAACAAACCTCCGGGAGAGGTATGGAGAGGGAGCGCGCTTCCTCTC
>JAEDIV010000169.1 GCA_016296675.1 Clostridia bacterium
GGGGGTAACGGTTGCGATATCTTCGTCGTTGGAAGTCCAGACAAGATCCATATTCTCAGCGTCTGGAAGCACCAATAGAGAAATATCGCGGATGTTTGAAGGCTCGAGGCGAAGGGAAGAGGGATGCGCAATCAAGCGGTCCGGGATTCGCGGATCACGGACGGTTAAGGCGAGCTTTGCGCTTACGTCGCTGTCGGCGGCGCTTCGTACGGTGATGGTGCATTTTCCAAATGCGAGCGCGGAAATCATGCCGGATTCATCTACGGTTGCAATGGAATTGTCGGAAGAATAGATATGAAGGATCCTGGATGCGTCCGAAGGCGTGAGCTCGGGCATAAGCTGATAGCTTTCGCCGATCAGAAGCGTGTGCTCGCTCAAGGGAAGAGAAATTTCCGTGGGGGCTTTGATATAGCGGACAGTCAGGCGAATCTGGGTATAGACGTCTTTGGCGTGTTTGGCATAGGCGCGGATATAGACAGAGCCTACGCGCTTTGCGGTGACGACACCGTTTTGGTCAACGGTGGCAATTCGCTGATCAAGGCTTTCCCAGATCACGTCCTGCGAAGCGTTTTCAGGCGTTACGGAAACGGACAGCGCCAGCGTCTGCGTAGGTTCAAGGGCGGTTTTTTCTGCAGAAATGGTTACGCTGGTCGGAAGGCGCGAATCGACGATGGTGACAATGCACTCGTCCTTGATTTTTCCGTTTTTGGGAATGTTTGCAGTAATGGTGATTACGCCCGTTCTGTGCGCGGTCAAAACGCCGTCTTTTACGGATAATGTGGAATTTCTGGAAGAATACCAGTTGATAGACTGCGTTGCGTCCTCGGGAAGAACATACGCATTCAGCGTATAGGTATTGGAAACAGCCAGATCTATCGTGACGGTCTCTTCAACGATCACGACCTCTGTGGGCGTTTCGGAAAGGGCGCAAAAGGAGATGAGAAATAAGAAAAGAAAGAGCGGACAAAAGCAAGCGATTTTCTTCTGCATGCGTTCATTCCTCCGTGCAAACATTGTACTATTATATATTATCTCAAAAATGTATCCGAATTGCAAGCATGAAGTAAACAGGAAATGGGATTTGTCACCGGAAATTCGGCGCAAATCCCATATTTTATTGAATGATGGATGTAAGAAAGTCGATAATTGTGCGTGTTTCGCGGATCATACCAATCAGGTTTCGTCGCCATGAAGCCTTCGGCGCGTAAGCGGCAAGCAGAAGAAGCCTGGTATGCGCGCGCAGGGTGCCGGATAAAGCGCAGTTGAGATCATCGTGAAGATTACCTGACGGCATACGGAAAAGCGCGGGATTCAGATGCGGAGACCTTGATTCTGAAAGCATGCGGGATATTTTCTGCGCGTGGGATTCCAAAGTGCGCGCGAAATGAATAAATATGCCCGAATGCTGTTTTCCGGTTGAATGAGACAAAGATATATAGAATGCCGCGCTTGTCAGGGCGAAAAGCAGGTGCTCTTCAAGGCGAGCTGTATAGTCTTGGAAGGATTTCAAAAAATGCGCCTCCTTCATAGGAAGGTTAGGTTTGGAGAACCAATCCATCCTATGAAAGAGAAGGAATGATCGTGAAAAAGGCCGCCTTTCGATTGGACGGCCTTTGAATCAGACGGGAATATCTCTTGTGACAATGACGTCGACGCCGGTGGAGAGGAAATCCTTAAGGACAATGTCTCCCGTTTTGACCGGAGCTTTTAAGGAAACTGCATTCAAAGCCTTTATGCCTTCGAACATCTTGCCCTTGGGAATGGGCTTTTCGGTTCTTACCGGACAGAGCTTTAGTTCCTTGCTGTCTATGCGTACGGTGGAAGTCAGCGTCCTGACTGGATTCAGAATTTCGTTTTTGCCGTATTCTTCGCCGCGCGGACACTGATTTCCGCTGACGGCATAGTTGTTTTCTTCGTCCACTGTCAGCCGGCAGCCGCGGGGACAAACGATGCAGATCAGATTTTTCATGGTGTTACGCCTCCTCGCAGCTGATGGTTATGGCGTGGCCCTTCGCCTTTTCAAGCATGGCCGGTGTAAGCGTGATCTTTTCCATCTCGCCCGGCGCCATGTGAGAACGGGGATAGGAAATGAGTGTTTCATCGCCCGCTGATACGCGCACGGCGCTTTTTTCAAAGATGCGGTTTACGCGGAAAAACACACTTACGGGTTTTGAAAGATCCTTGATTTTCTGAGGAACAGTGTAGGTAATGGATGTTCCGTTATTGATTGTAAGGCTCGAACAATCCGATTTGCCGTTTTTCAGATACTCGGCCGCGGCAAGTCCCGCGCGCTCGCTTTCCATGGATACATAGTCGACAAGATCATGAACATGCACGACGTTTCCGCAGGCGAAGATGCCGGACGCGGAGGTTTCCATGTTTTCATAGACGATTGCTCCGCCGGTTCGGGGATCAATCTCGATGCCGGCAGAACGGGTAAGTTCGTTTTCGGGAATCAGGCCGACCGAAAGAAGGAGCGTGTCGCAGTCAAAATGCATTTCCGTTCCGGGAATTGGCCGGCGCTTTTCGTCGACCTTTTGAACGGTTACTCCTGCTACGCGGCCGTTTTTTGAGATGACGTCGGTGACGGTGTGGGAAAGATAGAGGGGAATTCCGTAATCGTGCAGGCATTGGTGTATGTTTCTCGTAAGACCCGAGGGGGTGGGCTTTGCCTCATAAACGCCGAGAACCTTTGCTCCCTCAAGCGTTAAGCGGCGAGCCATAATCAGCCCGATATCGCCCGAGCCGAGGATTACGCATTTTTTGACGGGCAGCTCTCCGAGCAGGTTGGTGAAATGCTGAGCCGTGCCCGCCGTGAAAACGCCCGATGGGCGCGTGCCGTGGATTGAAACCTGCTTTGCGGTTCTTTCGCGGCAGCCCGTTGCGAGAATAAGCGTTTTTGAGCGGAGAGTCTGAGCACCCGAACGGTTGACAACGGAAATGTCAAAGCCGCCGTCGGTTTTTTGGATTTTTGTAACAAAAGTAAGCGTCAGAGCTTCAATGTTTTCTTTTCTGAATTCGTCTATAAATATCTCGGCATATTCGGGACCCGAAAGCTTTTTGCCGAAGCGCACAAGCCCGAAGCCGTCGTGAATGCATTGCTTGAGTATGCCGCCCAAACGCGCTTCACGCTCGATAAGAATTACCTTTGCGCCTTTTTTATGAGCTTCGATTGCCGCGGCAAGCCCTGCGGGACCTCCGCCGATAACGGCGACATCATATATCATTCAAGCTCACCGCCTTTCGTTTTGCCGTAGCTGATAACGGATTCCGAGCCACTCTTGCGAACCTGAGAAACGGGTATTCCCTGATGCTCGGCTATGATTTTTGTGACGAGAGGGGAGCAGAAGCCGCCCTGGCATCTGCCCATTCCCGGGCGCAGACGCTTTTTGATACCGTCAACAGTCGGCACACAGAGGGGAGAATTGAGAGCGTCTGTTATTTCGCCCTTGCTTATTTCCTCACAGCGGCAGACGATTTCGCCGTAATCGGGATTTTTCTTTATCATCTCCGCGCGCTCGCTCTCGCTCATTTCACGCAGAACCGGAACACCCTTTCTGATGGGATTGTAATTGGGATTCTTCTTAACGGCAGTTTCTCCGCCGAGCATTTCAACAGCCATTTTTTCAATGTCGAGCGCAACGGCGGGAGCGGTTGTAAGCCCGGGCGACTGAATACAGGCGCAATGAATGAGGTTGGCGGTTTTTCTGCCCTTTTCGATAACGAAATCTTCCTCAAAATTCGGAGCGCGCACACCCGTGAAATAAGTTATGATATCTCTTTCGGTAAGGTCGGGAGCCGTGCCGCGCTGCTTTGCGAAAACCGTGTTGATGCTTTCGCGGTTGGTCGCAAAATTCTCTTTTTCATAGGTTTCAACGGCGTCGGGACCTGCAAGAATGTTGCCGTGAACGGTGTTGAGCAGTCCGCCGCCCTTAGTGTGAGAATGTGAAAGCTCAAGCTTCTTTATTGACGCGATTGACGACATCAGCGAGCCGGCTTTTTTATCGAGAATGGAGTTAGTGCCGCGGCGGGGATGGATTGAATAAAATCTGTCGCCCGCCATTTTGGCAATATCCTCGGCAAAAACGCCTGCGGCGTTGATAACGATTTTGGGATAAACCGTGCCTCGGTTGGTTTCAACCGAGATTATTTTGCCGTCCTTAACCTCCATGCCCGTGACCGCCGTGTTGAGCGAAATTTTTGCGCCGTTCATAACGGCATTTTCACCGTAAGCAATCGTCAGCCCGTAGGGGCAGACGCAGCCTGCCATGGGGTTATATATTGCATAGCAGAAGTCCTTGTTGAAATTAGGCTCGCGGCGTTTCAGCTCCTCGCCCGAAATCAAAACGGAATCGTCAATTCCGTCTATGTGCTTCCTTTTCCATACATAAATGCGAACCAGCGGCTTGAATATCTTTTGGTCAAAGCAGACATACTGCCCGCAGCGTTTAAACGGAACATCAAGCTCGGCGCATATTTTATCAAACATACGGTTGCCCTTGATGATGTATTTATGCTTCAAAGAGCCTTTGGAAAGGTCAATGCCGGGGTGCACCTCGCCGTC
>JAEDIV010000170.1 GCA_016296675.1 Clostridia bacterium
CTGTAGGGGACGGGTTTCCCGTCCCGCTGTGTTGCTTTTTTGAGGTTTTCTTCTTGATGAGACAGACCCTTGTCAACTGTCTTATGAACACCCGCCTTTTCCGGGCCGTTTTTTACATATGTCATCCGTTCAATACAGAATCTACATTCATCAGAAGCCATGCGACGGCTCTGGGCAGCGCATCCTCGTCCACTTTGAACAGCGGATGGTGATGCGCGTACACTGCGCCGATTTCCTCGTTTCGGATGCCGACCTTCATGTAGCAGACCGGTGCAATTCTTCCGTATTCGCCGAAATCGTCTCCCAGCATAAACGGCGTATCTGCGCCGACTTCGGTAAGCGGCGCAATCTTTTTTGCATTTTCTATGGCAAGAGCCGAAAGCGATTCATCGTTCCATGTAACGCCGCATGCTTTCACATTTTTAATTTCATATGTGCATCTGTATGCATCGCAGACATCCTTCACGATTCTGTCAAAATGCGCGTGCACCTCGTCATACACCTTGGGATCAAACGTTCGGATCGTGCCTTCAAGCGTCGCCTCGCCGGCAATAATGTTGCACCTTGTACCTGCATGAAGACTTCCGACCGTGACCACAACCGGCTGAAAGGGCGAAGAAAAACGCGAAACGATGGACTGAAGATTCATAACAAGCGCTGATGCGCACAAGACAGCGTCAATGCACACTTCCGGCATCGCGCCGTGTCCGGCGCGGCCCTGAATATTCACAGTGAACATGTCAGTGCTGGCCGCAACGCCGCGCGGCGCCACGCGCATTTCACCTGTCTTGTACGGACTCCAAAGATGCACCGCAAAAAAGGCGCTGACATCATTGACAAGCCCCGTATCGATCACGGCCTCCGCGCCCATCTCCCCTTCCTCCGCAGGCTGGAAGATAATTTTAACCGTGCCGGAAAGCTGTGATTTCATGCTGTTTAAGATCTTCGCGCAGGCGAGCGCGATGGCAATATGCCCGTCATGCCCGCAGGCATGCATCATTCCCTCGTGTTCGGATTTGAAGGGAAGATCCGTCTCCTCCGTAAGCTGCAGCGCGTCCGTGTCCGCGCGGATGGCGACGACTGCGCCGGGTTTTGCGCCCTCAATGACAGCAATGGTGATGTTTTCCTTCGGCGCATGATAAAAAACGCCCATTTTGTCAAGCTCTTCGCGAATGAGCCGGTTGGTTTTTATTTCAAACCGCGATCTTTCCGGAATTTTATGAAACGCGCGGTACATTTCCTTCACATACCTGCTTTCCGATTGTGCCGCAGCCAAAAAATCCATATTTCTGCTCCTTCCAAACTGTTCGTCATATTTGCTTTTTCTATACAAAACAGGCCGAATCCTGCATTTTGTGTAGATTTCTTTTGTTAATTTCAAAACTCAAGCATTGACAAACCCTTGATATGCGTATAAAATAGATGCATATTTGAGGTAAGGAGAATCGCCTGTATGCGTAATCGTCCTGTAGCCATGATGATGCGAATGAGCATGTGCGAAATGTACATGCTTATGTGTGCGTGTCTTGGCTGAGGCAAAAGCGCCGGTGGTTGACCTCATAATATATGAGTTTCCGTCAGGCAAGCCGAAGCGGCTTGCCTGATTTTTTAAATCCTACAGAAACGGAGTGCGCTTTCAATATGGCACAGGAAAACGCGTCCCTTAAAGACGCAAACACCATGATTCGTCTTGAACATGTGTCCAAAATCTTCAATCCCGGCGTAAACGGCGGCGTTAAAGCGCTCGTGGATGTAAATCTTGAAATCCCGAAGGGCAGCATCTACGGCATCATCGGTTTTTCCGGCGCAGGAAAATCCACACTGGTCAGATGCATCAATCTTCTGGAGCGTCCTTCCGAGGGACATGTATACGTTAACGGGCAAGAGCTCACCAAAATGAGCGAAAAAGAACTTCGCAGCGCGCGCAAAAAGATCGGCATGATCTTCCAGCTGTTCAATCTCATGCGCTCAAGAACCGTTTTCGCAAACGTTCTGTTCCCGCTCAGACATTCAAAGCTTTCGTATTCTGAGAAAAAGAAGAAGGTCATTTCGCTTCTGAAAATTGTCGGTCTCGAAAACAAGCTGAAGGCCTATCCGAACGAACTTTCCGGCGGTCAGAAACAGCGCGTTGCCATCGCTCGCGCTCTGGCCAGCGATCCCGAAGTGCTTCTCTGCGACGAAGCCACAAGCGCCCTCGACCCGCAGACCACGCAGGATATCCTTTCCCTCATCAAAAAACTCAATCAGGAGCTGGGCATCACCACCATCGTAATCACCCATGAAATGGCCGTTGTCAAGCAGATCTGTGACAAGGTAGCCGTTATGGAAGACGGCCGGGTTGTCGAAGAAGGCGATATCTACTCCGTATTTTCCGATCCCAAGATGCCCATCACCCGCCGCTTCATCGGAACCACCGACGGCGTTGAGCGCATGAAGAACAATATAAAAGAAATGGTCGCGCCGCTCAATCTTAAAAAGGGCGATCATGTTATCCAGCTCTCCTTCCACGGCGATTCCTCGGGACAGGCGCTCGTTTCGACCCTCTCCAGAAGCTGTAATCTCGATATTTCCATTCTCTACGGAAACATTGAAATGCTGGACGGCAAAGCGCTTGGCAAGCTTGTAACCGTCTTTAAAGGCGATACGGACAATATCAAAAAAGCGCTTTCCATGATCGACGGCGAAAGCGTCCGCGCGGAGGTGCTGTATTATGAATAAGCAAGCAAAACGCCTTTCCATTCAGAATTTACCGTCCGGATTTCAGTTCCTTCTGACGCTTGCCTTTGTTGCCTGTCTTCTGGCCATCTACTTTTTCCTTCCGGTGATCGTCGTTTCGGTCCTTGACTATTTAAAGGGCTTCAAAACCTTTACAGACCTTATGCCCAACGTTTTCAAAACCCAGAAAGAGCTGATCAAGTGCCTTAAGCAGACGCAGCAAATGGTCGGTTACGCTTCCCTGTTCAGCGCAGGTTTTGGCGTTCTGTTCGGCTCGGTGCTCGTGGTTACGCAAAAAAACGGCATCATGGCCTGTTCTCCGATCTATCATGTTCTTGACAAGCTCATCAATCTCTTCCGCTCGATTCCCTTTATCATCCTCGTCGCCCTTCTGATTCCCGCCACCCGTAAAATCATCGGCACTTCCATCGGCGTTAAGGGCGCAATCTTCCCACTCGTGATCGCGACTGTTCCTTTCTTCTCGCGCCAGATTCACGCGGCGCTCACGGAAGTGGACGGCGGCATGATTGAAGCGGCACGTTCCATGGGTCTTTCCCCCGCATCCATCATCTTCCGCGTCTATCTTCGCGAAGGTCTTCCCGGAATGATCCGCGGCGCAACCATCACGATTGTCAACATCATCGCTTTAACCGCCATGGCGGGCACCGTCGGCGGCGGCGGACTCGGCGACTACGCCATCCGCTACGGCTATCAGCGCGTAATGACCGACGTAACCATCGTAACCATCGCAATCATTCTTTTGATGGTCACCATCATCCAGACCATCGGAACCATCCTCGAGCGTAAGCTCTCCCACTGAATTTCTCTTCCCTTTGTCGGGAAGTTGATTTTGAAACTAATTTAGGAGGACCCAAACTATGAAGAAGATCCTTGCTCTCCTGGTTGCCCTTGTACTTTCCCTTTCCATCGCAGCCTGCGCCGAGACCACCATTGTCAAAGTCGGCGTTGTCGGCTCCACCAACGAACAGTGGACCGAAGTTCTTCAGCCCATGCTTGCCAAAGAAGGCATCGAGCTTGAGATCGTATACTTCTCCGATTATGTCATGCCCAACATCGCCCTTGCTTCCGGCGAAGTCGACATGAACGCTTTCCAGCACTACAACTTCATGAACAACTGGAACGCCGAGAATGCCGAAACCTACGGAAACAAGCTGGCCGCCATCGGCGAAACTCTGATCGCTCCCCTCTCCCTCTACTCCGACAAGTATGACGCGGTAGACAAGATCCAGAAGGGCGACACCATCCTCGTCATGAACGACGTTGTAAACGAAGCCCGCGCGCTTCAGATGCTGGCTTCTCTCGGCCTCATTACCCTCGCCGACAACCTCACCAGCTATGCCACCGTTCTTGACATCGTTGACAATCCCCTCGAGCTCAACATCGTAGAGCTTGACGCCGCCACCATCGGCTCCCAGATGGCCGACTCTTCCGTCGCCGCCGGCTTCATGAACGGCCAGTATGCCACCCAGGCCGGCTATGCTCACGAAGAAGCCATCGCCATTGAGGCCTTCGATCCCAACAACCCCGACCAGCACGGCATCGTAAACATCATCGCCGTCTGCGAAAAGGACCTTGAGAATCCCGTTTACAAGCGCATCGCCGAAGCCTATCAGTGCCCGGAAGTTGCCGAAGTATTCGCGACCCTCTACGCCGGTTCCTTCGTTCCCGCCTGGAACACCCAGGAAGAAGCTGCCGCTGAATAATTCCCGCATTCAAAGCCCGCCATTCCGGCGGG
Source organism: Clostridia bacterium (assembly GCA_016296675.1). Lineage (GTDB taxonomy): Bacteria > Bacillota > Clostridia > Christensenellales > Aristaeellaceae > SFHK01. Next base: position 4,472 of record JAEDIV010000170.1, read on the forward strand.
CTTTCAGATCATCAACAAACCTCCGGGAGAGGTATGGAGAGGGAGCGCACTTCCTC
>JAEDIV010000030.1 GCA_016296675.1 Clostridia bacterium
GGATTTCAGGCGATCGGCCTTCCCATCAAAAAAGGGACTTTTTTGATGGCTTGAAGCTGCCGCACGGCAGCTTGTCCTTTTATTTACTTGCCCAGCATTGCCGCGCCGATGATGCCCGCGTCGTTTCCGAGCACTGCCAGCTCAATTCTTGCATAGGGCATGGTCTTATAGAAGATCATGGAGGGAAGCTTTGCACGGATGGCGTCTAAAAGGAACTGCCCGGCGTGAGAAACGCCGCCGCCTAAGACGATGACTTCGGGATCCATGAAGTTGATGATGTTGACAAGGCCTGCGCACAGGTGATAGACATAGTTGTCAAATACCTTTACCGCGATTTCGTCGCCCGCTTTGGCAGCGTCGATCACGGTCTTTGCGGTAACCAAATCAAGATCTCCGTTTACTTCCTTATAAATGGCGCACTCGGGATGGTCCTTCGCAGCAGCCCTGCCCATGCGGATAATGGCAGTGGCGCTTGCGTAGCGCTCCCAGCAGCCCTTGTTTCCGCAGGTGCATTCCTCGCCGTCCAGGACGGTAATCATATGACCGAGCTCCGAACCTACGCCGTTTACACCGGACCAGACCTTGCCGTCGATAACCACGCCGCCGCCGACGCCGGTGCCGAGGGTCAGAAATACGCTGTGGGATACACCGGCGCTTACGCCCGCGACGGACTCGGCAAGACCGGCAACCGTTGCGTCGTTTCCGATAAAGATGGGCTTGTCGATGATTTTCTTCATAACGCCGATGACGTCCACGTCAAACCAGCGAAGGTTGGTGCAGAAGGGAACTCTGCCGGTTCTGGGATCCTGAATGCCGGGAAGGCCGATGCCGATCGCCTTTACATCATCCAGGGTGTAGCCGGCCTTTTCGATGACTTTCAAGGAGAGGTTTGCCATGTCGTTGATGACAGGCTCCGCGCCGCGCTCAACAAGCGTCGGGCAGGATTCCTTGGCGAGGATTTTTCCGTTTTCGTCTACAAGACCCACTTTTACGCTGGTTCCGCCCAGATCGATGCCGATGTATACCATTTATTTTTCCTCCTCATCGAATTGTTTTTTATTCGTTTCAAACGCGCTCATCTGGCGGCGCAGAAGCTCCTCCGCCGCTGAATAGCCCATTTGCTTAAGACGTAAGTTCCTCGCCGCAACCTCAAGAACAATGGCGATGTTTCGTCCGGGATGAATGGGCAGAAGAAGCTGGGGAATCTTCACGCCCAAAATGGTGGTCGTTGAATCATCAAGACCGAGGCGCTCGTAGTTTCTGCCTTCCTGCCATAGCTCCATATGGACTTCCATATCGATGGATTTTTCGCGGATGACGGAAGAGACGCCGTACATGGTGTAAATGTCGATGATGCCGACGCCGCGGATTTCCATAAAATGCCTCGTGCGCTCGGGCGCGCGTCCGACCAGGCGCGTGTCGTTCACGCGGCAGATATCCACCGCGTCGTCCGCGACAAGCCTGTGTCCGCGCTTGACCAGTTCCAGCGCCGCTTCGCTCTTTCCCACGCCGCTGTTACCCGTGATCAGAAGGCCCACGCCGTATACGTCCACCAGTACGCCGTGCATGGTCTTATGCGGCGCAAGCTCGCTGTTTAAATAGTTGATCAGCGTCATTTCCAGTTTTACCGTGTTTTCCTTCGTGCGGTAAATCGGAATATGACGGATTCTTGCGCATTCCAGCATGGCCTTGGGAATTTCCATCGAGCGGCAGACGATGATGCAGGGAAGCTTGAACCCGAAATAGGTGTTGAGGCGCGCTCTGAGCGTTTCCTCATCCAGCGTTTCCAGATACGCCATTTCGACCTTTCCGAAAAGCTGGGGACGCTCGAAAGCGAAATAGTCCCAGAACCCCGTCAGCTGAAGGCCGGGACGGTTTACGTCGGCCTCACTGATGGGCAGGGTTCCGTCGGTTGAGGGCACGATGACCTCAAAATTCATCGCCTTTATCAGTTTCTTTTCAGAAATCATGTTTATTCTCCGATTCTGCCTTCTGAAATCAGCTGTTCAATGACCTGCGCAACGCCGTCTTCCCTGTTGGAAGGCGCGATCTTAAAGCGATCGGAAGCATACTTGACCGCGTCGGATGCATTGTCCATGACATAGCTTTCGCTTGACCATTTGAGCATTTCAAGATCGTTCTGCCCGTCGCCGAAGGAAAGCGTTTCTTCCTTATCGATGCCGAGCACATGAATCAGATGCTCAAGCGCGCCGGCTTTGGACGTGTTTTTGTCCACACACTCAATCAGGTGCTTCTGGCTGCGCATAATGGCTGCGCGGCCCATAAACTTCTCCTGAAGAACAGGCAGCACCTTTTCAACGCCCTCAGGCGTATCAAGAATCAGAACCTTCATCGGCGCTTCGGTCATATGCTCGGAAACCTTGCCGTTTACGACCGTGGCCTTGACGGTGGTGAGCCTTTCATATGCCGCCGTTTTTTCGTTGTAAACGGGTGCGATATAGCCGCCGCCGACAAACGCATGAATATAGAGATTCATGCTTTCGGCTTCGCGCGCAATGTCCTTGGCAAGATCAAGCGGAACCGGCGTCTTGTAATACACTTCGCCTGTAAAAACGTCCACAACCGCGCCGCCGTTAAAGCAGACGCAGGGGGCGTTCACGCCGATTTCCCCGGCAAACGCACGAAGCGCGCCCGGCATGCGGCCGGATGACAACACAAATTTCGCGCCCTTCTCCATCGCAGCCTTTGCGGCCTTAACGGTGCGCTCCGTCAGTTTTCCCTCGTGATTCAAAAGCGTGCCGTCCATATCGACGGCGATCAAACGGATTTTCTTCATCATATATCACCATTTTTCATCTTACACCAAAAAGGGAAAAAAAGCAATATAATGGAAGGGAAACCATGATAATAAAGATGAAAGAAGAATTGGATTTCTGAAAATGAATATAGTCTCACGGCGAATGGAACGTTACTGTTCGCCGTGAGACAGACGGTTATGAATTAAGTTATCGGGGTGGGCGGAGGACTATCGTTTTCCGTCGCCGCCGCAAGTGGAGCATCTGGTTTTTCCTGAACCGCTGCAGGAAGAACACGTGAGTTTTCCGGTACCCGAACAGCTGGAACAGGTCTGTCTGCCCCTGCCGCCACAAGAGGAACAGCTTTTGCCTCCGCTGCGTGTTCCGGTTCCGTTGCAGCTTCCGCAGCGTCTGCTTCCGTTATCGCAGCCGCCGCAGTCATATTTTCCAAATCCGTTGCAGGTAGAGCAATTACGGTTGCCCGAGCCGCCGCATATGCTGCATGAGGATTCATCGTTAGGAAAAGGAGTTGGGCAGGGATCATACGGATCAGGTGTCACGTCAGGATCATCGGGCTGAGGTATCGGAACAGGATCGAGTTTTTTGTCGTTTGCAAGTTTGATTTCAGATGCCGATTTGGTCAGATAAAGCGTTTGCGTATCTGCATGATAACGGACTTCCAAATGGGCGGTCTTACCGCTGATTCGATCGACATGGTAGCCCGGAGTAAACAAATAGAAGGTTTTTTCATTGTCTGTTTCCCGGATTTCAACAATATCATAGTAGCAGTGCCTGGTGATAAGTTTTGCGATCACTCGCTCAAACCCGCCAGCTGATACGTCCTCGTATACGCTTTGATTGATCACGTGCGTTACATCGCTGAAATAAACCGGATACAGACCCGGAAGCTGTTTTTGCTCGCTTTCTTCCTTGTAGTATGCGTCCGAAGGCACCGGAAGCTGGATTGCGCTTCCGCCCGCTTTTTTAATTGTCAAAAAACCAAATGCGGAAAAAGCAAGTTCGAGATGGCGATTGGTCTTTTCAATTTCCGCGGAATCACCGATTCGAAGGGTTTTTTCATCCAGATCCGGATTGAACATTGCATAATAGGTAGTGTTTTCGTTGTGATCCTGCATAATGGCTTCCAAATCGAAGCCATATTCATACCTGAGCACATCAATGTAGCCAGCCAGATTGAAATCTTCGCCGCAATCATAAGTAATGCTGTTCGGCGTCCACTTGCGCACCGTAACGCTTTCCCGCGCATAACCGCTTATGTCCGGTAAATGAATGGACTTCTCCTTCGGCATCCAGCTGAACAGTTGAACAGCGAGCGCCCGATCGGGCAGAGATACGCTTTCGGGATTGTCGCTTGAAAGGCTGATTCGCCCAGCCGCATGATAGTATACGGAAGCGCTAAATGTATTCTGATTGTCCGAAGAGGAAACGCTCAGCTGATAATAACGGATATTACCCTCATCCAGATCGTAGCTGTTTTCGATTTTCAAGCCGGCGCTTTTTGCAAGAGCGGAGATGTAACCGTCAATGTCATAGCCTGTTTCGCATTCGAAGACGGCGTAATCCGATTCGGCATATACGCATTGATCGGATGAAAAGGCATATTTCCCGGGATCAGGCAGCTGTACAAAACTCTCGTCCGGTTTGAAAGTGTCTCCGCCTGCAGTCTGAACCTCAGATGATTCCGGCTTGGTTCCCGTTCCGCCGCAGACCGCACAATTTACGAAAACCGTTTCACCCGTTCCAAAGGCGGTTGCTCTGGTATATCCTGCGCCGCTGCAGGCTGCGCAAGCATCGGCGTGAGCCACCGGAAAAATCGGCAACAGGCTTAAAATGAGAAGCCATGCAAAAAAGCGATTTTTCATGATGTCACCCTCCAGCAGAAATACAGTCTACTTAAAAAGCGTGATGTCAGGGTTTAAATTGATTGTTATATTATTATATTTCTCTGAAGCTGTGATCTGCACATCCGCATAAACGGTCAGCCCAGTTCCGAGAACAGAAATTTTTGCGTTTTCAGCATCCTGAATATCCTCGGGTCCAATGTATTCCAAAAACCAATAATTCGGAAAAAAGTTTTTTGCAGAGTCATTCATCTCAATAAGTCTGTAATATCCGCTGTCAATCAGAGCTTCAACGTATTCTTCTGCAAAGTCCTCCAGATAGCCTTCAAACGAAGAGGTTGGAGCAAAGCAATAGAAATCATACTCCAGCGATGTCGACTTGGAACTCAATCGAAATTCTCCTGCGGAATACAGAGAAAGATCGGCGATTTGAATACCGTTGTTGAATACAGCCTGACCGACCGGCGCGGGCGTAGGCGTGGGTTTCGGCGTACGCGTAGGTTGGGGATTGGGCGTAGGTTGGGGGGTAGGCGCAGGTGTGGGCGCAGAAGTAGGCGCAGGTTCGGTTGCAGCGGCAAATCTGTCTTCTGTTTCGGGCATACAGACGGAGCAGAAGCCTTGCATGCAGGCTTCGCCCATGCATGCAGTCTGTATGTCCATATCAGTTCCGTATATTTGCATCGTCACATAACCAAGGCCCAAACACGCTTTGCACAAGCCGGTGTTTTCGCACGTATCGCATTCGACAACGCATTCGGTGCATACACCGATATTGCACTGCGCCGTGCATGCAATCTGAATAGGTTCGTTCGATCCGTATAGCGTCATTAGTGTGTATCCCTTGCCAAAGCAAGTATCGCAGATGCGGTCTCCGCCGCAAATGGCGCATACAGGCGGACATATCGGACATGCGCCGTTGAGACATCCGCCAGTGCAGGCGATTTTCACCGTCTCATCCGATCCGAACAACGGCACAATCTGATATCCTGCGCCTAAACAGGTATTGCAAACGCCATCGCCGCTGCAAATCGCACAGTCTTCTGCCGACGCGCCGGCAAAAGCAATCGTAAAAGCCAGAAGCACAAATAATGCCAGTTTTTTCATTCTGATCACCCCTCATATATAATACCATGCGCGAAAATTTTTGTAAATATTTATGAATGCATCTCGTTCATCGTTGCCAATTCATGCTTGACAGAGGATGAATCATATCATGATTATAAAGGAGGATATGAACGGAAATTGAAAATCGTTTCCGCGCTGTTGGCCGGAGCCATCGCGGATTTTGACGGCGGATATTTCTGTTACCAGCATGGGTGTACGAAGAAAATACCGAATTATTGCAGATCGCGGTACTGTGAGGGCGTTACACCTTTTACGCGCTTGAAGGCGCGGCGGAAGGAGTCGGCGCTGATATAACCAACTTTCTGGGCAAGCTCATCCACATTGATATCTTCCGTTTTCAATAATTCTTCTGCGTGGCTGATTCGCACTTTTTCAAGATAGGCTGAAAAATTCGTTCCCGTCTGTTTTTTGAAAAGTCCCGAAAGGTATGGACTTGTTACTTTCAGATGCGCGGAAAGGCTTCCGAGCGTCAGCTCGTAATCATCATAATGCTCATCGATATATTGGAAAACCTTTTCACCCAATTGCCGGGATTTGATCTGCCGACGGTTTTTCGCTTCTTCAGATAGGAATGTCAACCGTTCTGAAATCCACAGAAAGAAATCGGATGAATGCATCTGCATCAGATCTGCAGGAAGATCTTCACGGGTGTTGAGGCTTGATCCGCAGGAAACGAGGATCTCTACCAAACGGCAATAGATGTATTGACGCTTAAACCCATGCGTGGAACGCTGAATGAAATGATCATGTTCAATTTCCTTTAAGTACAATTGCACGCTGTCGGTTTCTCCTGCGAGAACTTTGTCACGCAGACGTACCTGCTCGGATTCATTGATTATGCTGCTCAGATTTTCATCCTCGTTTACGGATGAACTGAGATTAAGCCATGTATCCGTGGTGGATGAACTTTTCAGCCATGCGGCGACTTGAAAAGAATCACACAGTTTATCAAGGCTTTCGCAGACAGGACCGACAAAAAAAGTAGCTTCGAGATTGGCGTTTTCGCGCAAAGCATTGTATACACTCGTAAAAAATTTTTTTCTTTCGTCCGCTTCTCCTTCGGTTTCATTGTACATGGCAAGCGTCGTCATTTCATTTTTTACCGCAAGAACGGTAATACGGTTCGAAAATCGGCTCAGGATATCCAGTTCCAGAACCTGTGTGTGACTAATAATGCTTTCTCCGGTCAGCGAAATGATTACCGCATAAAAGCGAGAACCGCGGATGGAAATGCCTGAGTTCAGAAGCATTTCCTCAAGAGACGCGCCGTCAATGCCGTTTCCGTAGATCAGACGGTTTACACAGGCGTTTTTCATGAATTCTTTTTGAAGAGAAAGTGTGCTTTGAAGCTCCTTGCTCTTTTCTTCCGCTTGCTTGAACGCTTCATTGATTTTCCACATGCCTCTTGCTTTCCCGCCTACCTCCTCCGCATGCTCGGCGATTGTCATAAGGGGCTTCATGTTTGCCACGGCGGTAATGATAATCAGAAGAAGTCCGAGACCCAGCATCCATAAAAGCACGACCAATGACGAAGAAACCGAGGCAGCCGCCTGCTTGGAAATCAGTCTGTTGGGAATCAGAATGGATACGCGAAGTTCTCCTGATGCGATATTGCAGCTGACACGAGTGAATCCCTTTTCTTCTGCGGTTGAATAGTCTTTGCTTGCATAGAGAATATTTTCAAATTTATCCTGAATTGCGGCATACTGCGTAGTGTCGGAAAAGGGTCGGGTTAACATATCTAGTAATTTTACGCCGGACAGCTTATAGACCACGGTGCAAGGCTCTATGCCGATTGTTCGGCTGGCGAGCAACGTGGAATATTGAATGCTGTCGCTTTCGGGATAGCCCGTGAAAAAGCGCGCCTGCTTCCCCGATAAAACTTCTTTATGCCATTGCTCATAGCTTTTGTTGCTTGAAAGCGCAAAGTGATGGTGATAATAGCGCTGTATGTTTGAAAACCCTTGCCCGGGTGCAACAATATAATTCACGCTCGGTACATAAATAAAGTAACCGGTAATCAGAGAAGCGCTGTCATAAAGTTGAGGCAACTCATTAATCAAAACGGAAGCGTTGTACAAAACGCTTTTGTTGTTTTTGGAACTCATAAAAGATTGAAGCCTTGTGTTGGCATAAAGGGTGCTGTTGAAGCTTTCAATTACCTGAAGTACGTTTGAAATGCTTTTTGTCGCACTTTCCAGGACAAGGGTATTGCGCTCTGTTATGCTTTCAAGGCTTGCGTTGCGCGCATACCAAAACGATAGGCCGCACGCAGAAACAAGCACAACCAGTATTACAAAATAGCACACCAGGATATGGGAAAATACGCGGCTTCTTACCGCTTTAAAAAGGCCCACCCAGAATAATTTCATGGTAACTCCTTTATGTGATTAATGTGCTATTAAATTATATCACAACTCTCACAAAAGGCGAGCGTTTTTCAGGTGTTTCGTTACCGATATTAAATATTTCCACATGAGAGAAAAATTGTCGGGTGAAAGTGTAAACTTTTCCTGTTCCGTTCCGCACGGAATTAACGGTATAATTGATATACAATCAAGACCCGTATAAGGGAAGGAACGGAGGAATGTGCCGTGATTCGATTAAAGCGCATGTGGCGAAACAAAGCGCTGTATTTGATGTTGTTGATTCCTTTTGCCATGCTGATTCTGTTTCGGTATGTTCCTATGTACGGTGTACAGATTGCCTTTAAAAATTATCTGCCTTCCGATACCATTTCTTCCGCGGAGTGGGTTGGATTAAGATATGTAATGAAGTTTACTGAGAACTATAATTTTCGAGCGATCGTGATGAATACGCTGATTATCGGCGTATACTCGCTTGCAACGTTTTTCTGCGCGCCGACACTGGCAATATGTATCAATTATCTGACCAATCAAAAGTTTAAAAAGACCATCCAGACGGTTTCCTATCTTCCGCATTTTATTTCCACGGTTGTCATGTGCTCCATTATTCTTCAGATTTTTGATGCGAGAAGCGGTCTTTTCAATGCATTCATGAACCTGATTGGCGTTGAAAGCAGAAATTATATGGGAATGCCGGGTGCATTTGCGCATGTTTTCATTTGGACGGGGATCTGGCAGGATGTGGGCTATGCATCCATTATATATATTGCCTCTCTTGCAAGTGTATCGCCCGAATACCACGAAGCGGCGATGATTGACGGTGCGACGCTTCTTAAGCGCATCCGTCATGTAGACATTCCCTGCCTCTTGCCGACCATGTGCGTGCTTTTGATCATGCGCTGCGGACAAGTATTGAATGTCGGATATGAAAAAGTATATCTCCTTCAAAACTCTATGAACATCGAAGCATCCGAAGTAATTTCTACATATGTATATAAGCAAGGTCTCACCCAGGGTTTACCGCAGTATTCATTTGCAACCGCCATCGGCCTTTTTGTTTCCGTTATTAATCTGATTTTGCTTGTCACCGTAAACAAAATTACCGGAAAACTTTCAGGCAGCTCGCTGTTCTAAGGAGGGTGCAAAAGAAAATGAAAAACAAAAATGCAATCAAACCCTGCCTTCAGGACAGAGTTCTGCTGATTATCAATACGATTCTGATGATTCTGTTCGGGATTATTATTCTGTACCCTTTGCTTTTCTGTATTTTATCGTCTTTCTCGCGCGGATCTCAGGTGATGAGCATCAACATCATTCCGGATACATGGTCGCTTGAAGGCTATAAAGCGGTATTTGAATATAAATGGATTTGGATTGGATATAGAAATTCGATTATCTATACCGCAGTCGGCACGTTGCTTGGCGTAATGTTCTGCGTTTTTGCGGCATACCCCCTGTCAAAGCCGGATCTTGACGGAAGAAATCTGTTTATGGGTCTTTTTGTCTTCACCATGTATTTCGGCGGAGGTCTGATTCCGACTTATCTGATTTATCGTTCCTATGGTTTATTGGATAGTGTACTTGTACTGTTGCTTCCGAGCGCTGTCAATGTGTATAACATGATTATCACTCGAACCTATTTTTCCAGTCAGATTCCGACAGAGCTCAGAGAGGCGGCTTTTCTGGACGGATGCGGTGAAACAAAATATTTGTTCAGGATTGTTCTTCCGCTTTCCGTTCCGATTCTTGCGGTTGTCGCGCTCTATTACGCAGTCGGTCACTGGAACAGCTATTTCGACGCAATGATCTACATAAACACGAAGATAAAGCGCCCTTTGTCTGTATTTTTACGGGAAATTCTGGTTTTAAACGAAGCGGACGATATTACTTCTTCCATGGATCCGGATGCGCTTGCATCTCTTGAAGAGAGGAAGAACGTTATGAAATACGCGCTCATTGTCGTCTCTTCCGTACCAATGTATATATTGTATCCGTTTGTACAGAAATATTTTGTAAAAGGCATCATGATCGGCTCCGTAAAGGGTTAAAATCGGTCCAATCTCCTTCGGGAGTAAAAATATCAAGGACAAAAAAAGGAGGAAACACCATGAAAAAGGCACTGACCGTTATCATTGCTCTGGCAATGATTATGAGCATGTCCGCGCTTGCGGTTCCGGATCAGGGAACATATCCCATCGTAAGCGAACCAGCAGAACTGTCCGTTACCGTAGGACAGGATGCGCGCATCGAGGATTATGCAACCAACGAAACCACTCTCTGGTACGAGCAGAAGACCGGTATTCATGTAAACTGGACCGAGGGCTCCGGCGACGGCTGGAAAAACCTCGCGCTCGCTTCCGGCGAGCATCCGGACATCTACTCCATTCCCTTTTCCACCGATGAAGTAGTGCAGTACGGCACCAATGCGGGCATCATGATTCCTCTTGAGGATCTGATCGATGAGCATGCGCCCAACATTAAGGCCGTTCTTGAAGAGCGCCCCGATATCCGAGAGGCCATTACTGCGCCCGACGGACATATCTACACTTTGTTCAGGACCGACCCGGCAACCTATATCCTTGTCAGAAACAAGCTGTATGTAATGGCTGACTGGCTTGAGAAGTACATGGAAGAAACCGGCAATGAGTCCCCTGTAACCTGGGAAGAACTCGAAGAGATGCTGCTTTATTTCCGCGACAATGATATGAACGGAAACGGCGATCCCTCGGATGAAATTCCGATGATGGGCACTATGGCAACGGACGGCGGCGACTTTACCACGTACCTGCTCAATGCGTTTACCGCAGTTCCTCAGTATCATTTCCTGATGGCCACGGAAGAGGGAGAAGTATACTGCGTAGCCAATACCGATGAATATCGCGAGGGCATCAAGTGGATCCGTCACCTGTATGATGAAGGACTGATTGCCGAAGAAACCTTCATTCAGGACAACAGCCAGCTTCAGTCCCTTGTAAACAAGAATGACGCTTCACAGCGCGTAGTCGGCAGTTTCGGCGGTTTCTGGGCAGGCGTAACCGTATCGCCCGCTTCCATGGAAAACGCCTATGACGTATACGATCCCATCGTTCCCATCACCGGCCCCGAAGGTGCGATCAATGCCACTACCAGCGGACATCTGGGTCTTGATCTGGTCGGCTGCATCACCAAAGACTGCAAAGACCCGGTTCTTGCCATCAAGTGGCTCGATTTCTGGATGAGCGACGAAGGTATGATTATGATCGATTACGGCTTTGAAGATGTAAACTGGGAGTGGAGAGACGTGGCAGCCATCAACGGCAATACTCCGTCCCGTTATTTCCTCACCAACCGCAACGTTCTTCAGAATACTACTTGGTACGTAAGTTCCGTTCCTTACTATCGCACCGAGGAATCCCTCTTCGGCCGTACGCCTACCGATCATGTTCCGTATCTTTATGAAGGTGCGAACGTATACGACGATTACTACACGATCACCAATTTCCCTGTCATTGCATGGTGCAGTGATGTCGAACTGATTGCAGAGTACAACGAACTCCAGATCCAGTTTGATGACTATATGCAGCAGGCCAAGGTACAGTTCATCACCGGCGCGCTCGACATTGAAAACGATGCGGACTGGCAGAACTATCTTGATACGCTTGATGCCATGGGCCTTGAGTATTACATGGATGTCGTTGAAAAGGTCAACTTCGGCGGCTAAACCGGTTTTATCGGGAAAATACGATTAATTCAGAGGTCGGGATTCGCAAAGTCGGATTCCGACCTTTTCGGGGAGTATGAAAATGGAAGTAAAGATTGTCAGGGAAGAAAGCTTTGATGTTGTTGTTTGCGGCGGCGGTACTGCCGGTTTCTGCGCGGCAATAGCCGCGGCGCGAAACGGAGCGAACACGGCAGTTATCGAACGCTTCGGCGCATTCGGCGGCACCATGACGGTCGGCGGCGTAAACGCGCCGGCGCTTTTCCATGCACACGGCAAGCAGATTATTGCAGGAATCGGATGGGAACTCATGACCAAGCTTGCAGAAAACGGATATGCATCTCTTCCTCCCGAGCCCTATGACTTGCGCCATCCGCAAATGGCTGTCGAGCTCAATGCTTTTCAAGCGGAGACCGAAATTGACCGCATGATGAAAAAAGCAGGCGTGCATGTTTTCTTTCATCAGTCGGTTGTATATGCCGAAAGTGAAAACGGACATATCTCAAGCGTTCTGATCGGAACAACAAACGGTCTTGAACGCATAAAAGCAAAGGTGTTTATTGATTGCACGGGAGATGCTTCCGTTTGCGCCATGGCGGGCGCCGAAATCGAGATTTCCGACGAATTGCAGCCTGCGAGTCTGAACTGTATTTTATATAATGCAGAACACGTTGTGCAGGATAGAAGCGCACGGCAGAAAGATTTCTGCGATAAAGTGGAAAAGGGAGAAATGGATGCGCACGACTGCTGGGGTATGGCCGCAGGCGCGCTTCTCACCGGTCATGGCAGAGGCCGCGGTTATACTTATCGCGAAAACTATGTGATCAATGCAGGCAACAATTTAAACCATGTCTATCCCTTTAACGGTGCAGACAATGAAAGCCGAACGAAGGGTGAAATGGAAGGAAGAGAATCCATTGCGCGCGTGATCAAGTGGCTCAATGGCATACCGGGCTATGAAAACACTTATGTTGCTTCCTGCTCGCCAACGGTATCTGCAAGAGAGAGCCGAATTGTCGTAGGTAACGCCTATATCACAGGCGAAGATTATGTAAACGGCGTAGTTACAAGCGAAAGCGTATGTTATTCGTTCTATCCGATTGATATTCACAGAGGAAAAGATGAAACCAAACCGCTCGACAATGTCTATCTGTCTAAGGGCAACGTACCGGGGATCCCCATGGGCGCGCTTATTGCCAAGGGTTTTGACAATTTGATGATGGCGGGCAGGATTGCTTCCGGCGACAGACGTGCGCAAAGCGCATATCGTGTGCAGGCAAGTTGCATGGCGATGGGTGAAGCGGCAGGGACATGCGCTGCGCTGGCTGTCAAAAACGGCGTGAGTGTCGATAAACAGAACGTTGATGAAGTAAAAAAGACGCTTTTCAAAAACGGAGCGATTGTTCCCGGTATGGAATAAGAGGCCTAACGAAAGGGCTGTACAATTTGTTGTATTTGTGCTATAATGCTTGAGCAAAGTCTGAAAACGCGTTCAAAACGGCCCTCTTTTTGCGCGTGTTTTAAGGATTATTTGCATATATCATCAATTATTACGCATTCTTTTCGAAATGAGCAAGAAATTAACCCTCAATGCACCCCTTTTAGCATTGCAAAAGCTTGACACAGGGTGTATAATAATTGATGCTGATTTTGACACAGGGGGTGAATACTTTGCCGAATATCAAGTCCGCCATTAAGCGCGTAAAGGTTTCTGAGAAGAAGAATCTGCGCAACCGTATGATCAAGTCCGCCATGAAGACCAGCATCAAAAAGTTTGAAAACGCTATCGCCGCGGGCACTTGCGATGCTGCCGTTCTGAGCGCGACGCAGGGCGCGGTGGATAAGGCTGCCTCTAAGGGCGTTATTCATAAGAACGCTGCCAACCGCAAAAAGGCTCGTCTTGCTAAGCGTCTCGCGAAGCAGGCTCAGGCGTAATCAGGCTGTTTGTGCCGCATGATAAGGGATCGTGGATTATCCGCGATCCCTAAATGCGTTGTAGGGAAAATTTCCGGGAGGGGTATTATGGCTTTGTTTTCATCCGTTACACAATTGATCGGAAATACACCGGTTCTTCGCGTATCTAAAGCTGCGAATGCGCTCGGCGCACCGGATACACTCTATGCAAAACTTGAAATGATGAACCCCACCTTAAGCGCCAAGGACAGAGCCGCTTTTTTTATGATCTCGGATTACGAAAAGCGCGGCCTGCTCGTCCCCGGCGGCACGATCATTGAGCCCACCAGCGGAAACACCGGCATCGGCCTTGCCGCCATCGGCGCGGCCAAGGGCTATAGAGTCATTGTCGTCATGCCCGACACCATGTCTAAGGAGCGCATCATGCTCATAACCGCCTACGGCGCAAGCGTTGTTTTAACGCCGGGCGCGCTCGGCATGAAAGGCGCCATCGAAAGGGCAGAACAGATCCAATCCCAGACGCCCGGCGCAATCATCGCGGGGCAGTTTGAAAACCCGTCAAACGCGCAGGCGCACTATGAAACCACCGGTCCTGAAATCTGGCACGATTTTGAAGGAAGAATCGGCGCGCTGGTCGCAGGCATCGGAACCGGCGGCACGATCACAGGCTGCGCACGATACCTCAAGCAACAAAATCCCAGCATCGAAATCATCGGCGTCGAGCCGTTTTCATCGCCCCTTCTGACCAAGGGCGCATCCGGCCCCCACGCGCTTCAGGGCATCGGCGCGAATTTCGTGCCGGAAATCCTCGATTTAGGTCTCATCGACCGCATTCTCACCGTAAAAGACGAAGATGCCTTCGAAAGCACCCGGATTCTTGCAAAAGCCGAAGGAATCCTTGCCGGCATCACTTCCGGCGCGGCGCTTTACGCCGCGGCGCAGATTGCCAAAGAAAGAAAAGACGACCTTCCGGTTGTATGCATATTGCCCGACAGCGGCACCAGATACCTCTCCGGCGGCCTGTTTGAATAAAGATTTCACTCAATTTTCATGCCATATTGATGCCGAAAGGCATATTTTTGTGCTACTCTATAGGAAAATATAAATTGGAGACGAATGGAATTTGGAAAATTTTGATTTTAAGGTTTCAAGCGATATTTTAAACGCTGTCAGCGATATGGGCTTTGCTTCCCCCACCCCCATCCAGGCGCTGGCCATTCCGCCGATGCTGGAGGGAAAAGACGTCATCGGTCAGGCGCAGACCGGAACCGGCAAAACCGCCGCCTTCGGTATTCCTATGGTTGAAAAAGTGGACGCTTCCGACCGAAGCGTTCAGGCGATCGTTATCTGCCCCACACGAGAGCTTGCCGTTCAAACCGCCGGTGAAATTCAGAAAATCGCAAAATACCGCCCCTATCTGCGCGCTCTCGCCGTCTACGGCGGCCAGCCCATCGAGCGTCAGCTCCGCGCGCTTTCTGCGGGCGTTCAGATCGTCGTCGGAACACCGGGCCGAATCATGGACCACATGAACAGAGGCACGCTGGACCTGACAAACGTCAAGCTCGCCGTCCTTGACGAAGCCGACGAGATGCTCGACATGGGCTTCCGTGACGACATCGAGGCAATTCTGTCCAAAGCAAACGAAAACCGCCAGACCGCTCTTTTCTCCGCCACCATGCCGCTTCCCATCATGGCGCTTTCAAAAAAATATCTGAAAGAGCCGGAATTTCTGCGCGTGGAAAGCAAAAACCTGACCGTTGAAAAGGTGCGTCAGAGCTATATTCCCGTGCGTTCTTTCCATAAACCTGAGCTTCTGAGCCGCATTCTCGTTCGCGACGGCATCACGCGCGCGCTTGTTTTCATGAACACGAAGCTGGGCGTTGAAGAAGTGGTCACGTCCCTTCAGTCGCGCGGCTTCTCCGCCGCCGGTCTTCATGGCGACATGCGCCAGATTGAGCGCGATGCCATCATGGCCCGCTTTAAAAACGGCATGGTGTCCATCCTCGTCGCCACCGACGTCGCCGCGCGGGGTCTTGATATCGACAATGTCGAAGCCGTTTTCAATTACGATATCCCGCTGGACGTTGAATATTACGTGCACCGCGTGGGCAGAACCGGCCGTGCCGGCCGCGAAGGCCGCGCCTACACCTTTGTCGTAGGCCGCGAAACCGCGCGCATGTGGGAATACAGAAAGATCACCAAGGCCACCATCCTCTGCGAGCAGCCGCCGTCGGGCGAAGACATCAAAAAGGCCGAGGAAGAGCGCCTGATCGAAAAAGCGCAGGAAAAGGCCGCCGGCGAGATTGCCGAAACCACGCTTGAAACCGCGAAAAAGCTCATCGAAACAATGGATCCGGACAAGGCTGTAGCCGCGCTCATCACCATGCTCGAAGAAGCCGTGGGCGAAAAGATCAATCCTGCTCTTGACATCCGCATCCCCGAACCGCCCAAACCCCAGCCTAAGCCTGTCCCCCAGCGCCCCGCCTTTAACCGCGACAGCCGTCCGGACGGAAGATTCCCCGCCCGCCGCGAAGGAGACAAATTCGATAGAAATCGCAGAGACGGAAAATTCGAAAAGCGCGACCGCTTCGAAAACCGCTTTGAAAGAAGAAACGAAAATGCGCAAGGCCGCAGGGACTTCAGAAAAGACCCCGACAATCAGGATTCTCCCCGCCCGCGCAAGGGCAGAGAAGCCATGAACGGCGCCGCCCCTGCATACACCGGCAAATGGAAAGGCCCGAGGGATCAGAGAAACCACGAGGACAAACCCTTCGAAAAGCCCTACCGCGCCAAGCGCTTTGATAACCGCCCGAGCAGCAAAGGCAGCGGCGAAGTCAGAAGACGCGAAAGCAAGCCCCGGAAGGAAAACTAAAAGCAGGCCAGATCGGTTCTTTCTGTAGAAAAGCAAAGAATTGCCTTAAATGGTACGCAGACACTTCTCTGAGAGAAAACCGAAAAAACCACGCATCCAAAAGGCTCCCTTGTGCAAAGGGAGGCTTTGGAGAAGCGGCGCAGACGCTGCTTACCGCGAAATGGCGGGCGCAAGCCCCCCTACGGTATAAAGAATTATTTCGCGACAAAAAAACGCAGCGCATATATCTGCGCTGCATTTGTCCATATATAAAGGTAGCTTCACTTCATTTTCCATTCGGAAAGCTTTTCGCCCCTGACCATGAAAGCTCTTTTCGCGATGCCCGCCATCGGGTCGTCGGAATGGGAATCGGAATAAAAGTCCTCGATTTCCATGCCTGGAAATTCTCGGCGGAATCTGATCACTTTTTCCTGTCCGTGGCAGTTGGGCCCATGGTATTTTCCGGTTTTGAAATCCACGGGCGATGCGATCAGATACTTGATTCCCAGTTTTTCAATCATCGGACGCACGATGAATTCCGGAGAAGCAGATGCAATGAGGTCATCTTCCCTGCGCGTTTCGAAATAGAATTTCTTGATGCGGCATTCGTTTTTCTTCCAGAAATCCGCAAGCATTTTCTCCGGCTCATTAAGGTCGGTCAGAAATGCAAACATGTGCTCCTTGAATTTCTGCTTGTCCTTCCTAAGGAGAAACACCGCCTCAAACGCAAGGCGCGGAAGCCTGATCAGCATTTTCGGCGTTCTTACAAGGCAATACACATAAAAACGGGCGGTGGAATCGCCGTCAAAAATGGTTTTGTCAAAATCGTATGCGTTCACTCATTTCACCTCTTATGGTCTAAGTTCAACAAACGCGGACAAAAACCCTTTATTTCCCCTTTGATTTTCAAAAAAAGGAGGCGATAACATGCTTCTTGATTTGTTTTCAAACCCTCTGGATACCCTTTTGTCTCTGCTCATTTCGCTTCCGGGCGTTTTTCTGGCGCTGAGCGCACATGAAGCCGCGCACGGCTGGGTGGCATACAAATGCGGCGATCCGACGGCCAAATTGATGGGCCGAATCACCCTGAACCCCTTAAGGCACTTAGACCCCATCGGTTTTCTGTGCATGCTGCTTGCAGGTTTTGGCTGGGCAAAGCCCGTTCCGGTCAATCCCAACAACTACAGAAATTACCGAAAAGACGACCTCAAAGTGTCCCTTGCAGGCATAACGGCAAACCTCATTTTATTTGTATTCGGCTTTATGATCGCCGCCGGCGCGGTTACCGCCGCCTACAAAGGCATGCCCGAGTTTAATTCGATGGACGAATACGTCGAATATCTGGACGAAAACTACCTCGTGGACTCCGATGGCATTGCCCGCGAGAACATCAATGCCATCTGGTCGAGCAAAGGCGAAAAGCTGGTTTCCATCGTCCCCGCAGGCGAGCACGCCTATATCGTCGGTGAAAACCGATCGGCAACGGTATATTATTCAGCATATGCCGAGGCGTTTTTCGGCGCGGACATGCTCTCATACGGATATTCTCTGGTAACCAACACCGGAGGAAAGCTCGCCGGAATCGCCTTCCAGATGCTGCTTTCCTTTATTTTCCTGAATCTCGGCCTTGCGGCGTTCAACCTGATTCCCCTCCCCCCGCTGGACGGATATCATGTACTCAATGATCTTGTGCTTAAGCGGCCTTTGTTTGCGGACATTCAGGCCCAGCGCACAGGCACGGGTATTCTCTTTGCGCTGATTCTCCTTGGTAACTTTTCGCCGAAACTGGACGTCATTTCCATCGTCATCGGTTTTGTCCGCACGCAGATGCTGGGCGCGTTCACATCCATCTGGCGGACGGTTTCTTCCCTTCTCAATATCATCTGAATCATCTGACAGGCGGGACAATATGGCATACGTTGTAGACCTTAAGCAATATGAATATTCCGGGCCGCTGGATTTGCTTCTGGATATGATTTCGCATGCAAAGATCGACATCAAGGACATCTTTATCTCCGAAATCACCGAGCAGTATCTGGAATCGATGAGCCAGTTAAACGATCTGGATATGGACTCCGCCAGCGAGTTTCTTCAGATGGCGGCGACGCTGCTTGAAATCAAGTCGCGCGCGCTTCTTCCCAAGCCTCCGGCAGAAGAAGATCCGGACGCGGAAAGCCCGGAAGAAGCCCTGATCCGACAGCTGGAAGAATACAAAAAATTCAAGGAAATCTCCACCGAAATGAAGCAGCTGGAGGAGGAAGCCAAGAGTCTGCTCACCAAGCTCCCCGAAGAATATCCCCTGCCCCCGCCCACCATAGAATTGACCGGCCTTACGCTTTCAGGCCTTGCAAAGGCGTTTGCAAGAGTGCTTAAGCGCCTTGAAGAACAGGCAGAAAACGAACAGTTCGAAAGATTCTCCAAGGCCGAAATGCGAAGAGAAGTGTTCACCGTCGGTCAATGCATGGCGCGTATCCAAAAGCGCATCAAAGCCGGCCCCGTCAATTTCTTCTCCCTCTTCGAGGACGCCCCCACCAAAGAAGAAGTCATCACCGTCTTCCTTGCGCTTCTTGAACTTTTAAAGCTCAGCAAAGCCAAAGCCGAACAAAAAAACGAATACTCCGACATCATCATCTCTCAGCCTTCTCAGGCTGCATAAACAACAAAAAAGACGGCAAAAGCCGTCTTTCAAGCCATCAAAAAAGTACCTTTTTTGATGGGAAGGGCCGATCCCCTGAAA
>JAEDIV010000171.1 GCA_016296675.1 Clostridia bacterium
GATTTCAGGGGATCGGCCCTTCCCATCAAAAAAGGTACTTTTTTGATGGCTTGGGCTGCAAAAGATATGCAGCTGCTGTTTTCTGTTAGTTTTCCGCTGCGCTTTTTCCTGCAAGCGCGCCGGTTGAAAAGGCGATCTGAAGATTGAAGCCGCCGGTTAAGGCGTCCACATCGATCACTTCGCCCGCGAAATAGAGGCCGGTGACAAGCTTGGATTCAAGGGTTGAAGGATTGATGGATTTGACTTCCACACCGCCCCTTGTGATGATGGCTTCGTTTAAGCCGCGGAAGCCCTTAACGGTCAAAGGGAGATTTTTAAGAAGCTTTACGATGGCCTTTCGCTCCTGCGAGGTCACAGAGTGGATGGGCGCATAGGGGGAAATGTCAGCAAGTTCCAGGATTTTCATGCCCAGCGCATGGGGGGCAAGGCCGTCCATGCAGGAAAACAGCTGCTTTCTTTGCATCTGGCTGAAATCGCGCAGAATCCGCGTTTCAAGCTGCGCCTCATCCAGCGCGGGCTTCAAGTCGATAAACAGCTTGATTCCCTTTGCGCTGTCAGGCAGAAGGCTTGAAAGCGACAGAACGAGGGGGCCTGATACGCCGAAGTGGGTGAAGAGCATTTCGCCCTGCTCTTTATAGAGCTTTTTCATCTTTCCGTTTTTCTCGGTAAATGCGGAAAGAGAGACATTTTTTAAGGTCAATCCCATCAGATCCTTGGGCCAGCTTTCCTCGGTCTCAAGCGGGGTGAGCGCCGGGCGGCAGGGATAGATGGAATGCCCCAGTTCCTTTGCAAAGCGGTGGCCGTCGCCGGTCGATCCGGTGGAGGCATAGCTTACGCCGCCGGTTGCGATGATCACTCTGTCAGCATACACCGCTTCTCCGTCCTCTGTTTCAAGTCCGATTGCCTGATTGTCTTCTGTGAGGATGCGCTTAACGGGCGTGTTCAGGCGAATGGATACGCCAAGACGCTTGATTTCGCGCTCCAGCGCGTTTGTAATGTCACTGGCATGGTCGCTTTCGGGAAATACGCGTTCGCCGCGCTCGGTTTTGAGCTTGACGCCTGCATTTTCAATAAGATCCATCAGCCCCACATTGTCAAGACAAGCAAAGGAAGCGTACAGAAATCTCGGATTTCTGACGATGTTTTTCATAAACTCGTCGGGTTCGGCAGCGTTGGTTACGTTGCAGCGGCCTTTTCCGGTGATGTAGATTTTTTTGCCCAGCTTTTCATTTTTTTCAAAAAGCGTCACGCGCGCGCCGGCTTTTGCCGCATACAGGGCAGACATGATGCCTGCTGCGCCGCCGCCGACCACGAGAATTTTTGCATTTGCCATGATGTTACTCACCGGGCTTTCCAAGGTATACGCGGTATTCGTTCCAGATTTCTTCCATCTTCTGGAAATATTCGGCTACCTGCGTTCTTCGCCGCTGGGAAAGCGCGACGATCAGGGCGTTAATGAGGGAAAGGGGCGCGGCCATGGAGTCAACAAAGGAGGCCATGTCGCTTTTTGCCATCAGGCAGTAATTCGCCTCGGTGTGAAGGGGAGAGAGAGGGCCGTCGGTAATGGCGATTAAGGTTGCGCCGCGGGAACGGGCAAACTTCATAGCCTTTACGGTGTGGCTCGTGTAGCGCGGGAAGGAGATGCCCAGAAGCACGTCTTCATCATTGATGCGCGCCACCTGTTCAAATACGTCGGAAACGCCGCTGGTTACCGTGTGGACGTTGGGGAAGATGAAGTTTAAATAATGGCCCAGGAACTCTGCCAGAGGCGCGCTTGCGCGAAGACCCAGAACATAGATGTTTCTGGCCTGCAGCATGCTTTCGATGACGGAATCAAAGGTATTTAAATCAAGCTCATCCAGCGTAGAGCGGATGTTCTGAATGTCGGTTTTCAGAACTTTGTTCAGCACCTGCGCATGACCCATATCGCCCGTCATTTCAAGGCGCTGGGTTGCGGTCAAGCGGTGACGGATCAATTCCTGCAGCGCTTTCTGAAGCTGCGGATAGCCGTCATAGCCCAGGGCTGCGGCAAAGCGCACGACCGTCGATTCGGAAACGCCTACATATTCGCCCAGACGGGATGCGGTCATGAACGCAGCCTTGTCATAGTGGGAAACGATGCATTCCGCAATTCTGCGGTGGCTTTTGGATAAGCGCTTTCCGCTGTGATTCAGTCTCTGAAGCAGTTCCTGTGCGTTGTCCATGGCGAGTGTCCTCCGTATTTTTGCATAGTTTGATGCGGAAAAGATTCATATCAGAAGTATTCTACACCAAATTCGAGAAATATGCAAGAGAAAAAAGAAATCCATCAAAAAAAATATAATAATCCTGCGAAAATGCCTGTTTTTAATTGTTTATTGAAGGAAAACTTCATTTTGTGCCTGAAATGATTCAACAGAAACGACGTTGACAGAAATATGCGCGGATGTATAATGGATGCGAAGAATCAATTGGAGGTACTCCGATCATGGATTATGCTCTTTCTTCGAAGGAAGAAAAGCGCGCCTTTTATAAACAGACGCTGAAGATAACCCTTCCCATTGCATTTCAGAATTTCATGGATGCATGCGTCAATTCCGCGGACGTGATCATGCTGATGCTGGTGGGCCTGACCGAGCAGGCGGCAGCTTCACTGGCGGGAAATGTAGCGTTTGTGCTCAATATGCTGCTTTTCGGTTTGTCTTCGGGCGCATCGGTGCTTGCCGCGCAGTACTGGGGCTTGAAGGACAAAAGGTCCATTGAACGCGTTATGGCGCTGGCACTGAAGATTTCGATGTCGATCGGCCTGATCGTGACGCTTTTGACCATGTTTGCGCCCGGTGTGATCATGCGGATTTTTACAGATGAAATGCCGATGATCGAGGCAGGCTCCAAATACCTGCGCGCAATCAGCCCCAGCTATGTGCTTTCGAGCTTTATTGTTGTATATCTTGCCGTCATGCGCTCGGTAGAGCGCGTCCGGATGAGCGCGCTTGTGCATTCCAGCGCCGTTATGCTGAATGTTGTTCTGAACGCTTGTTTTATCTTCGGTTTCTGGTTCTTCCCGAAAAAAGGCATCGAAGGCGTTGCGCTTGCCACGACGATTACCCGAGTTCTGGAAGCGCTGGTCTGTGTGGCAGACACGCTTATTACCGACGGCGTTCGCGTTCGGATTCAGGATTTCTTTGAAAGAAACAAGGTTCTCATGGCGGATTTTATCAAATTCTCGCTGCCTGCTGCGGCAAACGATATGGTTTGGGGACTTGCATTCAGCGTGTATTCTGTGATTTTCGGCCATTTGAGTGAAAATATTGTTTCTGCAAATGCTGTGGCCGGCGTGGTTCGAAACCTTGCGACGGTTGTTTGCTTCGGTGTTTCGAGTGCGGCGGCGATCATGCTCGGAAACACGATGGGCGCGGGAAAGATGGAGGAAGCGCGCGTGTACGGAAGGCGCTTTGCCTATCTTTCCGTATGGTCTGCGCTTGCGGGCGGCGTGCTGATTCTCATTACGCGTCCGCTGGTGTTAAAGGCTGTGCATCTTATGATATCGGATGCCAATCCCGTTGTCATGAAGGAGGTCAGCCTGATGCTTCTGATCAACGCCTACTATATCATGGGCCAGTCGGTCAACACCATGCTGATCTGCGGCATCTTCCGGGCCGGGGGAGACGTGAAATTCGGTCTTATCTGCGATTTTCTGGCCATGTGGGCGTATGCTGTTCCGATCGGGCTTTTCGTGGCGTTTGTGCTGAAGCTTCCTGAAATGTGGGTGTATTTCATTTTATGCCTGGACGAATTTGTGAAAATGCCCGTTGTCATCCACCACTATAAAAAAGACAAATGGGCGAGAAATATTACGCGAAAGTTCTGAGGATTCATTCGATGATTTCCATAAGAAAAACGACCGCAGACGATGTTAAAACGCTTTGGGAAATCCAAAGGGCGGCTTTTTTGCCGCTCTATGAGAAATACAGAGATTCCGGTAACCCTGCCCTTCGGGACGAAACGGATATTTCAAGGCGAATCGGCGGCGAGTATTTTTCCTGCTTTACGATTCTTTTCGAAGAGAAAATTGTCGGCGGACTCTGGTATAAGATAAAGGGCGCGTGCGTCGAAGAAGAAAACCTGGACGACGGGAAATACTATCTTCAGCGTGTGTTCATTGATCCGTCATTTCAGTCCCGCGGCATTGCGCAGAAGGCGATTTTGCTGTCGGAGGCGTATTTCGAGGACGCGAAAATAGTATATGTGGATTTTCCCGAGGATCTTGCAAAAAACAGAAGATGCTATGAAAAGGCAGGATATCGGGATACAGGCAAGAGAGTTCCCGTGCAGGAAGGCCTCGTGCTTGCGTGTTTTGAGAAGAAAATCGGATAAAAAAGTATCCGCCGGAGAGGAAAGATCCTCATGGGGGGAGAGTTGTTAAGGAACAAGTTATCCGGCAACGAACAAAGGAGCATCCGGCACTTGGATGCTCCTTTCAAGCCATCAAAAAAGTACCTTTTTTGATGGGAAG
Organism: Clostridia bacterium; assembly: GCA_016296675.1. Classification (GTDB taxonomy): domain Bacteria; phylum Bacillota; class Clostridia; order Christensenellales; family Aristaeellaceae; genus SFHK01. The sequence goes on from JAEDIV010000171.1 coordinate 4,496, forward strand.
GCCGATCGCCTGAAATCCT
>JAEDIV010000031.1 GCA_016296675.1 Clostridia bacterium
GTTTGAATGTATTTTGAGACAGCGCCTTCCTTTATTTCTTTGGAACTTCAATTATGAATTTCGTAATTGAAGGCAGGGAATCAACAAACAACCCTCCGCCTGCGGATTTTGCAATATCGGAAACAATTGCAAGACCCATTCCCCTTCCGGTGCCCTTTGTGGAATATCCTGCTGTAAAAATGTGATCCAAAGCTGCCTGATCAATCGCCGGGCCGTTATTGGAAACGGTAAAGCGATAATTTGCGCCCAAATCTTCAATAGTAAGGCGAAGCATGGGATCCACCTGACCAATCAGCGCATCAAATGCATTGTCAATCAGATTGCTGAGGGCTCGACAGATTTCGTAGGACGGAACCGGTAATTTTTCAAGATCCGTCTGAACATTCAAAGTAAACATGATCCCAGCCTCATCGGCATCGTTTTTCTTTGCTGCGATCAGCGCGTTGACAGCGGGATGTATGGTTTTGAGCGAACTTTGGACGTGGGACAAATCCGCATTTACGCGGTCAATATAAGCAATTGCTTCATTGGGTTCATTCAGCTCCAAAAGCGAATAAATTACCTGAAGATGATTTTTGAAATCATGCCTCTGCTTTCTCATTTCGGTATTAAGATATGTCAGGTTATTGTAAGAATCTTCAAGCATATCATGGGAAGAATCCAGTTTTCTTGCGCGTACTGCTTCTGTGATATCATAGACTGCGCCCGTGATCGTCACAATGAGAACCGCAATCAAGAGTACCTGAACCATGATATCCGAAATGAGCTGAGGGGTTGCGAGCAAAATGGCCGCTATAAATACGGAAGACACAATCTGCACAGCATTAACGAGAATCGCCATGAGCGATAACTTTTTAAGATCGATCCCGTTTCGAGATATACTGCGCATAACTGCCTCCGTTTATAACACCCAATAAATAAATTTAAGTACATCCATATAATCAACTGCGTCAAATTCAACGGTATAAACGCCCGTCTGACGGCATCCGGGATACCATTTTGCGCCGGATGCTTTCATGTGCTTTTTAAAGCATATTTCGACATTGAATTTTTCAGGCAGCGGATACATGCAGTCTTTCTTGTTTGCCAAAAGCGCTTTTTCGGCATTTTCGCGGATTAATTTTACTGCCTTTGACGGATGAAGAGAAATGCTGCCTGCGCCAAAGCCTTCGCTTACGGGCACTACAGTCGTTCCGGGACATTTGGTTTTCATCCATTCGCAAAGCCCTTTATCGCCCGTTACCATGTATACGGGAATACCCAGATATGCGGCTGTCATGCTGTTGAGCATAAGCTCGGAGCAGATTTCACCGTTGATTTTTATATACATGTTCTGTGTGTTCATGGTATGAGACAAAGGATTTGTATTCATGCCTGCAGCAGAATGATATCCGGTAAAGAAAACGCCGTCAAAGCTTTCATCTAGACCGGCCATCATGGAATAGGGATGCCTTCCCCATTCTCTGAAAATGCGTACATTTTCAGGAAGCAGCTCGGGATTGATGTTCCTTGCAGAATCATGCGCGTCTTTTACAAAGATTTCTGTTGCGCCGGCGGCATTCGCACCTTCACAGGCGGCTGCTACCTCCCGGGTCATCTGCTGCGAGAAGTGGTCATAGCCGTCCTTCCCCTTTTCTGTTTCGTCCCAATGGACAATACCGGCAGTACCTTCCATGTCGGAAGAGATAAAGATTTTCATTATAAACTCCTTACTTATCCTGATCTTCTACAGAAACAAAGGGAACGACATTGGTGCCGTCATTCCAGAGACGCTCAATATTGTAGAACTGTCTTTCTTCCGGATGGAAAAGATGCACGATGACGCTGGCATAGTCGAGTACGATCCAGCGGGAATCGCGAACGCCGTCATTTCTGCGCGGATATACGCCTTTTTCAGAAAGTCTGTCGCTGACTTCTTCATACAGTGTGTGAACTGCCTGAGCGCTTCTGCCGGATGCGATTACGAAATAATCGGTAATGGACGTCAGATGGTCTACCTTCAGAATCGTAATGTTGTCGGCCTTTTTGTTGTCAAGAATGGTTGCGATTTCCATAGCAAGCTGATTGGGGTTATTGATCATATGAGATCCTCCGTATCATTAATCATTTTGATGGTAGTCGGGTGCATTTTTCCGCCGCAGGCAATAACATACTCGCCGGATAATTTCGCGCACATCTTCATTGCGGCAAGGAGGTCAGTCTTCGAAATTTCTCTGGCTTCGTAAAGACCCTGAAACGGCTTTCTTCCGGGTTCAATAAAGTCTGCGACGAAAAGAACGGCATCAAGCTTTGTTGGGCTTACGCAGCCGATTGTATGGCTTCTGATTGCATTCAAAACTTCCGGATCCGTTATTCCGTATATCCGTTTTGCCACTGCCGCGCCGGCGGGGGCATGAAGAATCGGAGAGGAAGTCAATTCGAATTCGTCCGGCGGAAAGCCCTCTTCCTGAGCAATCCTGATCATATCTGAATCATTCATCCGCTTCGCTGAATCATGAAGCAGCGCGGAAAGATATGCCTTTTCTTTATCTGCGCCGTGAATTTCTGATAGCATGACCGCTGCTTCAATTACGCCGAGCGTGTGGATGTATCTTTTTTCAGAAACGGAGGACTTTAACAGCGCGTGCATTTTTTGTATTTCCAATGAAAATCCTCCCTTCACTATTATTATACACTAAAATTCTCATATTTACAATGAATAATTATGTCCTGCATGTGCGATACTTTCAAAAAAATAAAAAACAAGGAGAAAAGCATGGGAAAAGTTTTGGACATTGCTTTTGTTTCCGCCGCGTCTTTTCTTGGTATGTTCATATTGCTTTTGTTTACAGATAAGGACATTCGCATTATTGCGCTGCTTTCTGCGATTTCATCCTTTTGCACAGCAGTTCTCATAAACTTTTTTATTGAAAAAAGGAGAACAAAACGCCGTCTGGTCAAAAGAAAAAACGCAAAGGCAAACATCAAATCTCTTATCTATTTAGATCTTGAGGACGCGCTCGAATCTGTTTATACGCTTCTTTCGAATCAATACCGGCTTGATAATAAAAGGCTTGACAGCGATTTTATTTATTTCAATGAGGGCAGCAGCAAATGTATGTACGCGCTTTTTGTTTTCAGGAAATACAAAGTGTCGATGGATGATATCGTTTCAGTATGGAGACGAGTAAGAAAAGACACAAGCGTTAAAAAGATCATCATCGCTGTGCCGGGCAAAATGGATTCGGAAACCGTGCTTTTATCCACGCGCCTGGCAAAGCCCGAAATCCGATTTATCGATAAAAAGAGGCTTGTCAGGCTCGCGAAAAAGCATGATATGAAAACGGATTCTTCTCTCTCAATAAATAGGATCCGATTTTCACAAAGGCTAAAAATATATATAAACAGAAAAAGGACGATCCGCTATAGCGCGTACGCCCTTCTTCTGCTTGTTTATTATCTTTCTGTAGGCAGAATACTTTATCTGATTTTTTCCGCTTTTCTGGCATTTCTTTCCGTTTTCAGCCTTCTCAGCAAAAACGAATATGAATCGCTCTTTGATTAAAGAAGCGCTTCCAGATCGATGGTTTTGTGTTCTCTGGATTCTCTGTATATAACAAAGCGGTTGCCGATCACCTGAACAGGCTCTGCGTGCACCTTCTCACAAAGCTCGTCGCATGCTTCTCTGGCCGTGTAAGGAGCGTTTCTTTGTACAGTTACCTTGATCAGTTCTCTGGCTTCAAGCGCATCGTAGCACTGCTTGATCAGCGTAGGTCCAATGCCATCTTTTCCGATGTGAAGAATGGGCTGAAGCGTCTGTCCCATGGAGCGAAGTCCTGCGCGCTGTTTCGTAGTCATAATATATATCCTCCGTATTATTCCATAAATTCAAATTCCATATTGTCGATGCGAACGGTATCCCCCTCGCCTGCGCCGGCGTTTCTGAGCGCATCGATAACACCCATTTTGCGAAGCGATCTGTGGAAGAATTTGAGCGAATCCTCATCGCCGAAGTTTACGGCGCGCATAAGCTCTTCAACGGCATTACCGCTGACTTCATAGGCATATCCATCGTTGTGAATTGAGAAGGTAAGCTCTTCTTTTTCGATTTCAAGCGTTTCTTCTTCAAAAGGCTCAACCTCAGGAAGCATCTTGATCATCTTAACAACAGCACGCATAAGTTCCGTAAATCCCTTGTGCGTTGCGGCAGAAACCGGGAAGACCTGAATGCCGGTGCCTTCGAGCTTTTCCTTTAAACGCGCAAGGTTTTCTTCTGCCCCCGGAAGATCGCTCTTATTGGCTGCAACGATCATGGGTTTTTCCTTGAGTTTTCCATAGGCTTCAAGCTCTTTCATGATCGCGTCGAAATCCTCGTTCGGATCTCTGCATTCGCTTCCGGAAATATCCAGTACATGAAGCAGCATTCTTGTTCTTTCGATATGTCTTAAAAAGTCAAATCCAAGACCGACGCCTTCGCTTGCACCTTCAACGATGCCGGGGATATCTGCCATAATGAAGCTGAAGTTATCCTGCTGGACAATGCCGAGGTTGGGCGCAAGCGTGGTAAAGTGATAGTTGGCAATTTTGGGCTTTGCGGAAGTTACAACAGAAAGGATGGTGGATTTTCCGACATTCGGGAAACCGACAAGGCCAAGATCAGCGATTGACTTAAGTTCAAGCGTTACATTCAGCTGTCTGCCTCTTTCGCCTGGTTTGGCGTAGTTCGGCGCCTGACGGGTCGGTGTTGCAAAGTGCTGGTTGCCGAATCCGCCGTTTCCGCCTTTTAAAAGAATTTTGGGTACATTGGGTTCAACAAGATCCAAAAGAACCTTTCCGGTATCCTGATCGCGCACGACAGTACCGCGGGGAACTTCAATGACGACGTCCTGTCCGGACAATCCTGTTCTTCTGCTGCTGGTTCCGTCCTTACCGTTTTCCGCGGTAAAGGAACGCTTGAAGCGAAAATCCATCAGCGTGTGAAGACGATCACTTGCCAGAAATACAACATTTCCGCCGCGTCCGCCGTCTCCGCCGTCGGGACCGCCGGCCTGTACATATTTTTCACGATGGAAAGAAACGCAGCCGTTTCCGCCGTCGCCCGCTTTGATGCGGATGTTTACAGTATCAACAAATAATGACATTGAATATTCTTCTCCTTAATCAAGGTTCTTTTCGCAAAGTCCGTTATTGAGCGGGCATTTTTCGCATTCCGGATGTCTGGCGTGACAGATTCTTCGTCCATGCCAGATCAGAAGATGATGCGTCCTTGAACGCTCTCCCTCAGGAATTATATCTCTTAATTGGATTTCGACCTTGTCCGGCGTATTTGCCTTTGCAATACCGATTCTGTTTGAAACTCTGAAAACATGCGTATCAACCGGAATCTGATCGTCGCCGAAGGCCGCCAGAAGCACTACGCCTGCCGTTTTCTGTCCGACGCCGGGAAGCGACATAAGTTCCTTCCTTGTAGAAGGAACCTGTCCGTCATAGTCTTTTACGAGAATTTCGCATGCCTCAAGAATATGCTTGGCCTTCATTCTGTAAAGACCGCATTCGCGGATTCTGCTTTCCAGCTGCTCCTGCGTGAGTGCAAGATATGATTTCGCATCCGGATAATCGCGGAACAACGTTTCGGTTACCATGTTTACGCGCTTATCGGTGCATTGCGCAGAAAGCATGGTAGCAATCAGTGTTTCAAACGGATTCGAAAAATGAAGCTCTGCCCTCTCTTCTGGATACAGATCGGACAGGGCTTCAAAAATTTTCAGTGCTTTTTCTTTCGTCATTTGTTTCTCCTTTGAATAGACCGGAACTATTATATACAATATCTGATCTTTGAGATACGTTAAGCGTGTAAAAAATATATATTCAGTTTGATAAAACGGACAATCTTCCGCGCTTCTTTGAAGGATCCACGCGGTAAAGGCCGATCATATTACTGCTTCGCTCACGGGATACGATCCTTTTTACGTTTGCTGCGTCTTTTATATCAAAGCGGACGGATAAACCGCATCCGGCTGAAATTTCTCTTGGCGTTGAGACAACGCTGGAATTTATTCCGTTTCTTCGAAGAAGATCGTTGATCTTCATTACCTGCTGCCGAGATCTGTACGCAGCGATTCCGTACGACTGATCCATTGCCCTTCCTCCCATCATAGTTCCCGACTTTCGCCAGTACTCTATAGTACGTAAGGAGAATTCTTTGAGTGCGCTGAAAGGAAGGTCAAATGAAGGAAATATATCTGGATCATGCAGCTACAAGCCATCCAAAGCCCAACGAAGTCGTCTTGGCTGTGGTAAATGCGCTGACCATAGAAAACGCAAACCCCGGCAGGAGCGGCTATTCACGGGCGATTCGCGCATCCGACATCGTATTTGAAGCGCGAAACAACATAAAAACGATCTTAAATGCCAAAGACGTTTTGGAAATCGCATTTACCTACAACTGTACAGATGCCATCAATCTTGCAATCAAAGGCGTTTTGAAGAAAGGAGATCATGTAATCTGCTCTGCGCTTGAGCACAATTCCGTTCTTCGTGTTTTAGGAGAAATGAAAAAAGCAGGCGAAATCGAATTTGACGTCGTTTTTCCAAAGCCAAATGGATATGTTGATCCAAAAGAATATATAAAGCGCATAAAAAGAAACACTGCGCTTTTCATACTTACACATGCTTCCAATGTAACAGGCGCAGTACAACCTGTGGAAGCGATCGGATGCATTGCCAAATCCTTTGGGATTCCCTATCTCATAGACGGCGCACAAGCTGCCGGCGAAATCAGCGTCGACGTTCAGAAATGCTATTGCGATCTGTACGCATTCGCCGGTCACAAGGCTTTACTGGGCCCTCAGGGTACGGGCGGTCTGTTTATTAAAAGCGGGATGATGCTCAAACCATTTCGTGCAGGCGGAACCGGAAGCGCCTCAGAAAGCATTTATCAGCCGATGGAAACGCCTGACAGATACGAATCCGGAACAATGAATCTGCCCGGAATCGCGGGACTTTCAGAAGGTGCGAGGTATGTGAAAAAACGCGATCAGGCGATTTTTCATAAGCTTTCACTTCTGACAGATGTGCTCTTTGAAGGGCTCTCATCAATAAAGGGCGTTACTGTGTACTCTCCTGAAAACAGTACATTCAGAAGCGGCGTTGTAAGTTTCAATGTAAATGATTTGAGCTCTCAGGAAGCGGCAGAAGAACTGTACAGGCAAGGAATGTGCGTGCGAAGCGGTCTTCACTGTGCGCCGTATGCCCATGCTTTCCTTGGAACGCTTTCAAGAGGCGCGGTTCGGGCAAGCGTAGGATACAGCAATACCATCGATGAAATCAATACATTCATTGAAAAGGTGTATAATCTTTCCAAAATTCAAGGGCCGGCATAATATTGCCGGTCCCTGAAAAGACGTTTATTCGGCTTCAGCGATCATCTTTTTCACCTGATCGTATGCAGCTTTCAGCTGATTATCATTGTCCATATCAGGCGTATAAATGGAAGGATCGTAGGAATCGGAAAGTTCAACCACGATGTCCGGCTGAATTCCGACTTCATGGATATTTCTGCCAAGGGGCGTATAATATGCTTCGATTGTCAATTGCATTCCTGCGCCGTCATTCGGGAAAGAACGAATCTGCTGGACAATGCCCTTTCCGAACGTGTTCGTGCCCATTACAACACCCATATCGTAGTCCTGTACGGCGGCAGTGAATACTTCCGCAGCGCTGGCAGTCATTTCATTTACGAGTACAACCATCGGGACTCCATAGGCATAGTCGTTGGAATAGTGATTCTGTCTGTCTCCGTACCGGTCTTCCGTATACATAATCAGTCCTTCAGGAACCATGAGATCGGTGATATTGAGACATGTGTACAATTCTCCGCCGGTATTGGAACGAACATCAAAGATAATGCCTTTTACTCCAGCATCATTGAAGGCTCTGAGCGCTTCTTTTACGCCGTCTACCGCATCTCCGAGGAATTCATAGAGAATGATGTATCCAACATCGTCATAAATGTAATATTCTACACGATTGATGTTTACGCTTCCTCGGGAAACTGTATAAGTGATGGACTCATTTTTCCTGTATACAGTTATATCCACCGTGGATCCGTCCGGGCCTTTGACAAGCGATACGGCATTATTGAGATCTTCCGTAGTTCTGGCATTTACGCTTTCTCCGTTGACATGGGTAATCACATCGCCGGGAAGAAGACCGGCTGCCATAGCGGGGCTTCCCTTGAATACGCGGTTTACCGCCAATCCGCCATCTTTGTCAGAGGAGACGAGAATGCCGATACCGGAATATTTGCCGCTTTGGTTTTCAAGGCTCTCCGCCATTTCTTCCGGCGAATAATAGAAAGTATAGGGATCGTCAAGACTTGCGAGCATACCGTCGATTGCGCCCTGAATCAGGGTTTCGGAATCGACTTCTTTATAATAATCGCTCATCAGAATTTCGTATACTTCATTCAGCCGCTGATAACGCTCATTATACTGCTTGTCGCCGCCAAAAACGATTTCTGTTGCGTTTGCATCAATCTTGGTGATGGAAAGCGTAATGACTGCGGTAATTGAAATCACGATCAAAAGAGAAACGATCGCCGTAAATACCGCAACAGCGTTTTTTGATAGTTCTCTCATAGTTTTCACCTGATCAGGAAGAATTTAGATGCGTCCTTTTCTGTCATCATTGGATTTTCCAAGAAGCATCATAAGTTTAAAGGTTACTGCATCGTCAAACGCTCTTAAATCAAGGCCGATCATACGCTGAACTTTGTCAAGGCGATAAACGAGCGTATTTCTGTGGATATAAAGCTGACGCGCAGTTTCTGAAAGATTCAGGCTGTTATCGAAGAATTTCTCGATGGTGTGAATCATTTCGTCATTGAAAAGGCGGGCGGTCTTTCGATTGAACATCATGTGATGGAAGCTTGAGGAAGTTTCGTCGGGGATGTTTGAGAGGAAGCGTTCAAGCAGCATTTTTCTATAGACAAACACATTCTGCTTTCTGTGATAAACGCGTCCGACATTGATTGCATTTCTGGCTTCCTCGTAGGATTCGCTGAGCTGCGAGAGCTTGGAACGGACATCGCCGATACCGATCAGGGCAGTATGACTTGTTTCGCTCATAAAAGTGTTCTGAAGTGCATTGGCAAGCTGTTCCATCTCGGAAAATTCGAATCTTTCATCAATGGTTTTGATGAGCGCAACGGCATGTCTTCCGACTTCTGCTACGAGATCCTGACTGTTGTCAGAAATGACATTCTTTAGAATGGACATTGCAGTTTCCGCATCGAGCTCCGCGAAATGGAAATACATAACGCAGCGGTCCTGATTCATATTGAGGGAATGCTCTGCAGCGATTGCTTCCAATTCCGCAGATTCCACTTCTCCGCGAAGAACCAGCCGCAATGTCTGCTCAATGGAATTCTGGCTGAGGTCCGTGCGGGTGAAGGTATTGATAAGCTCCGCGCAGAGGATCGCACAGGTCTTAACGTCTGCATTGTCGCCGTATAGACACAAAAACAGCGGCTGATCATTATCCGTACCGATCAGAGTGTAACCGCCGTATACAAGCGGCTGTGTCGGGTTATTCAGAAGCTGCTCGGGTAGGGTGAGCTCCTTATGGTTATCTTCAGGCAGAATTACTTGTCCGTTAGAATCCAGCAGCATAACTTGCATGGTCATCTGCGAAAGGATTTGTGAGATTTTAGCAATGATGCGATGATCAAGATACATGGTCAGTTCCCCCTATTTCGCTTTTCGCGTAAATTCCGTCTTGTGCAGGTTATATAAAAAACAGGCATATTTCAGCGTTTCAGAAAAAACTTCCTGTCTTCAATTAACACAAACATATTATAACCGCCTGAGAGGCAATTGGCAATATGCCGAAATGCTTCCCAGGCGGTTTTTAACTAATTAATTACGCTAAAAGCGAAATTCTATTGAGTTTTAGCGGTCGAGAAGGGTGGTTTCGGTGTCCTTGTCGAAGAAGTGCAGGCGGCTTACATCAAAGGCGACGGTGATGTCGTCATTGGTGCGGCTCTTGCTGCGCGGGTCAACGCGGGCTACGATGTTGCCATCCTTGCCGGAGGTGGAGAGATACAGATAGGTTTCAGAGCCCATGAGCTCGACGACTTCTACGTGTACCTTAATGGCAGAAGCGGCATTCTTCTCAACGAACTCGGGATCGTCGTTGATGTTCTCGGGACGGATGCCCATGTAAACTTCCTTGCCGATGCACTCGTCGCTCTTCAGCTTCTCGAGCTTCTCAGCGGGAACCTTAATGGAGTTCTCTCCGAATACGGCGTAGACTTCGCCGTCTTTCTTCTCGAGGCGAACGGTGAAGAAGTTCATCTGCGGGGAGCCGATGAATCCGGCTACGAACAGATTGGTGGGATAGTCATAGAGGTTCTGGGGGGTGTCAACCTGCTGGATGAAACCGTCCTTCATAACTACGATGCGGGAACCCATGGTCATAGCTTCGGTCTGGTCGTGGGTTACGTAGATGAAGGTGGTCTGCAGGCGCTGATGAAGCTTGGTGATCTCAGTTCTCATCTGAACGCGCAGCTTAGCGTCGAGGTTGGAAAGCGGTTCGTCCATAAGGAAGACCTTGGGCTCACGAACAATGGCGCGGCCGAGCGCAACGCGCTGTCTCTGACCACCGGAAAGAGCCTTGGGCTTACGGTTGAGGAGATGCTCGATGTCGAGGATGCGGGCAGCTTCCTTAACGCGCTTGTCGATCTGGGCCTTGGGGGTCTTGCGGAGCTTAAGACCGAAAGCCATGTTATCATAAACAGTCATGTGAGGATACAGAGCGTAGTTCTGGAATACCATGGCGATGTCGCGATCCTTGGGAGCAACATCGTTTACGAGCTTATCGCCGATGTAGAGTTCGCCGTCGGAAATTTCTTCGAGACCCGCAACCATGCGCAGGGTGGTGGACTTACCACAGCCGGAAGGACCAACGAGAACAATAAATTCCTTATCTTCGATGTCCAGGCAGAAATCACTTACAGCAGTAACGCCGCCGGTATAAACCTTGTAGATGTTTTTCAGAGTTACGCTTGCCATTAAAGTACCCTCCTTCAAATTTCAAAAAAACAAATGTTGCGGTTTCCCGCCTCATAAATGCATTATAACAGATCACGAGAGAAAATACCACTGTCAATGTCACAAAGAAAAACGTTTGTTTTTTGTCGTTTTAATCTATACGATACAGAAAAACTCAAGGTTTCTATGTTAAATAGACAAATTAAAATTAATGTTTGCCCTGACCGTAATAAGCATTGGGACCATGCTTTCTGTAAAAATGCTTATCCTGGATATGGGCGGGCAATTCATTGGATGTCTGATTGACCGAAAGCATGATCATCGCCATTTTGGCGACTTCTTCAAGGACAACTGCATTATATACGCTGTTGGCGCCGTCTTTTCCGAATGTAAAAGGTCCATGCCCCTTTACAAGTACGGCCGGCGTATGAAGCGGATTTTTGCCTTCAAACGCTTCAGCAATAACAGTCGCCGTCTCATGCTCATATCCGCGCTCGGTCTCTTCCCTGCTTACGTATCTTGTAATCGGAATGTCGCCTCTGAAATAATCGGCATGCGTGGTTCCGTAGCAGGGAATGCTTTTTCCTGCCTGCGCCCAGGCGGTTGCGTGGGTGGAATGCGTATGGGTAATTCCGTTTACGGATTCAAACTTTCTGTAAAGCTCAGCATGCGTCGGCGTGTCGCTTGAAGGATTGAGATCCCCCTCTACTTTTTCTCCGTTTTCAATTTTCAGAACAACAATGTCTTCCGGCTTCAGGGTTTCATAAGGTACGCCGGAGGGTTTGATTGCAAAAACGCCGGCTTCCCGGTCTGCTTCAGAAACATTTCCCCAAGTGTACAAAACCATGTTCCGCTTATAAAGCTCCATGTTTGCCTCGTAAACTCTCTGTTTGAGCGCTTCAAACATATGTATACAACTCCTTTTAATTTAATGCGTCCAGCGCCAGACGGAAGCTGGGCGTAAATTCTTTCATAAAATCTTCTGCTGCCGGAAGATTCATATCATATATAGAAATCCGGATGGCTTCCTGCGCGCTTTCAAATTCGTTGTTGCCGAAGCTGAGTTCTTCAATGCATTTTACGTAAGCGCTGATTCTGTCCGCTGCTTTTACGATTTTCCACTCAATGGTATTTTCATCCGGGAAAAGAAGCGGCCGATAGCTTTCTTTCATATCCTCGGGGAGATAATCAAACAACTTTTCGCTTGCAAGCTTCTCAATTTCTTTGTAGGCTTTTTTGATGCCCGGATTAAAATACTTAATTGGTGTGGCCAGATCTCCCGTAATGACTTCCGGCGCTTCATGATATACAGCCAGCATCGTTACAAGGCCGATATCGGCATTACCGCCATGCCTTGTGTTGTGCAAAACACATATTGCGTGGGCGAACATAGACACAAGATGGGAATGCTCCTGATCGTTTTCCTGTATGGTGTTTCTTCTAAGACCCCATCTTTTAATATGTTTCATTCGGGCCATATAGGCAAAAAAATGGCTGCTCACAGACTCACCCTCCTCGCATATGCTCTCATTATACAATAAAACTGCGGCGCATTCCATAGAAAAATGCGCCGCAGACAAATTTTTTCATGCTTATTTCTGATTCTGCCAGAATTTTTCAAGGGGTTTATAGGAAGCAATAATGACAATCGAAGTAAGGATGATCTCGGGAATCATGTAGGATGCATTGTACGCAAGAGACCAAAGCCAGGATGCCCAGCCAAGCTCATTCGGCCAAAGCGCTTCCCAGATCCATACGCCGGTCATAAAATGGCAGGCAAGGCGAAGGACGAATGTAAAGAGTACGCCAGTCAGAATGGCAGGCAAACGCTTTTTGAAAAAAGGCGTGAAAATTGCCGAGAAACCAACGACGCCGAACGCTACAATGTAATCGAACAGTACAATTCCGACAGCCATCATGAAGTTGGACGCATACTGAACATTGGAAAAGCCGATGATCATCTGAATAAGTCCGTATACACAGCTTGCAAACACACCGATTTTTGTTCCGTGCCTGAACGAAAGAATAACAAGCGGAAGCATGGAGCAGACTGTGATACCGCCGCCGAGCTTCCAGGGACTTGCGATTGTGATGAAGCTGAGAACAGTGCCGATGGCAATCATAATCGCGCTTTCTACCAGCTGACGAGTAGTCATCTTCATAAGAAAAATCTCCTTCACATATTGTAGTAAACAAAAACGCGCATTCTTTTCGGAATGCACGGTGAAGAACAATCTCTTATCTGGGCGCTAGCAACCCAAATCTCTATTGCTTCCTACGCCGGCATTACCCGGATCAGGTTCATGGGTTTAGAGCGATCACGCTCAATCTCAGCCGGCTTACACCAGCTCCCCTGCGCTTTTTGCTGTAGAGATTATACCTCCTAAGTTTTCATTTGTCAAGTGACAAAAATATGGAAATATGATATAATCGATGGAAATAATAATGAAAGAAGAACCGTTATGAAGAAAACCTGTTACATCGTTGGCTCCGGTGATTTCACGCGGCGCGATCTGACAATTTCGCATGATGATTTTATTATCGCTGCAGACGGCGGATACAGATATTTACAAAAGATCGGTATAAAACCGTCTCTTCTGGTCGGCGATTTTGATTCGCTTGATTTTGTGCCTGAAGGAATTGAAATATTCAGATACCCTTCAGAAAAGGACGACACGGATATGGGCCTTGCGATCGAAAAAGGATTTGATCTGGGGTACACTGATTTTGCCATTTATGCCGGAAGCGGATCCCGCGCAGATCACTTTTTTGCGAACCTTCAGCTTCTGATGAGATACTCAGAAAGAGGCCTAAAAATCAAAATGGTTTGTCCCGAAAACAATGTTTATGTGCTGACAAAGGGAGAAATCACGCTTAAGCAGGAAAAAGGCACTGTCTTTTCTGTTTTTTCGCTGACCGATACATCAGAAAACGTAACCATAAAAAACGCAAAGTACAATCTGAACGGCGCTTCCATTTCCAGCCGCTGTCCGCTTGGGGTAAGCAATGAGTTTATGGATGAAAACGTTGTAATTTCGGTCGGAGAAGGCGTTATCCTCATTTTCGAATATCTTTCGCCGGACTATAAATAAGGTTGTTATTCCCATTGAATCTATCTTCCCGTTTATGCGATAATCAAAGAAAACGGGAGCGATTTAAAGATGAACAAAAGAAATATACGAATAACTTTAGCTGTCGCAGCGCTTATGTTTTTAAAAAGCAGAGCGCTGTTTCTTTTTATGATGGATTTTTTATCCATCGGCGGATTATTTTTGATATTCATTTTTTCAATTGTTCTTCTTTTTAAAAAAGGCATGAAAGCTTTTTTGCTTTGTCTTTCTTTCTATACAGTACTGTCGTCTTCAATCTGGCTTTTGAATGTGTTTTATAAGCCATATGACATGAAATCCTCATGCGCTTTAAGTTCTCTTTGTGCACTTTGCGATGAGCTTACGAAGACCTGTATTCAAAACTATACGGAGTCTTTTGACTTAGATGCCATTTTAAATAAAACGCCAAAGGTAATGAACGAGAAATCTGCAAAAGTGATACTTGTATACAAATCGTCTTTTATGGAGAATATGAAACTTTCAGGCCTGTTTATTCCTTTTACCGGACATTCCCTCGTGAACGGAAAGGAACCTTCTTTTTTGATTCCTTTTATTTCCGCCCATGAAGTTGCCCACAGAAAAGGAATTCTAAACGAAGGACAGGCAAATATGCATGCATTTTTGATGTGCATGCAGTCGGACGAACCTTCATTTCGCTATTCCGCATCAGTATATGCGCTTAAGTATTCCCTTATATACCTGAAAGAAAAAAACGAAGCGGAGTACTTCCGCCTCGTTTCAAAACTTCCGGCTTTTATAATAAATGATCTGAATCAGTTTGGCGCAATAAACGCCGGACGGAACACACCGTTTTCCAATTACAGGGACATCGTTCCTTTGCTGATTCACGCCTATTCCATAACATCCCACGGCGTGACGAATGAAACAAGCTCTGTGTTTTCAGTGCCGTCGTCCGTTACAAAAACTCCCGCGACTCGTTTTTCGCCGGCTTTTCTTTTGGAAAAAGCCGCCCGGATTTGAACTACCGTGTCATTCTTCTTCGCAAAAACGAATCTCTCAGACATATGATTGTCGATTTTGATGTAATTTATGATTTCTCCAATGGTGGTGCTTTCCGTAATGGAAGAGAGCATATTGTCCTTTGCGAGGGAAAAGAACGTTGAAACGCTGAATACGCCGATCACTTTTCCTTTTTCAAGCACCGGAACATGGGAATAGCCTTTTTCCTCCATTTTCCTTGCAAGCCAGACAACGCGGTCTTTTTCGGTCGCTTTTAAAAGGCGCTGTATGCCCGTTCCCCTGGATGATGCCAAAATCGGTTTCTGAATATATGCAATCGTATCCTTCAGGCATTTGATCAGCGGTTCTGCCGGAGTTACCGGCGCAACGCCGTCGACATTTGCAGAATGCGAAAGAAGATTTCGTATCTGCCTGCAAAGATCAAGCTTCTGTCTGAAGGGCATGCTTTCCTTGTCGCAAAGAAACTGATAGACGCAGCTGGACACGTCTCTTCCCTCTTCGCGGTATTTTGCCTCAAGAAGATCTTCAAGCGTCTTATACAATTGAATGAATTCTTCAGCTTTGTTCATCCGAGACATCCTCCTTGTTTTGGGCGCGCATTTCACTTAAAAGCTGCGCAATCTCAAAGGAAGCGTCATTTCTTTCCGGCTTATCGTGACATGCCTTGGATGCGCTTATTATATCCTGCGCGCTGATTTCCATTAAGGATTCTCTTGTAATTTCCGTTTCTTTTGCGAGCCTGTTTGCCTGCTGAACCAATACCTGCTCAAAAAGATTTCTCACGCCTCTGGCATTGCCGAAGGATATCGGATCATCGTTTTCTTTTTCGATAAATGCTTTGACTTCGTCCCTTGCGTCGTCATTCAGCGTATATCCGCTGCCGTTTACACGCATATCGAAAATCTGAAGCATTTCATCGATCGTGTAATCATCAAAATGAAGATATCGGTTGAATCTTGATTCAAGGCCCGGATTCGATCTGATAAATTCATCCATCAATCCGTCGTAACCTGCAACAATTACAACGAGATCATCCCTGTTGTCCTCCATCATCTTAAGAAGCGTGTCGACTGCTTCCTGACCGAAATCGTTTCCTTCTTTTTTATACGTAAGCGCGTAGGCCTCATCAATAAACAATACGCCGCCGAGCGCCTTTTCAACCGCCGCCTGCGTTTTCCCGGCCGTCTGACCAACGTATCCTGCAACAAGGCCGGAACGGTCCACTTCAACAAGCTGTCCTTTGGACAATATGCCAAGGCTCTTATAAATCCTTGCCATTAGTCTTGCAATCATGGTTTTTCCGGTTCCTGGATTTCCGGAAAACACCATATGAAGAGACATATCTACTGTTGGAAGGCCGTGCTCTTTTCGAAGGCCATGCACTTTCACCATGTTTACAAGGCTCTCAACTTCGACTTTTATATTTTCAAGTCCAATATAGGAATGAAGCTCCTTCAAAAGATCCTCGATCTTCTCAGGCGGCGCAATTTCCTCTTTCGATTCTTCTTTATCTTCTTTCTTTCTGTTTTTCATCATTTCGGCGTCTTTTATTTCAAGTTCCTTTTCGATTTTGGAAAGTTCCTTGTCAATATCGGAAAGATGACTTTCTTTTCCGGTTCCTCCGAAAAGATCAGAAGACAAACGCCTTAAATTGTTCTGCGTGAGGGTTCTTATGACCTCCATCTGCTTTTCAATCATTTTATCTCTGTCGTTCATGGTTAACCCTCCGTATTTGTGATCTTTAATTCGTTATAGCCCGTCTCGGCATCATATTCCTTTAAAAATGATATGCCTTCAAGCGGCACAATGACAACCTCGCAGGTAGTATCAATGATAGTTCCTTCTTTAAGATGTCCGCCAAATACGCGTCCGCTTTTATCTGATACAGAAATGTGAATATGGATTCTTTCTTTGCTGATTGTGCCGTTTGCGCTGACTATCTCGTAATGGTCTTTATTATACATAAATTCTTTCCCGCCCGCAAGGCGCATGCGAACTTCAGATATGCATCCGACGAGAGACACAATGAAGCCTGCAGACAAATCCTGCTCTTGGGCGATTTTTATAATGCTTTTATATAGATCCGCGCCGCGTTTCAGTCGCTTACAGATTGCTTTCATTCACATGATCCCCTATTTGCACTTGCGAAAATTGATAAAATGAGGTAAGATGATAGCGATATG
Source organism: Clostridia bacterium (assembly GCA_016296675.1). Lineage (GTDB taxonomy): Bacteria > Bacillota > Clostridia > Christensenellales > Aristaeellaceae > SFHK01. The sequence continues at coordinate 17,305 of JAEDIV010000031.1, forward strand.
AAATTAGGAGGAAATACATATGAGCAATATTCCTACCCCTCACATTACCGCAAAACCCGGCGATTTCGCGCCCACCGTGCTCATGCCCGGCGATCCCCTTCGCTCAAAGTTCATTGCAGAAACATTTCTTGAAAATCCTGTTCTTGTAAACAATGTCCGAGGGGTTCACGGCTACACCGGAACCTATAACGGAAAGAAAGTTTCCGTTATGGCAAGCGGTATGGGAATGCCCGCGATCGGCATTTATTCCTATGAGCTTTTTAATTTCTACGGCGTTGAGAGCATTATCCGCATCGGCTCTGCCGGCATGATTTCCCAGAAGCTGAAGGTTCGCGATATCGTAGCAGGTATGAGCGCCTATACGAACTCCTCCTTCGGAAAGCAGTTCGGATTTGACGGAAATCTCGCTCCCTCCTGCGATTTTGATCTTCTTATGAAAGCGGTTGAAGCCGGCAAGAAAATCGGTCAGGAACTCGTATGCGGTCCTGTTTATTCTTCCGACTGCTTCTATGATGAATCCGAGCCCCTTGGCAAGCTTCAGAAGCTCGGTGTTCTTGCCGTTGAAATGGAAGCTGCCGCGCTTTATCTGAATGCAGCCCGCGCCGGCAAAAAGGCGCTTGCGCTTCTCACCATTTCTGACAATCCCTTTACCGGAGAGGGTCTTTCCGCTGAAGACAGACAAAACACCTTCACCCAAATGATGAAGATTGCCCTTGAAATCGCTTAAAGCTTCCTGGCTTTCTTAACGGATATAAACATGCATACGGCGCCGATCACGGCAACGATCATCCATATGCCGTATACGCCGTTCCAGCTGCCCGTGGATTCACGCATAAATCCGGTAAGCGTTCCTGCCAGTGCAGATCCGACATAAATAAACGAATCGATCAGCCCTGCAACAAGCCCGACACGCCCGGATTTATCGTATTCCATGGGCATTAATACTGTATAAAGGGTATTGGATCCATAAAGAATTGCGCTCATTACGCCCAGCATCAATGCCATTGCCCATACGGCAGACGTATGCAAAGCAAAAAGAAGAAATGAGGGAATCAGACAAGCAGCCATCATAAAACCTGCGATTGCACGCACTTTTGAATGAAACGCGCGCACAATCGTTGCGCCGGCAAGAATACCGAAAAGATTGATCAAAGGAATAATGAGCGTAAACATGCCTTTTTCCATGCCCAGGATGGTCGGGCCCCAGGTGATAACGCCATCGCGCAAAAATCCGTTGGTAACAGACGAAATCAAGATAAACAAAAGCCCTGTCGTGAACAAATAGCGAACGGGCATTTTTTTGTATTCAGAATGCGCTTTCTGATCTTTGTGTAATCTGTTTTCTTCTTTTTCTACATTCGGCATCATGGATAATGCGACCAAAGCAGCTCCGATAAGCACAAAGCACGGGATTAAAAATGCCTGTCTCCATCCGAACCATTTCTGAAGCTGAACAGCAAGCCCCCATGCGACAAGATTTCCGCCTGCGAGGGTGAAGGACATTGTAAAGGAGGCTCTGTCACGGCGTTTGCCGGTGAAATGCGCGGCGATCAGACGAACAATCGGCGTCCAGAGCATCGACTGGAAAGCGCCGTTAAACGCCCAAATAATACATAAAACAGCAAAGGAATCCGCGAAAGAAAATACAGCATTGGAAACAGCGGATCCCAACAAGCCGGTCAATATCATCTTCTTCGGCGAAAGCCTGTCGACAAGCGCACCGAATACAAACTGACCTACCGCGTAGACAATTGCAAATACTGTCTGAAGCGTTCCCCCGGCAGTTTCCAAAACGTTCATATCTTTCATAATGCTGTCAAGCGAAGCAGAAAGATTCAATCGTCCGATATATGCGCAAAAATATACCATAAAGCACGCCGATAAAACCTTTGTCTGAAGACGCGTGAATTTTCT
>JAEDIV010000032.1 GCA_016296675.1 Clostridia bacterium
CCAAATACCTTCAGGATGCCGGCTACGACATGCTCAATGCCGACAACGGCACCTATGACTCCTGGTACTGGTCTCATCCGCCGATGTACATGCCCCAGAACTGCAACCTTGATGATGTCGCGCACATCAAAAAGTTTGTGGATATTCCTGTGGTTTGCGCCGGCCGCATGGAGCCGGATGCCGGCGCGCAGGCCATTTCGGAAGGACGCATTGACGCCGTTGGCGTTGCCCGTCAGTTCCTGGTGGATCCTGAGTGGGTCACCAAGCTCATCGAAGACCGCGTGGACGACATCAAGCCCTGCATCTGCTGTCACAGCGGCTGCTTCAATTTCTCCTCCTCCAAGGGCCACTACAACACGCAGGATCTGACGGACACCATGGGCCTTGCCCGCTGCGCGCTGAACGCGGAAACCATGCAGTCCAAAAAGCACTACATTGAAAAAGCCAGAAAGATCAAGAATATCGCCGTCATCGGCGGCGGCATCGGCGGCATGGAAGCAGCCATCGTCTGCGCCAAGCGGGGACACAAGGTAACCTTGTATGAAAAGTCCGGCGAACTGGGCGGCGTGTTTATCGCTGCCGCCGCGCCCAGCTTCAAGGAAAAGGACCGCGCGCTGATCGCATGGTACCGCAGGGAAATTACCCGCTATCCCATCACCGTCAAAATGAACACCGAGATCAAGGACACCCAATCTCTGGGCGCGGATGAAGTCATCATCGCCACCGGCTCAACCGCCAACCGCATTCCCGTTCCCGGCGCGGACAAGGCCGTTCAGGCTGTGGACTTCCTCATGGGAAAAGCGCCGGTAGGCCAGAATGTGACCATCATCGGCGGCGGCCTGACCGGTTGCGAAATTGCCTATGAACTGTACCTTCAGGGCAGGAACCCCGCCATCGTGGAAATGCAGGACGACCTGATCACCACCCCCGGCATTGCCCTGGCCAATACCAGCTTCTTAAGAGATTTCTTCAAGGCAAACAAGGTGCCCGTCTATCTTGAAAGCAGCGTCAAGGAGATCAAGGAAGGCGTTGTTGTTGCTGCCGGTAAAGACGGCAAAGCGTTTGAAATCCCCTCCGACAATGTCATTCTGTCCGTAGGCTATAAGCCTGCACCTCTGGCGAAAAAAGCGAAAAACGTTCACATCATCGGCGACGCATGCAAGGTCGGAAATCTCCGCACTGTCATCTGGCAGGCCTGGGACGTCGCAATGAAACTGTAAAAAGGAGGAACAAATCCATATGGCCATGTTTTTGACCCCTGAACAGCAGGAAATCCTGGACGGCAAAAAGGGCGAAGTCATGCAGAAGGTCATGAAAACCCTCGTTCAGTACGGCGAAATCTTCGGCGCGGACAAAATGGTGCCCGTGACGAGCAAGTATAACCACTTGGTCACCAGCTTCGGCTTAAAGGCGCTGGGCCCGGTGTATGAGCTCATGAACAAGCTGATCGAAGCGGGCGCGATTTCGAAGCAGCAGTTCTCCATGGACCCCCGTCCGCTCGATAAAAATGTACCCAGCAACTTTATCATGGATTTCGTGTTCAACAAGTTCATGTATTCCCGTCAGGACTTCTATGAGGGACAGCTTGAAAAATTAGGACTTCTCAATAAAGACGCCTTCACCTGCGCCTGCTATCTCGATCAGGTGGGCAACAAGCCTCAGAAGGGCGAAATCCTTTCCTGGGCGGAATCCTCCGCCGTCGTATATGCCAACTCCGTCCTCGGCGCGCGCTGCAATAGAAACAGCGGCATCGTCGACCTTATGGGCAGCATTCTGGGCTTCGTTCCTTCCTTCGGACTTCTGACCGATGAAGGCAGAAAGGCCGGCTGGATCATCAAGATCGAAACCACGAAAAAGCCCGAAGCGCAGCTTCTGGGAAGCGCCATCGGCATGAAGGTCATGGAAGACGTTCCCTATATCGTCGGCCTTGACAAGTGGCTGGGCACCGAGCTTACTGACGAAGCCTGCACATATCTGAAGGACTTCGGCGCGGCAACCGCCTCCAACGGCGCGGTCGGCCTTTATCACATCGAAAACCTCACCCCCGAAGCCAAGGACATGGGCAAGGACCTTATCAAGGAAGGCGCAAAGGTTTACGTCATCGACGATAAGGAATTAAAGCGCGTTTACGACAGCTATCCCGTCATCTGGAAAAACAAGGACGCGAAGCCGAAGCTCTGCTTCATGGGCTGCCCGCACATGAGCCTTCAGCAGCTGAAGGACTGGACGGACAAGGTGGAAGCGGGCCTCAAGGCTGCCGGAAACAAAAAGGTTCAGATCCCGACCGTCTTTACCGCCGCCCCGGGCGTACTCAAGGAATTTGAAAAAACGCCCTATGCCGCGCGCCTTAAGGAAACCGGCGTCGTGACTTCATACATCTGCCCGCTTATGTACATGAACAATCCCTTAGCCGGCAAGATGCCCGTAATCACTTCTTCCAATAAACTTCGCACCTACACCACCGCCCGCTATTATACGGACGACGAAATCCTCATCAAGATCACGAAGGGAGACAAATAACATGAAGGAATTTATCGGACGCGTTGTTGCTCCCGGATGCGTGAAAGCGGAAGCGCTCGTTTCTCACGGAGGACTTAACACCCTGGCATCCTTCCAGAAGGCCCTTCAGTTCGGCGACAAGGAAGCCACCTGCGGCGATCAGAATAACCCCGATCTGTACGGAAAGAAAATGAAGGGAAAGGCTTTGTGCCTTCCTCAGACCATCGGCTCCACCACGGGCGGCATGGTGCTCTATTGCGCCTGCTCCATGAAGCGCCAGCCTGCATGCCTTCTCTTTTCAAAGCCCATCGATTCCCTGGCAGCCGCCGGCGCGATTCTGGCCGATGTGTGGCTGGACGATGTAAAAATGCCCGTTGTCGATTCCCTGGGCGATGAATTCCTCGCCTACGTCAAAGACGGCATGACCATTTCCGTTTGCGAAAACGGCAGGGTGGTTGTGGAATAACGAATGAAGCGAAGAGGCGCTGTCTCAAAATACATTCAAACTCCGTGAATCGTGTATCTCCATGAAATGATCAAAGATTACGGGACGGGAAACCTGTCCCCTACATAACGAAGAAGCTGTTTTCTTCCTGTAGGGGGGGCGGGTTTCCCGTCTGTTTTCTTCCTGTAGGGGGCGGGTTTCCCGTCCCGCTGTGTTGCTTTTTTGAGGTTTTATTCTTAATGAGACAGACCCTTTTTTGTTTTCTGTGCGCTTTTCTTCCTGGGCGGATTCGGAAAGAAAGGGGAATGTGCCGATCAGCATGAGGCCCCGGATGCGCGTTTGAATTGACGGATGGATGAAAAATGCGATATAATAAATGCAACTGTAGCGATACTGCATTTAGAAGGCTGGAATGAAGGATGAAGGAATTTATCGAAAAAACGCTGGGCGCGCGCCTGCAGGGCGACGGCGGCTGGGTCGAGTTTGAAAAAATGGAAGATGGAAATCTTACGCTTATTTTCAGAGGCGAATGCTCCAAATGTCTGATTCTCAACCGCTGCTGCGACTGGATCGGGCAGAAGGTGAAGGAAAAATTCGACATGGATGTGACCGTGGTTCCCGTCCGGAAAAAGCCGTACTTCTGGGATAAATGAGGAGGGAGACGAGAAAATGGCACATGTAAAAGTGGTTCGAAGAAGTCTCCGCCCTGAGGAATGGACGAAGATGCGCGCAGGATGGCTTGAAAAAGGCATCTATAAGGAAAAAATCGAAATCACGGATCTGATGATCCGCGACGCCGTTCAGAAAACGGAAAATGAATATGAATTCGACGGCGACTGGCGCAGGCTCACGAAGGGAGATATGTATTTTACGCCCGACGGAACGGCGTTTATCAGGGGACACGCAAAGGTGCCTTCGCATTTCAAGGGCGAAAACGTATATTTTTCGCTCAAGACGGCGGCGGAAATGATCGTCAAAGCCAACGGCGTGTATGTAGGCGGCGTGGACCCGAACAGAGAGCGCATTCTGCTTTCGGGCTATGTGGACGCAGATGAGATCGAATTTGACATCGAGGCATACAACCGCTCAAAGCCCGATGACGAAAGAAACACGGCAACGCTGGCCGTTCGCGGATGCAGGCAGGTGTTTGAAGGCGCATATCTTTGTACGGTCGATGAGGATGTACTTGGGCTTTATTATGACCTTATGCTCCTTATGGACATCGCCGAATGCGAATATTTCAATGAGGATTTGCGAAAATTCCTGTTTCAGGAACTGGGCCGCGCGCTGGACTTGGTGGATTTTGACGCCTTTACCGGCGCAAAGGAAGCGGCAGAGTATATCGAAAAGCATATTTATTCCAATGATGATTTCAAGGGCAGCGGAGACGTTTGCCTGGTCGGGCATTCGCATTTGGATATTGCCTATTACTGGCGGCGCATTCACACGGTTCAGAAAAACGCGAGAACAGTGCTCATTCAGATGCGTCTTATGGACAGGTATCCCGAATTCAGATACACCCATACGCAGGCGTATACCTACGAACTTTTGGAGAAATATTATCCTGAGCTTTTTTCTGAACTGAAGGAAAAGATTGCAACCGGCCAGTTTGAGCCTGTCGGCGGCATGTATGTAGAGCCCGACTGTAATGTGCCCGCCTGCGAAAGCCTTATCCGCCAGCTGCTCTACGGTCAGCATTATTTCAAAAACGCTTTCGGAAAGATATGCGACAATGCGTGGCTTCCGGACGTGTTTGGAAACAGCTGGATTCTGCCGCAGATTCTGAAAAAAGCGGGCGTGGAGTATTTTGTGTCCAACAAAATGTCCACATGGAATGACACCAACCGCTTCCCGCACAACAATTTCATCTGGCGCGGCATTGACGGCAGCGAGGTCTATGCCTGCGTTCCGCCCACGCATTTTATCACCTGGAATATGCCCAGCCAGATCCAGGGCAACTGGGAGGCGTATCAGGACAAGGAAACGGGCGGCGCGACGCTGAGCATGTACGGCTACGGCGACGGCGGCAGTGGCGTGACGGAAGAAATGCTTGAAATGGCAAGACGCTTTGAAAAAGTCAGCGCCATGCCGAAAACGCGCATCATGGGCGGAAGCGAATTTTTGCGGAAAAATCTAAAGGACAATAAAAACCTTGAAACGTGGGACGGCGAACTCTATCTCGAAATGCACAGAGGCACGTTTACCACGAAAAGCGAAATGAAAAAGGTGAACCGGGAACTCGAATTCAAGCTGCGCGATATGGAACTTCTTTCATCCCTGGGCCGTCTTTCGGGTAAGGCATACCCGGCTGATGAAATTACCGGAATCTGGAAAAAGCTTCTGATCAACCATTTCCACGACATCCTGCCCGGGTCGCACATTCATCCCGTGTATGAGGATGCGATGCGCGATTTTGCGGAAGTGAATCAGCGCGCCGAACGCATTCTTTCCGATTTTAAGGGAAAGACGCATTTCAACACCCTGAATTTTGAAAGAGGCGAGGTCGCCTTTATCGAGGATGAAGACGGAAAGGATATGCGCCTTGGCAAAAAGGGATTCTGGAAAAAGGTGCATGTGCCGGGCCTGTCGGCTGCCGAAATCCATCCGGACGACGGGGGAAGCGGATGGCTGAAGGTGGCTTTAACGGATGCGCTCATCATTGATACGCCTGTGTACCGCGCAAAAATGAATGCGGACGGAAGCTTTGTGTCCCTGTATGACAAGGCGCTGGACCGCGAATGGGTCAAAAACGGCGGCGGTTTCAATAAGCTTCATCTCTATGCTGACAATCCCGGCCTGTACGACGCGTGGGATATCCTGCCCAATTACAGGGACATTGAAAAGGAACTTACGGTTGTAGCGCCCCTTGCCCTTGCAGCCGAAGACGGCGTGAGCGCGCTTTTTCAAGCAAAGATCAAAAGCGAGAAGAGCACATTTTTGATGCTTGTGCGCTTCTTTAAGGAAAGCCGCCTGATTGATGTAGAGCTGATCTCCGACTGGAATGAGAAGCACAAGCTTTTAAAGGTCAATTTTGCGCCCGACATCGTGACGCGCGAAATTGCTTCGGACACTTCGGCAGGCGTTATCAAGCGTGAAATGACCAAAAACACCTCCTGGCAGAAAGCGAGATTTGAAGTCTGCCACCACAAATGGTTTGATCTTTCAGAAAGCGGCGCAGGCGTCGCCGTCATCAATACAGGCAAATACGGCGTGGGGCTTGAGGACAGTGAAGCTTCCTTGAGCCTGCTTCGAGCGACCGAGCGTCCGGATGTGACGGCTGATCTCGGCAGACACGATTTCGCCTATGCCATTTTCCCGCATGAAGGCGATTATGCAAAGGGCAATGTCAATAAAACCGCCTTTGAATACAATGTACCTTTAAGAAAGTATGACGCGGCAGTGCCTTTCTTTATCAGAAACGCCGTGTGCGATTCGGGGCTGTTTCTTCAGAGCATGAAGATTTCAGAAGACGGAAGCATGCTTATTCTGCGCCTTACGGAAACCGAGGGGGCGAGGGGAAAAATCCGCTTTGACAGAGACGTTGACATTCTGAACCTTCTTGAAGAAAAGACATACACAAACTCCGTGATCGCCTATCATCCCTTTGAGATTCTGACCGTAGGCATCGATCTTAAGTGCATATAAAAACGTCTGCCTGCATCGCAAACGCCATGCGGCACATGTTTGGCGCGGTTGACGACGGGCGGATTTCAGCGGTATTGAATTTTGAAAACGCACAGAAAATCACAATTGCGCCGGAAATGAAATGGATCTGAAACCGAGATTTTTTCAGGCTTTTTAAGAAAACTGTGGATTTTCCCGCCTTTCATGATACAATGAAAAGACAGAGCCTTTTTCGGAAAGGAGATGAAGTAAGTTTTGAAAATAAAGATCAATGATTGCCTGGTTGAAGTTCAAAATGGGGCGACCTATTCCGATGCTGCGGCGACGCTTGGGCTTGAGAAGGGCGCGCTGGCCGTGATGGTTCGAGGCGAAACGCTTTCTCTGAACGCCGCGTGTAAGGAAACGGACGCGCACATTCTTACGTATTTTGATGAAGAGGGCAAGCGTGTTTACGAGCGCTCGATCCGTTTTGTCATGCTGATGGCGTTTGAACGGCTGTATCCGGGCGCGTTTGTCCGCTGTGAACATTCGCTGGGACGCGGCATTTATGTCACCGTACGCGGCATGAAGCTTACGGAGGACGTTGTAACGAATATCCGGGAATGCATGAAGTCGATCGTGAAAGCGGATCTGCCCTTTACGCTTCTACCGATGTCGCGCAAAGAGGCGATTGCCCATTATGCAAACCGCGGCGACGAAGACAAGGTGAAGCTTTTGAAATACAGGCCGTTTGAGCATTTCAGAATGTATGAATGCGGCGGCATGAAGGAATATTTCTACGGCGAAATGGCAAAATCCACAGGCAGCGTGAGCGTGTTTGATGTAAGACTTGTGGGCGGCGGCTTTGTCGTCCTTCTTCCGGATGAAAATGATCCAACGCGTCTGTCTGAATACCGGCCGATGCCGAAGCTTCTTTCCACCTTCCGGGAAAGCGCCCGCTGGCACGAGATTCTGGAAGTCGAAAATGCGGCGGATCTCAATGAAATGACGGAAAAAGGTCATCTGCGCGAATTTATCCGCGTGAACGAAGCCTTGATGGACAGAAAAATCTATGAGATTGCAGACAAGATCGTTGAAAGCCGCGCCCGGCTTGTGTGCATAGCGGGGCCTTCGTCTTCCGGAAAAACCACGTTCTGCAACCGATTGATGATTGCGCTTCGCGTGACAGGGCTTACGCCGGTTAAGCTTTCTTTGGACGATTACTATAAAAATCGCGATCAGATTCCGCTGGATGAACACGGAGAAGTGGATTTGGAATGTGTGGAATCTTTGGACACAGAGCTGCTTGGAAAACACCTGACCCAGCTTCTGGACGGCGAACAGGTGGAGGCTCCGACCTATGATTTTTTGACCGGCATGCGCACGGACAAAACCCACTCCATAAAGGTGGATCCGACTTCGCCCATCCTGATTGAAGGAATTCACGGCCTGAACGACCGTCTGACGCCCGGCATTCGGCGCGATATGAAGTTCAAGATCTATATAAGCGCGCTCACTACCCTGAACATCGACGATCACAACCGCATCCGTACAACCGATGCGCGGCTGATTCGAAGAATTGTGCGCGACGCGGCGTTCCGCGGCACTGATCCTGAGAAGACGTTTTCCATGTGGGCTTCGGTGAGAAGAGGCGAGGAGAAGAATATTTTCCCCTTCCAGGAGGACGCCGACGCGATGATCAATTCGTCGCTTGCGTATGAACTGGCTGTGGTCAAAAACTACGCATATCCGATCCTTACAGCCATTACGCCCGACAATCAGCACTATACCGCCGCAAGACGGCTCGTGAAATTCTTAAATTACATCCGTTCTGCGGACGTGGAGGATGAAATTCCCTTAAACAGCATCCTGCGCGAATTTATCGGCGGCAGCTGCTTTTACAGGGAAGAATAGGGGAGAAAACCATGAAGAAAATGATTTCGACGGTTCTTGCGCTTTGCCTGATTTTTATGGGCTGTGCTTTTTCAGAGCCGGAAACGCCGGTGTATGAAAAGGCGATGCCGCTTTACGAAATTCTGTTGTCTTCCGATACGTTCTATAATTTTGACGGCGCGCCGGATGCGGCGATGGGCAGAGAAGCGGTGTACAGACTGCGCGAAAGGTATGCTGCGCTTTCGGAAGCGATATCGGATGAGGAAGCATACAGGATGATTTTTGCAGGCGGCGAATATGTGCCCGCCGAAGAGACGGAAACCTACCTTGCGCCGCTTCCCGTGAAGATCCAAATTGAAAGCGCGGTGGACAGCGGCATCGGAACGATGATTGTCACAATCAGGGTCGAAAAGGATTTCGGCTTTGGCATGGAACTTTGGGGCTATGCGGACATCCATATCCTGCCCGAGGAAACCGCGCCCTACGGCGCCTATGTCACGCGCGTGTTTATTCCGGAATAGAGCTGACGGCGATTCATGAATCGCGTCCAATGTCAGACATCAAAACCGGATGATACATGCGGCACATACTTTTAAAAGGCTCCCTTGTGTAAAGGGAGATGGCAAAATCTTTGGTTTTGACGGAGGGATTGTATCTTTCTTTTGTTCAAGGAGAAGCCGGCGCACCCGCATTTGCTTGCTTTGAAGGCTGTGAAAGATTATGTGTTAAACTTGCGTGACAAGCATTGCAATTTTCCTTGCCTTCCTTTATAATATGTAATTGCGCATCCTTGCCCTGATTCACCTGATCAGGGCCGCCAAGTCCATAAGGAGGTGAGAAAGCAAATGAATCAGTACGAAGTAATGTACGTCATCGACACTGCTCTCGAAGAGGGCGCCCGTAGTGAGCTCATCAATCGCTTCTCCAACATCGTCACCAACAATGGTGGCAAGGTTGATCGCGTAGACGAGTGGGGAAAGCGCCGTCTGGCCTATCCCATCAACTACAAGACCGAAGGTTATTATGTACTTATGTACATGACCGCCCCCGCGGATCTGCCCCGCGAGCTGGAGCGTAATCTTCAGATCTCTGAATCCGTACTCCGTTATCTCGTTATCCGTTTCGAGGGAGCGATTCCCGCCAAGCGCGAGCCGCTTAAGCCCTTCGTAGCCCGTGAAGCCGCCCCCGCTGAGGCTGCTCCCGTAGCCGAAGCGCCCGCAGCTGTTGAAGCCAAGGCTGAAGAAGCCGACGCCGAAGCGCCCCAGGCTGAAATCGAATAACACTTTCGACCGGTACAGAAATGAGGAGCTTTAAATGAACAAAGCAATTCTGATCGGAAACCTCACCCGTGATCCCGAAGTCCGCACCACCGGCAGCGGCGTGTCCGTTTGCACGTTCACGATCGCCGTCAACCGTCGCTTTGCCAATCAGCAGGGCGTTCGCGAAGCGGATTTCATTAACATCGTTGCATGGCGTCAGACGGCCGAACTTTGCGGCCGCTACCTTGCCAAGGGCCGTAAAGTTGCGGTCGTCGGCAGCATTCAGACCCGCTCCTATGATGCGCAGGACGGTTCGAAGCGCTATGTCACTGAGGTTGTCGCGGATGAAGTGGAGTTTATCTCTGGTCCTCAGGATGGAGCCAGACCCAATCGCTCTGACGACATCCCGCTCCCGCCCGAGCCCATGGACAATGGTTCTCGCGCAGGTCAGATGGACGAGGTTGACGACGACGAGCTGCCCTTCTAAAAGCGCCGTCTTTTCCCAAAATGATTAAGGAGGATAAGGAACATGTCTGAAGATAGAGGCGATCGCGTACGCCGTCCCCGTGGCCGCAAGCCGCGCAGGAAGGTCTGCACGTTCTGCGTAGATAAGATCCAGCATATCGATTATAAGGACATTACCCGTCTTCGCCGTTTCACCAGCGAGCGCGGTAAGATCCTGCCCCGCCGTATGTCCGGCACCTGTGCAAAGCATCAGCGCCAGCTCTCCACCGCTATCAAGCGTGCGAGAACCATCGCTCTCATGCCCTACACCACGGACTAACAGGCATTCAGTCGATGAAATTCAAACGAGCTTCCATAAGGATGCTCGTTTTTTCGTGCATGCATGATTGAAATTGTATCTGTTTTCGTGTAGAATAAAAGCGGACAATATTCAGGAGTTTGCAGCGGAAACGGAAAATACATGCGCTGCTTTTTCAAAGCAGGGGACAATTGATAAATGAACCGGAAATGTCAGTCCGGTTTCCGATTGCAAATCCTCTTTCCGGAGGTAACCTTTGAAAAAAACATTTCATGTCGCCGGGATCAACAGCGCTTTGAGCGCTTCGGCGGTTGAGAAAAATGTTCGCGCGGTTTCGGGCGTGTATGATGTAAACATCAAGCCCTCTGTCGGAACCATGCGCGTTCGCTATAACGATGACAAGACGAATGAGGAAGAAATCATTGCTTCCGTCGCTTCGGCCGGCTTTGTTGCACACGCGGCGGAAAAGGGCGCGCGCCCTGCGGCGGACAGGGAGACGGGCAGAATGTTCACCCGCTTTGTGGTCAGCTGCGTTCTTACATGTATCATTTTGTATCTGTCGGTTTCTTCCTATGCGCCTTTGCCCATGTGGCAGGTGCTTTCCTATCCCTTGCCCAGCGGAATTGTGCAGATGCTGATTTTGATTCCCATCGCGATTTTAAACGGCGACATGTTTTCCGGCGGCCTTAAAGCCATTCGCGTTCGCACCACGAATATGTATTCGCTGATATCGCTGGGCGCGGGCGCTGCATGCGCTTACAGCGTGGTGGAACTGATCCTTTGCGCATGGCGCTTAAGCGCGGGAAAAACCAGCGATCCGGTATTGTATTTTGGAACGTCGTCTATGATTATCACGCTTGTGTCGCTCGGAAAATATTTCGAAGTGCGTGAAAAGCACCGCGCCAAGGAAGCGGTCAGCCGCCTTCTGAGCATATGCCCCAAGGAGGCCAGGCTCGTGACGGCGGACGGCGTGAGCGCTGTGGATGCGGACCGCGTCCGAGAGGGTGACAGGATCCTTGTGAAGATGGGCGATGTGATTGCCGCGGATGGCGTTGTCGAAAGCGGAAGCGGCGTGATTGACGAGAGCATGTTCACGGGCGAATGCGTGCCCATGCGGGTAAATGAGGGCGACGGCGTGACCGGCGCTGCCCGCTGCCTGTCGGGCGAATTTGTATTGCGCGTTCAAAAGCCGCTGCCTGAAATGCGGCTTACCCAGATCATTTCTGTGGTCGAATCGGCGGCGAATACCAAAGCGCCCATTGCCAAGACCGCCGACCGCATGGCTTCTGTTTTCATGCCGGTTGCGCTGATTGTTTCGGTAATGACGCTGGTTTTGTGGATTGTGTTTACCGGAAATTATGTGATTGCCGTGAAATCCGCCGTGTGCGTGCTGGTGGTTTCCTGCCCGAGCGCGCTTGCGCTGGCTGCGCATACCGCGATCATGGCCGGTACGGACCGCGGCACGGAGATGGGTATACTGATCAAAAACGCCGCGGCGCTTCAGAAGCTGTCTTCTGTTGACACGGTGATGTTCGATAAAGCCGGAACGCTGACGGCGGGAGAAATGCACGTCTCCGGTTATCTTCTGGCGGAGGGCGGCTCCATGCGCTCTTTGATTGCGCTTGCCGCTTCGGCTTGCCAGAATTCCAGCTACCGCTACACCGCGCCGATCATGCGCGAAGCCAGAAAAAGCGGCGTGCCGGTGGATATTTTTGAGGAATATGAGGATGTCGACGGGCAGGGCATCCGTGCCAAGATCGGCTCGAAGCGCGTGCTCGTGGGCAGCCTTGACTTTATGGAACTGAACGCGCAGGATGTATCGAAATGGCGCGCGCATACGGAAAAGCTTTTGGATGAAGGCGCGGTCAGCGTATATGTAGCCTCAGACGGCAAGGTGCGCGGCCTGATCGTTTTAAGAGACAGCCTGCGCCCGTCTTCGATTGACGCGGTCCGGATGCTTAAGGATATGAAAGTCAATACGCTGATGCTCACGGGCGACGACAAGCGCACAGCGCAGGCCATTGCGACCCGCGCAGGCGTGAGCGAGGCGCATGCGAACCTGTCCTATGAAGATCAGGACGTCATGCTTCGCATTCTTCAGGCCGACGGCAAAAAGGTGATGTTTGTCGCCGACGGTAAAAAAGGCGCGCCCGTGCTTGCCCGCGCGGAATTGGGCGTAACGGTCGGAAACGGAACGGACATCGCCATTGAATCGGCGGAAGTCGTCATTCTGCGCCACGATATGCGCTTGATTGCCGGCGCGATTCATCTGGGCAGAAAGACCATCCGCGTGATCCGCCAGAATCTGTTCTGGGCGTTTTTCTACAATATCATCTGCATCCCCGTCGCGGCGGGTGCGCTGTATCCCTTGTTCGGCATCCAGTTCAGCCCCACCATCGGCGCAGCAGCCATGTGCCTGAGCAGCATCTGCGTCGTGGTCAACGCCATGCGCTTAAGGTCCATGACGCCCATAGGAACCGGAAAAGGCGACGATATTCTGAAGAAACGGCTTTTCAAGCAGGAAAATGAGGAACAGATTGACAAAAACGCGGACGACGAAATCGGACAGTGAATTTTATTTAGGAGGGAAAACACATGCTTAAAGGTATTTCTCCCATCATTTCTCCGGAGCTTCTGAAGGTTTTAATGGAAATGGGTCACGGCGATGAGATCACCATCGGCGACGGCAATTTCCCCGCCGCGTCGATGGGCAAGCGTGTTGTGCGCCTGGACGGCCACGGCGTGACTGAAATCCTGGACGCGATTTTAAAGCTCTTCCCGCTGGATACATACGTTGAAAAGCCGGTCGCGCTCATGGAAGTCGTCCCCGGCGACAATGTCGATCCCGTCATCTGGAAGGATTATGAACGCGTCATCAGGGAAAACGAAGGCGAAAAGGAAATCGAACACATCGAAAGATTTGCCTTCTACGAGCGCGCAAAGCAAAGCTACTGCATAGTAGCCACCGGCGAAAGCGCACTGTACGCCAACATCATCCTGAAAAAAGGTGTAGTGAAATAATGAGAAAAAGAGCTGACGTAATCGTCAGCTCAAGCCATCAAAAAAGTACCTTTTTTGATGGGGAGGGCCGATCCCCTGAAATCCTTCGGGATTTCCGGGCGGGGATCGGAAAGGGGAAGCGTTAACAGTTGCTACGCTTTGTGAAAACGCGCGATTTAGGCGTACATGCCGCCAAAATCGATTGAAAATGGAGAGGAAGTGCGCTTCCTCTCCATACCTCTCCCGGAGGTTTGTTGATGATCTGAGCTGACGTAATCGTCAGCTCTTTTTTACCTGAACGTTTTTTATTCAGGATCCCGTAATAGAGAAGATTTAAATTAACAGCGGTTATCTTCTTCCCTTTTTAAACAGGAAAGTGGCCATCATGATAAGGACGCTTACGGAAACGACGCAGGCGCCGGTCGGCAGGCTGGGGGATTCGACAGCGAGGCTGATGGTGACGCCGACGAAGAAGCTGACAAGGGCGACGATTACGGCGATCATCAGCATGGATCTGAACGAGCGGGCGAGGCGCTTGGCTGTGATTGCGGGGAAGATGATGAAGCTTGAAATCATCATTGCGCCCATCACGCGCATGCCAAGGACGATGGAAACGGACGTAAGCAGCGAAATCAGAAACTGGTAAAGATCCGCGTTCATGTCTGTTGCGCGGGCATAGGTTTCGTCATAGGTGACCGAGAAAAGACGGTTATAGAGGAAAAGGAAGATGAGAATTACGGCGGCGCTTAACGATACAGAAAACACCACATCGCTCTTTCCAACGGCATACAGGCTTCCGAACATCGAATTGTATACGCCGGAGTAGCCGCTGGTGTAAGCGGAGGCCAGAACGCCGACGGCCAGGGCGGAGGTTGAGAAAATACCGATCAGGACGTCGCCGCCCATGCCGCTTTTCTGATTGATGCGCATAATCAGAATGGAAGATATGCATACAACGGGAATGGCGACAACGAGCGGATAATCGCCAAGGCCGATCAGGGAAGCCACGCTCATCGCGGCAAAGCCCACTTCGCCGAGGCCGTGACCGATCAGGGCATAGTGCTTGAGCACGAGGATAACGCCAAGCAGGGCTGCACACAGGGAAACCAGCGCGCCTACGAAAAGCGCATTTCGAACCAGCGGCGTTTTGAGCATCAGGAAAAACTCCTGATCAAATACGTTTAAAAGCGCGTTTAATGATGACATGTATGCTGCGCCTCCATTCCGCTCCAGCCGGATAGGTTTCCGTAATACTCCACATGGCGGTCGAGAACCAGCACGCGGTCGGCATGCTCGCGCACGAAATCCCAGTCATGCGTGGCGATGACGATGGAAACGCCCTTTTCGTCCCTGAGCCTCGTAAAAAGGTGATAAAGATCATGGGTAATCGCAGGATCGAGCGCAGAGCAGGGCTCGTCCAGAACGAGCAGTTCCGGCTCTCCCGCAATTGCGCGCGCGAGCAGCGTTCTTTGAAGCTGGCCGCCGGACAAAAGCCCGATATTGTTTCTGGCGAGATCTTCGATATCCATAAGCTTCATCGCTTCCTGCGCCATTTTGCGCTGTTTCGCGCCGTAGAAAGGCGAGAAGCGTCCAAGGCGCGTACCGGAGAGCACAATTTCGCGCACATTTGCCGGAAAATCGCGCTCGGTTGTGTGGATCTGCGCAAGATATGCGGTGCGCAGTCCTTTTTTGCGCTCAATTTCGCCGCAGGTGATGGGCATAAGCTTTAAAATGCCCTTCATAAGCGTGGATTTTCCCGAACCGTTGGAACCGACCACAGCCAAAATTTCGCCCTTCATGATCTCAAGGCTCACATGCTCGACTGCATCCTGACGGCCGGCGCCGTAGTTCATGGAAACGTCTTTGACATTTACCAGTACGTTTTCCTTCATTCAGCTGCCTCCGCGCTTTGATGAAGCGCTGTTTTTATGTTGTCCAAGTTCATATACATGATATCAAGAAAGGAAAGGCCTTTTTCCATATCTTCCCTGGAAAGATTGTGCGCCGTATGGAAAAGCAAAACCTCGGCGCCGGTTTCTCCGGCAATTGCTTCTGCGACCTCGCCGGAGGACATTTCATCGGTGAACAGCACGCTAACGCCGTTTTCCTTCATTTCGGTAATGATTCTGACAATTGTGCGGACACCCGGCTCGCCCTCGTCCGAGCAGGTTTCATAGGCGGTCACATACGGTACGCCGTAGTGCCTTAAAAAATGGCTGTAGGCGAATTTTCCGCCAAAATACAGAGGGACGTCTTTGTTTTCTTCAAAAAGAAGACAAAACGCTTCGTCAAGCGCGGTGAGCTCTTCGATAAGCTTTTCATAATTCGCTCTGTATTCCTCTTCGCCTTCCCCATCGATTTCAATGAGCGCGTTTAAAATATTTTCGCACATTTTCATGGAAAGCGTGGGATCAAGCCAGATATGCGCGTCGTAGGAATGCTCGTGGTCGTGATCGTGTCCGTCGGATTCGCCGATCCATTCCTCGTTCAATTCTTCCAGATTAATGCCCTCAGCGCAGCGAATGATCTTTACATCATTCAGTCCGCCCTTCAGGTTCTTGACCCAGCCTTCCAGAAGGTCGTCGGTGTAGATAAAAAGGTCCGCAGAATTGGTTCTGACCATATCGCGCGGAGAAGGCTCGTAGCCGTGGCTGTCCATGCCGTCGGGCAGAAGCTTTGAAACATGCGCCCGTTCGCCTGCAATTCTGCGCGTAAAGTCATACTGCGGAAAGAGGGAGCACACAATTTCAAGCTCGGCAGAGGCCGAAAAAGCAAACAAAAGAACAATCAAAAAAGAGAAAACGCGCTTTAGCATATTGAAAACTCCTTGAGGTCGTACAGATTACAGAAAATCAGAAAAAAGTTTCCAGGCGCCTGTCATGGGCGGGACGGACGATAAGGTAATGGTTTGTTTGGTTGTGGGGTGCAAAAAACTGAGCGAATGCGCCCAGAGCGCGATCTGCATGCCGGGCTTTCCGCCGCCGTAGCGTGCGTCGCCCCACAAAGGCAGGCCGTGAACGGCATGCTGCACGCGAATCTGATGCTTTCTTCCGGTCATAAGCGTAACTTCAGAAAGCGTCAGGCCTTCCTTTTGCACGATGGGCGCGGAGATAAGAATTGCCTTTTTTGCGCCTTCAACCGATTCGCTTTTGGCTTTTTCCACCATGCCCGTCTTTTCATTCTGCTTGAGGAAATCAACAAATTCGGTTTTCTCAAAAAGCGCGCCCTTAAGAACCGCATAGTATTTCTTTTCGGTTGTGTGCGCGGAGAACTGGGCGCTTAAGCGGGATGCCGCTTTGCCTGTCTTGGCAAACACCATGCAGCCGCCTACAGGCCGGTCGAGCCGGTGCACAAGGCCCAGATATACGTTTCCGGGTTTTTGATATTTTTCCCGGATATAGTTTTTCAGGATGTTCAGAAGATCCATATCGCCGCTCGAATCCGCCTGCACAGGCAGATTGGCCGGCTTTTCGACGCACAGAAGGTGGTTATCCTCATAAAGAATGCCGATCTTCCATTTGCCGTTTTCAATAATTTCCATTCTTGCCGTTTCCATTTCTATTTATACATGCTGAAAGTTTCGGGCGGATTACAGAACCAGCTCTCTGTGCGTGAAGAACCAGCGGTACATATCGCGCGGATCATCAAAAATGAAGCGGAAGCTCTTATGGATGGTGTTGATTTCGATAAAGTCGATGTCGTTCAGTACAAAAAACTGGAACGCGTCAAACTTCCATTCGTAGTCTTCGCTTCCCTTGAAGAAAAGGCCGTCCCTGGTGAGCGTGAGCTGGCCTTTTCCGCCGCTTTCATAGGTCTTCTCGGCAACAGGCTTATGCCGCAGTTCAACGGCCTGAGAGAGCGCGAAACCGTCTTTTTGGATATCCTCGCGAATCTGATCAAGCATAATGTCCGTCCATTCGTCCAGACGCTTGGGGCAGAAGCCGCTTTTTGCATGGAAAAAGCCGAATCCGTCGCGCTTGACGGCAAGGCCGCAGGCGGAGCAGACGAGCGTATTGCCCTTTCTTTCGATGGTATGGCGCTTTTTGCAGTTCGGGCAGACATACAGATAGCGGGTCAGGCGCTTGACGCTGTTTATACCCCAAAAGCGCTTTTTATTTTCTTCCTGCCAGTCCCAGTCGTTGAAGCGGATGGCGTCGGCGATTGCTTTCTGGATCTGATCAGGCGAAGCTTTCCTGGCTTCCTCAGCGGTAAAGATGCGCTTTACCGTGATGTCCACGCGGCCTCTGTGGAAGCCGCCGAAGCGCGGCATGGTGAGAAATCCGCCGCTTATGACGGCAACATACACGTCGACGCCCAGCATGCGCGCGAGCATGCCGGTTCCGCTCATGGGCTTCCAGCCGTTTCTGCCGTCGAAGCTGGTCATGGCTTCGGGATAGACGACAACGGGCTCGCCGGATTTTACGGTGTTGACAATGGTTCTGACCGCGACCAGATCCATCGCGCCCTGAAGTTTTGGAATCAGGCCCAGAATCGGCAGAAACCAGGTGTAGAATTTATTGCGGTTGAACTCCCTTGCGCGGACGACGAAATGCGGCTTATAGGGCTTAAGCGCAAGCGACAGATGCATGAAGTCGAACATATGGGTGTGGTTTCCGAAAAAAATGGCGTTTCCTGTCGGCTTTTCCCCTTCAAAATGCACATGCGCATTGAGGCCAACGCGCGAGATCAGGCGAAACAGGGAGAAAATAAACGCCTTTACAGCCTTTTTGAGTTCTTTTGAAAACTTCTCCTTCATGCCCACAACTCCCCATTTTATAATCATCGTAATTTTATCACACGAATATGCAATTTGTAAATCACACATGGGTTATTTTATGAAAACATGCTTTCGAAAACGAAAAAATTGAGATACAATAATGGAAAAAACGGGAGATGAAAATATGATTCTATATATGATTCGCCACGGCGAGAGCGAAGCCAACGCGGGCGGCTATCATTCCGGCTGGGGATGCGTGCATCTGACCGAAAAAGGACGGATACAGGCGGAGAAAACCAGAGCACTTATGAAAGATATTCCCATTGACGAATTGTATGTAAGCGATATTCGAAGGGCGCAGGAGACGGCGGAAATCATCTTCCCCGAGAAGGACCGGACATTTATTACGCTTGCAAGAGAAATCAACACCACGCCCTTATTCGGCAAAAACAAAGAACAGCTGACCGAAATCTACGGGCAGAAATACCTCGACTGCAGAAAGAATTTCGACTATGCGCCCCTGGGTGTGGACTGCGAATCCCTCATGCATATGTCCATGCGCGCTGAAGAAATGCTCAAATGGGCCCAAAAGAAGGAGAACAAATCCATCTGCGTCGTGTCCCACGCGGGATTCATCACCGCCGTTGCCGGGCGTGTACTCGGAATCGATGCGCATTCTCACGCGCTTTTATGCGAAAACGCATCGGTATGTGCATTCGAATTTATTAACGGAATCTGGAAACTCAAATTATGGAACCTTGCTCCCGGGGCATAGATGTATTATTAAACAATTGTATAAAAACCAAAGCGCAGGCGTTTATCCATGCCTGCGCTTTGGTTCAAGCCATCAAAAAAGTCCCTTTTTTGATGGGAAGGCCGATCGCCTGAAATC
>JAEDIV010000172.1 GCA_016296675.1 Clostridia bacterium
GCGCTCTGTTCGCCCAAAACCCAGCGGACCGCATCGGAAATATTGCTCTTTCCACAGCCGTTCGGGCCGACAACGCCCGTAACGCCGTGTTCGAACAGCATTTCCGTCCGATCCGCGAAGGATTTGAAGCCGTGGATGTACAGCTTTTTAAGTCGCAACTCAGTTTGCTCCGTTTCCCAAAGGAATAATTGCGCTTTTTGCGCGCCCACTCTTCCCTTATGTCGTCATTTGGTAAGTTTCTTTAGCGCATCCTTGGCAGCCAGCGTCTGCGAAAGCTGCTTGCTGCCGCCCTCGCCCTGACCGATAACTTCGCCCTTTACCTTTACGCAGTAGGAAAACACAGGCTTGTGCGGCGGACCGGACACGGAAATCAATTCGTATTCCGGCATATCGCCCGCGGCCTGCAAAATCGCCTGCAGCTTGCTCTTTGCATCCAGATGGTCGGTCTTTTCAGATAAGTTTCTGATGCCGTCTCCGATGGCAAGGTAAATGAGTTTATTCGCCTCTTCCCTGCCGCCGTCCAGATGCACAGCGCCGATGACGGACTCCATCACGTCACACAGAATAGACTTTTTCTCCCGCCCGCCGCTTCTCTCTTCTCCGACAGACAGGCGGATGCCTTTGTCAATCCCCAGCCTCTTCGCCGCTTCCGACAGCGCGTTCTCGCACACGAGCTCTGCGCGCATGCGCGTAAGCACGCCCTCCGAAAGCGAAGCGTGCGCCTTGTACAGCGCCTCGCTCACGCAAAGCTCCAGTACAGCGTCTCCCAAAAACTCAAGGCGCTGATAGCTTTCCACATGATGGTCGCCCGCAAAGGACGGATGCGTCAGCGCGGTTTCGAGCAGACGTATATCTTTAAACGCATACCCGATCCGCTTCTGAATCGTTTTCATTAAACGTTTTTCTCCAGATAGTCTACAATGTCTTTCACGGTCTCAACCGTGGCCAGCATGTCATTGTCCACTTCAACATTGAACTCGCGCTCAAGGTCGAAAACAAGGATCATGACGTTGGCGCTGTCCGCGCCGAGGTCTTCAACCAGACGGCTGTCCATCTGTACCTTGTCAATGCTTACGGGGAGCTGCGCGGTGATGAGTTCGGCTACCTTATTGAAAATCTCGTTTCTGTTCATGATTATGCCTCCTGATTCTTCGAAATATCGTTAAGTCCTTTTTTGATGGTTCCTACAATATCGCCCAAAACCATGGTTCTGGCCTGCAGAACCGCGCGGGAGAACGCATATCCGTTTGACGAACCGTGCGCTTTCACAACCGCGCCGTCCAGACCCAGAAGCGGCGCTCCGCCGTATTCGTCGGGGTTCATTTTGTCCTTGATTTTTCCAAATACCGGCTTGAGCATGGCACCGCCGAGCTTTCCGCGCATGGTTTCCATAACGCCGGACTTGATCTGCTTGAAAAGCACCTTGGTCAGGCCTTCGGCGTACTTTAAAATGACATTTCCGGTAAAGCCGTCCGTCGCAACGACATCAAAGTCGCCCACCTGAATATCCCTGGCTTCGCAGTTGCCGCCAAATGTGTAAACAGACTGATTCTTCATCAGCTGATAGGCTTCCTTGTGAAGCTTGTTGCCCTTTTCTTCTTCGGCGCCGATGTTCACAAGGCCGACATTGGGATTTTCAACGCCCATGACCTTGTTCATGTATACAGAACCCATCAGGCCAAACTGCATCAGATACTTCGGCTGGCAATCGGCATTGGCGCCGCTGTCAATCAGAAGGAACGGCTTTTTAAGGCCGGGAAGAACCGGCGCAAGCGCAGGACGGTCAATGCCCTTGACCAGACGCACATAGGCCATGCCGCCCAGGAACAAAGCGCCCGTGGAGCCCGCGGAAACAAATGCATGCGCCCTTTTTTCCTTCACGTCCATAAGGCCCATGACCATGGAAGACTTCGTCTTTCTGCGCACGGCCATCATCGGCTCATCATGCATTGTGATCTCTTCCTCCGAGTGGATGATCTCAAGACGGGCATTGTCATAGACTTTGCCTTCCAGTTCCTTCTTGATTTTTTCTTCGTCGCCGAATAAGCGGACAAAAATATCGTCGTATGCTTTAAGCGCAGTCACTACGCCGTCAATCACACAGCCGGGAGCGTTGTCGCCGCCCATTGCATCGACGGCAATGATGATTTTTTCCATGATTTCATTCACCTCCGGCAAAATTCACCTCATTATATTGTAATCGGATTTGTGTTTATTGTCAACATAAGTTGTTTTAAGTATTACAGAGTGCAGATAAAAACCGCCTCCGCATAAGCAGCGAAGGCGGTTTTCATTCAGTATTCCCTGAGAATTAAATCCGTCTGTCCGTTTGCCGGCCCTTTGGCAACGCGAATCACCTTAAAATGCATGCCGTACTCGCGCCGGATCATTTGCTGGATGGCGGTTCCGCTGTTGAATCCGTGGATGGCGCGAACGCGGTACACGCTCATATCGGTATTTCGAAGCGCCTCGTCCAGCGCGTCTCTGGCTTCATCCAGATTCATGCCGTGAAGATCGATCTCAATGACCGCGTTCATCATCTTCCCTCCGAATTTTCAGTTCGTGTGCTTATCGGGCAGAAGCACCGCCTTTATTACGCCCACCGCGAAAATCGCCGCAATCAGGAGAAGATACGCTCTGATCGTTCCCCCATACAAAAAGATATCCACGCACGAGACAAATATCACAAACAGCACGCTTCTTAAAATCGCGCCCACAAGGGAGAGAAATACGCTTCCCCTGAAAAGCGTTCTGTGAAGAAGCAGACAGACAAGCACGCCGATTACAGCAAGCGTAATAATGTTCGTCGTCGCAAGCGCCACCTGAACATTTTTGACGACCTCCTGAACAAGTCCCGTCAGAAACGCAAGCACGACATCATACACAACGGTTTTGTACATCACCCAGGTTGCAGTAACCGTGATAAACGCCGACATGAGCGAAACCACGCCGTAATAAAAAAACCTGAACAGGAAAAACCACTTTTTGCCCAGCTCATACGCGCCGTTTATAACAATCAGGCGCACAATCATGTATACCGGAATGGTCAGAAGCGAAATCAGCGCAAACGCATAAAGGCTCTGAGTAAAATCCGTCCGCGCGGTCAGTTTTCCAAGCAGCATATTGAAATCGGGCGCAGGCGCACTTTCATCTTTAATGTAGCCCGAACAGCTTTTTACAATGTCATAGATACCGAAATTGCCGTTTGCCGCATCGCCCCCGTAAAAAGGAAACTGATGGATATCCACCGCTTTTTTGTCGATATACGGAATTGTGAGATCCGCCTCGGGAAACATCTTTTGAATATCGGTTGAAAACATCACAAGCGCCGCCGCGCACGAAAGCGCAACAGCCAAAATCAGACAAAATACCTTTCTGAACAATTCTTTCCGTCCTCCAATACTTCTGGTTCATTTTATTTTAACATATATTTGCGTACTTGGCAATCATGCGCCCGTTTTTTCGACGGAGCGGTGGCGAAGATTTAACCCTACCTGCTTGTATATGTAAAACGCGTTTGATATGATATACTCACTATAATTATTAAAAAGGAATGATTTTCATGGCAGAGCTCACGATGGATAAGCTGGTTGCTCTTTGCAAAAACAAAGGATACATCTTTGCAGGCTCCGAAATTTACGGCGGTCTGGCCAACACCTGGGATTTCGGTCCTCTTGGCGTTGAGTTCAAAAACAACATCAAAAAGGCATGGTGGCAGAAGTTCGTTCAGGAAAGCCCCTACAACACCGGCCTTGACTGCGGCATCCTCATGAACCGCGAAGTATGGGTTGCTTCCGGCCACGTCGGCGGCTTCAACGATCCCCTGATGGACTGCAAGGCCTGCAAGGCCCGCTTCCGCGCGGACAAACTGATTGAAGACTTCACCGGCGGCGCCGAGACCGGCGACGGCTGGAAGAATCATGAGCTCGAAGCTTACATCGCCGAGCACGACATTGTCTGCCCCGTCTGCGGCAAGAAAGACTTCACCGGCATCCGCCAGTTCAACTTAATGTTCAAAACCCACCTGGGCGTAAACGAAGCCTCCGCCAGCGAAGTTCTCCTCCGCCCCGAAACCGCGCAGGGCATCTTCGTCAACTTCTTAAACGCCATGCGCACCACCCGCAAAAAGCTGCCCGCCGGTATCTGCCAGATCGGAAAATCCTTCCGCAACGAAATCACTCCCGGCAACTTCATCTTCCGCGTGCTTGAGTTCGAGCAGATGGAGCTTGAATTCTTCTGCAAGCCCGGCGAAGACCTCGAGTGGTTCGAATACTGGCGCGCCTTCTGCAGAGACTGGCTTCTTTCCCTTGGCATCAAGGAAGACAAGCTCCGCCTGCGCGACCACGAAAAGGAAAAGCTCGCCTTCTACTCCAAGGCGACCACCGACTTTGAATATCTGTTCCCCTTCGGCTGGG
>JAEDIV010000033.1 GCA_016296675.1 Clostridia bacterium
TACGACGGCGACGCTGATGCTGATTAGGGCCATTTCAAGGAAGCGGGATTTGAAGGGCTTTTCCTGTGCGACGGAGGTATAGTAGGTGAAACCCGCGATGATCAGAACGACGACGATCAGCATGCAGATGAGGGCTAAAACGTACTGGTTTGCCGGGAGGAGGAGATAGGGGAGAATGAGAGCGACGACGGTGATTAAGTAGGCGATGCCCGTATAGGTGCAGGATTTGAGCGCGTCGGTTCTTCCTTCGCTTCTGCCGGCAAGGAATTCGGAAGAGGCCATGGAGAAGGTTGCGGAGATTCCGATGATGAGACCGGATAAGGCAATCAGGCGCGTGTTCTGCATGGCGAATGTGAAGCCTGCAAGGGAGCCCGTGAGTTCGACAAGGGCGTCGTTTAAGCCCAGCACCATACTGCCTACATAGTTTAAGCGCTCTTCGTCCAGCATGTCAAGCAGCGCATGCTCGTGCTCTTCTTCCTGCGTTCGGATTTCCGCGCTTTCGGGAATTTCACTTAAAAGGGTCTTATATTCGCCCTGCGCGCCCTCTTCGCCCTTTTCCATGAGCCGGACAGCAAAGGTGAAGCCGAGAATCCGGGCGACGATGGCAAACCAGAAGACCTTGAGCTTCTGAGCTTTGGGCATTTTGCCGGTGTATTTTTTCCAGATTTCGGCGTGGGCTGCTTCTTCTCTGGAAAGACGAAGGAGCGTCTTTTTGTTTTCTTCGCCCTTTGCAAAGCGGGCGATCTTTTTATAGATCACGCTTTCTGTGACTTCGTTTTGCTGCATTTTTTCAATGAGCGCCATGGCTTTTTCGGAAATCGCCATTTGTATCATCTCCTGTATAATTATTGCATCTATTATACGGCGTTTGTCCATAAAATGCAACAGGAGAAATGAAGTAAGCATTGATTCAGTGTAATTCCTTGACGGATATCGCGGGCGGGACTTGCTCACGCCGATTCATAGGCCGAATGGAAATACAAACGGGGGATACATACACGCCGTTATCTCTCCCTCAGTCAAAACCTGCGGTTTTGCCTTATCCCTCATCAGCTGGAACCCTTGGAATGCGAAACATAGAGCGCAATTTGCCGCTTTTTCACGTCCCCTTGCCTTCCTTTGACGAGGTAGGTGGATCGGCCTTAGCCGAGACGAAAGGAGAGAGAACGGAAAGAGGGGGGGTTCTCATGCTGCTTTAAGTTTTCTGCATGCGGCTCTCGGCAGATGGAACCATTGGAAAAAGCGGCGGGAACAAGCCTCCGCCCTACGGCTAAAAAATAGTTTAAAAAAAGGAGCTGCTTCGATATAAAACAGCTCCGTTTTTATTACGCCTGGTATTTGAGAATCGGGTTTCTCGCGGCCTTGACTTCGTCGGGACGCGCGATCTGGGCTTTGTGGGGGGAGGCGTGCATGTAGTCGGGATCTTCGTGCGCGAGCTTATAGAGATTTCTGTAAACCTCGGCGGCCCAGTCGAGGGTCTCGCGGGATTCGGTCTCCGTGGGCTCGAGCATGAGGGCCTCGTGGACGATTAAGGGGAAGTACATCGTCGGGGGATGCATGCCGTTGTCGATGAGGGATTTGGCTACATCCAGCGCGCTTACGCCCGTTTCTTTTTTGAACGCGCTTAAATCCAGCACGAATTCGTGCATGCAGATGCGGTCAAACGCGGGCTCAAACGTGCCCTGAATTTTGCGCATCAAGTAGTTGGCGTTTAAAACGGCATTCTTAGCGGCCTCCGGGATACCTTCTTTTCCGAGCGTCAGGATGTAGGTGAGCGCCTTTACAACAACTAAGAAGTTGCCCGCGAAGGACCTGACCTGAAAAGCGTCCTTGCCCGTCATAAGCTTGGATTTGGGAAGATAAGGCGCAAGGTGCGCCTTGCAACCGACTGCGCCGCTTCCGGGACCGCCGCCGCCGTGGGGCGTTGCGAAGGTTTTGTGGAGGTTTAAATGGATGCAGTCAAAGCCCATGTCGCCGGGACGCACAACGCCCATAACGGCGTTCAGGTTCGCACCGTCATAATAGCACAGGCCGCCCGCTTCGTGGACAAGGCGCGTGATTTCGAGGATGTTTTCATCGAAAATGCCCACGGTATTGGGGTTTGTGAGCATGAGACCCGCCGTGTCGTCGCCAAGCGCAGATTTGAGCGCGTCAAGGTCGACGCAGCCGTTGGGCGCAGAAGGAATGTTGACCACGGTATAGCCGCACATGGCTGCGGTTGCGGGGTTGGTGCCGTGGGCGGAATCGGGCACGATGATCTTCGTGCGCTTTTTATCGTTTCTGGCGTCGTGATACTGCTTGATCAAAAGAACACCTGTGAACTCGCCGTGCGCGCCCGCTGCGGGCTGGAAGGTCATGTCGTCCATGCCGGTGATTTCAGTAAGGAGGGTTTTGGCAGTATCAAGAACCTCTTTGCAGCCCTCGGTTGCGTAGTCGGGCGCGAGGGGATGAACGCCGGTAAAGCCGGGAAGGGCGGCCATCTCTTCGTCGATTCGGGGATTATACTTCATCGTGCAGGAGCCAAGGGGATAGAATCCGCAGTTTACGCCGTGCACGCGCTTTATCAGCTCTGTATAGTGGCGGCTTAAATCGGTCTCGCTGATCTCGGGAAGCTTGGGGGCTTCTTCGCGCTTTAAGCAATCGGGAAGAGAAATTTCTTCCACATCGCAATCGGGCAGATACTGCATGCCGCGTCCCTTGACGCTTTTTTCAAAAATCAGCTTCATGCGCTTACCGCCTCCTTTACGATTGCTGCGGCCCTGTCAAGTTCGGCTTTGGACACCTTTTCGGTTGCGCACCAGAGTACGCCGCCTTCAACGGGCAGTCCGCCCAGAATGCCGTTTGCCTCAAGTGCAGAAAGAACTTTTTCGGCATTCGGAAGCGTGGTTACAAATTCATGGAAATATTCGCCTGAATAGAGCATCCGAACGCCCGGGATTTTGCAAAGCTCCCCAGCGAGGTAATGCGCCTTGCTCATGGAGTTGACCGCCGCCTTTTTAAGGCCTTCAGGTCCCATGGCGGACAGGTACAGCCCTGCCGTCAACGCGCAAAGCGCCTGATTGGAACAGATGTTGCTGGACGCTTTTTCGCGGCGGATGTGCTGCTCGCGCGCCTGAAGGGAGAGAACAAACGCTCTTTCACCGTTGGCGTCCTCAGTCTGGCCGACGATGCGGCCGGGGAGCTTGCGCATATACTTTGAAGTGGTGGCCATAAAGCCGAGATACGGTCCGCCGTAGCTTAAGGGCATGCCCAAAGGCTGCGCTTCACCGACAGCGATATCCGCGCCCATGTCGCGCGGCGTCTTCATAACGCCAAGGGCGATGGGGTTTACGCCCAGAATCATCATTGCGCCTGCTTCGTGCGCAAGGAAAGCGATTGCTTCGGCATCTTCAAAAAGACCGTAGAAGTTCGGCTGCTGAACGTATACGGAAGCAACAGAGCTGTTTAATAGGCCCTTAAGCGCTTCAATATCAGTCTTTCCGTCCTTTTCGGGAATCACGATCATTTCATCGTTTGTTCCGTAGGAATAGGTGCGGATGGTGTTCACTGCATCCGGGTGCGCGCAGGCGGAAACCAGCGTCACGCGGCGGTTTCTGTCTCTGGCCATAGCGGCGGCTTCGGCGGCTGCGGATGCGCCGTCGTAGACAGAAGCGTTGGAGACGTCCATGCCGGTCAGAAGACAGATATCCGTCTGATATTCAAAAATGGACTGTAAAATTCCCTGGCTCATTTCGGCCTGATAGGGCGTGTAGGCAGTCAGGAATTCCTCTTTTGCAGGAATGTATTTTACGATGGAGGGGATGTAGTGGTCGTATGCGCCCGCGCCGCGAAGACAGGTTTTGAAAAGCACATTCTTTTCGGCCATTTTCCGAACGATTTCGGAAACCTCCATCTCGCTTTTGCCTTCGGGAAGATTCAGCTGGCCGTCCTTAAGAAGCATTTCCCCGGGGACGTCTTTATAAAGATCCTCAAACTTCTCAAGGCCGATTGCCTTCAGCATTTCAAGCTGTTCTTCCCGGGTG
The DNA here is from genome assembly GCA_016296675.1 of Clostridia bacterium. Taxonomy (GTDB): domain Bacteria; phylum Bacillota; class Clostridia; order Christensenellales; family Aristaeellaceae; genus SFHK01. Next base: position 4,023 of record JAEDIV010000033.1, read on the forward strand.
GAGGGAATAAAGCTTGCCATTTGTTATTCCTCCTCGGCGCAGTGCGCTTCGTAAGCTTCGGCGTCCATGAGGTCGCCTTCCTCTTCGATGGCTTCCACTTTGATGATCCATGCGCCGTAGGGGTCGGAATTGAGGTTTTCGGGCGCGTCTGTCAGTTCTTCATTGACTTCCAAGACCACGCCGGAGACGGGAGCGAGGAGGTCGGAAACGGCCTTTACGGATTCAACATCGCCGAAGGAGATGCCGGCCTTTACCTTGTCGCCGACGTTCGGGAGGGATACGTATACAACGTCGCCCAGCGCGTCCTGCGCAAAGTCGGAAATGCCGACAGTGGCGATGCCGTTTTCGATCTTGACCCATTCGTGAGACGCAGCATACTTAAGATCTTTCGGGAAATTCATGTTTGTTACCTCCGATTATATGTTTTTATATTATTTTTCTTTGGGAAGAACAGCCTTGGCATACGGCGGCTCGGACTGATTCAGATGCTTGATTACGCCCTTGGCCTTTAAGCGGCGGCCGCGCACGTCGATTTCTATGATGTCCTTTTTAGTAACGTCGGAATCAATATAGGCAAAGCCGATGGAGCGCTTGCCGGTGTTTTCGGTGATGTTTCCGTCTTTGTCAAACTCGTAATAGGGAACCATTGTGCCGGAAGTGACCCAGCCGACATGCCTGCCTTCAAAATAGATGTCCATGCCGGCGCGCATAACGCCGCGGTCGATCAGGCGAATGGGCATGATCCTTTTTTCGGTGCCGTTTTCTTTCTGGGCAAGGAGTATGTCGCGCGCGATGAAGTCGCCCTTTTCTTCGTCGAAGCTGACAGCGAACTTTGCAAGCGATACAGCGAAAACCGGGATTTCGTTTCCGGCGGCGTCCAGGCCCATCTCATGTCCGTACAGGGGAAGAGAGGCCTCAAGGCGTAGAGTATCACGCGCGCCCAGGCCTGTGGGCTTTGCGCCGAGCTCGATTAAGCGATTCCAAAGCCATACGGCATCCTTGCTGTCAATGAACAGCTCCCAGCCGATGGGATCGCCCGTGTAGCCGGTTTTGGAGGCTCGGACAGTCTTGCCTTCAAGCGTGATTTCCCTTAAGTCATTTTTCTTATCGCCCGTGATTTCCAAGCCGCCTGACAGGATCTTCAAAATCTTTTCGGATTCGGGACCCTGAACGGCGATGGAAGAGAGGATTTCGGAAGCGTCTGTAAAGATTACATCGTATTCAGGGAGAAACTTTGCAAGATATGCCTTGTCTTTTTCAGCATTGGATGCGTTTACGACCAGCATATATTTGTCTTCCTCAAACATATAAAGGTACGCGTCGTCCACCGCGCCGCCGGTAGAAGTGGGGATGATGCAGTACTGCGCGCGGCCGGGAACGAGAGAAAGGACATTGCTGGTCAGAACGCGCTGAAGGAACTTAACGCGGTCTTTGCCCTCAATGATAAAGCGGCCCATGTGGGATACATCGAAAATGCCGCAGTTTTTGCGATCGTACAGATGCTCGGAAATGATGCCTTCCGGGTACTGAATGGGCATTTCCCATCCGCCGAAATCCACCATGGTGGCGCCCAAAGCGACATGAGCGTCGTAAAGAGGGGTGCGCTTAAGCTCGGACATGAGTGATCGTCTCCTTTTGCTGTTTATTCATAAGAAAAGGGCGCATAAATGCCCTGTCAAGCATGTATGCGCCTCTGCTTTTGTACACCTGAGAGATTCCCGGAAAACCGGTTGCACCTTCGGCGTGGAATATCCACTTTTACAGAGTATCGTCATGACCCGGTCCTTTTGCCTGAGAGTTTTTGCGGCCCCTTCGGCTCCGTATAGGCGGTCTCTCCCGAGCCAGTCATTCGAATGTTATGAAATTAACTGTACGTTTACAGATTACCAAAATAACTTAAAAATGTCAAGAGGAGGGCGGCTTTTTTCTGCGTTTTGCAGTGACAGTTTGCAAACGCTGAAAAATGTGTTATAATGGTACAGCAAGGAGGAAATAACAGATATGCGGAGGATATTGACATGCTTAGAATAGCGGTTACCTATGATAATGGAATGGTTTTTCAGCATTTTGGGCACACGGAACAGTTCAAAGTATATGATACCGATAAGGGTCAGGTTATAAGAACGGAGATTCTTGAATCAAACGGCAGCGGACACGGCGCGCTTGCGACGCTTCTGGCAATCAATAAAGTGGAAGTTTTGATTTGCGGCGGCATCGGCGGCGGCGCGCAGACGGCGCTTGCGCAGGCAGGGATTCGCCTGTATGCGGGCGTTCAGGGAAATGCGGACGCGGCGGTCAATATGTTTATTGCCAACAAGCTTTCCTACGACCCGAACGCCAGATGCGATCACCACGGCGAGCATCACCGCGATCACAATTGCGCCAATCACAGCTGCGGCGAGCATAAATGCGGCGAACATAAAGAATAAAAGAGTTCCGGAGAGAGGCAGAAAATATCATGAGTACTGAGAAAAACGGATTAACAAGCGAAGACATCAAGCGCGTAAAAGGCTTGGGCTGTCTTAGGGATAAACGATATCCTGACGTATTCAACGTACGCGTCATCACGCGAAACGGTAAAATTACTTCCAAGGAGCATAAGGCAATCGCTGATGCTTCCGAGAAATTCGGATCCGGCGAAGTTTGCATGACTTCGCGTCTTCAGATGGAGATTCAGGGGGTTAAATACGAAAATATCAACGCGCTGATTGAATATCTCGCCTCCTTCGGCCTGATGACCGGAGGAACGGGCGCGCTTGTCCGGCCGGTTGTTTCCTGCAAGGGTACGACCTGCGTGTTTGGCCTGATCGATACGTTCGGTCTGTCTATGAAGATCCATGAGCGGTTTTATGTCGGCTATCACAAAACGCCGCTTCCGCACAAATTCAAAATCGCGGTCGGCGGCTGCCCGAACAATTGTGTAAAGCCGGACATCAATGATCTTGGTGTGATCGGTCAGATGGTACCGGTGGTCGATTTGGAAAAGTGCCGCGGCTGCAAGAAATGCCAGGTCCAAAACAGCTGCCCGATGAAAGCGGTGAAGGTTGAAAACGGCAAAATTGAAATCGACAATCAGGAATGCAACAGCTGCGGGAGATGCAGGGAAAAATGTCCCTTCGGCGCGGTTTCCTATGTGAACGGCTTCCGCGTATATATCGGCGGCCGGTGGGGGAAAAAATGTGCGCGCGGAATACCGCTTAAGAAACTGTATACGTCGGAAGAAGAGGTTCTTGATGTAATTGAAAAGGCAATTGTTTTCTTTAAGGAAAACGGCATTGCCGGCGAACGCTTTAACGATACGATAAACAGGATCGGTTTTGAGATTGTGGAGAATGCTTTAATTGGAGAATGAAAACTTAAAATCAGCCAATCGAAAATGTACACACAGATGCGCAAAAAGTGCGTATCTGTGTGTTTTTATATAGAGATGCGTGCGGGATGGAATGCATGAAAAAGCATAATTAATGAAAATGAATAATTAAAATTACGTAAAATATTTGAGGAAGAAACATGTTCTAACGGGATACGCTGAAAGATTGAACGATATAAAACGTAAAGAATGCTTTGTTTTCCGTGAGGAGGGCGGAATATGGAATTTTTTACAGATTTACATACTATATAATAGGAAATTAAAAATCAACTCATTCAAACGGCGAAGGATGATCAGATGATTCTGTTACGGGTTTGGATATGGTTTTTACGGAAACAAAAAACGGTTACATCGCACGATAATAACATTCCAAATAACGCGTTTTACGCCTGCCAAGTATTGACAAAAAGGGATGCAAATGCTACAATTATAGAGTATAAATATTACAAATATATTTCGAGAGAAGCGTGAATGTAACAGGAGGATGCGCGCATGCTTTCGATCCTGAAAACAAAGCGGCGAAAGGCCGTCTGCTTTGTTATCTTACTTTTTACTGTACTGGTTACATTTGCGGTAGAAAACCACAAAAATGGTACCGAAAACGTCCTTTCTGTCAATGGGCTAACGGTCGATTACAGCCATTCAAATGACGGTTATATTGTTACAAAAACGGACATAGATGAGGGCAAATTAAAGATACGTGTCAGTAAGGGTGATGTAACCTATACGTATGACCATAATATCCTTGGCGAAGAAGAAGTGCTTCCATTACAGATGGGAAACGGAACCTATACCGTAAGCCTTTACAAGAATATTGTGGGTAACCGCTATACAAGAGTATCCGAGGTTCATGTAAAGGCGCAGATGCAGGATGCGAATTGCGTATTTCTTCATCCGAGCCAGTATGTAAATTACACGGAGGATTCCCCGGCGGTTCTAAAATCCATGGAACTGTGCGAAGGACTTGCGACAGACAGGGAAAAAGTGGAAGTCATTCGCAAATACCTGAGAAAAAGCCTTGTTTACGATTATGTGCGCGCAATCACAATTTCCAGAAACTATCTGGGCGATATCGACGGATGTTTCGAAACGCGCATGGGCCTGTGCCTGGACATCGCGGCGCTTACGGCGTGCATGTTGCGCGTTCAGGGAATTCCGACGCAGCTGGTGATCGGCTATGCCGGTGATTTCTATCATGCATGGAACCGGGTGCTGGTGGACGGGGAATACATAATCGTTGACGTCACTGCGGAAATGAGTGTTCTGAGCGGTGATGAATACATTCAAGAGAGAGTATACTGATAATCAAAGGAGAGGGATTCGCAATGGCAGATAAAAAGCGCACGCTTTCCAATATGGAAATTTCGCTTTTCTGCTCTCAGGTTCACATGATGCTTTCGTCCGGCCTTGCCCTTTATGAAGGCGTCGAAGCGCTTATGCGCAGCTATCATGGAACGGAAAGCGAAGCGATCTTTTCCCGCCTGAGCGAGGAAGTTTCCCGCACGGGACTTCTTTCCGAAGCGTTCAAAAGCGATGCAAGCTGGCCGAAGTATCTGATCGAGATGACGCGCGTCGGCGAAACCACGGGCGGACTTGAAGAAATCATGAAAAACCTTGCTTCGCATTATGAGCGCGAAGATAGAATCCGCCAGGCAGTGAAAAACGCCGTAATCTATCCGATCGTGCTTGGCAGCATGGTGTTTGTGATTGTTTGCGTAATGCTTTTGATGGTGCTTCCGATGTTCCGCTCCGTGCTCGGCAGCATGGGCGTGTCCATCACGCAGGCGGGTTCAGGTATGATCAATGTCGGCGTCGCGCTTGGATGGGCAGTGCTGGTTTTGGTCGGATTGGCCATTATGCTTGCAGTCGGCGCGGTGATTCTGATGAAAACGCCTGCCAGAAAGTGCGTCAGCTGTTTTCTTATGAAGGTGTTCCTGCCGGCAAAACGCATTGCAAAGCAGCTGGACGCATCCAGAATTGCAACGGTTTTGTCGATGACGTTCTCCGGTGGTTTTGCAATGGATGAGGGCATCCGCTTATCCTGCGGAGTCACTTCGGACGAAAACACCTCCATGCAGCTTAAGCGCATGGAGGAGGCGATGCTTGAGGGCAAATCGTTTGCAGATGCGATGGCCGATACCGGACTGTATGATCCCATCTACATCGGCATGATCCGGACCGGCGTTGAAGTCGGAAAGATCGACAGCGTGCTTTCGAAGGTCGCAAGCGAATATCAGGCTCAGGCGGAAAACAGCATCTCGTCCCTTGTTTTGATTATTGAGCCTACGCTGGTTGCACTCCTGGCGATTGTCGTCGGCGCAATGCTTCTGTCGATCATGCTTCCCATGGCCGGTGTTCTCGTGGGCATTTTCTAAGCGATAAGGGAGGGGTTTTCAGTGAAAGGCGAGAAAAACGGGTGGATCCGCGCCTGTGCGCTGATGCTCGTTTTGCTGATCGTGTTTTGTGCCGGCATGCATCTTTACACCAATGCCGTTCACGAAAAAACACTGAACGCACAAAAAGAAATCCTTTTAAGCGCAATTGTGAGCGCCATGCGCACCTGCTATGCCATTGAGGGCGTATATCCCAGGGATGTTGATTATCTGGTGGAACATTACGGCCTTCGTTATAACCAAAATCGTTTTCATATCTATTTCGACTCGTTTGCAGAGAATATCATGCCGGACGTACGTGTAATTGAACGCGGAGGGGAACAGCCTTGACGGATTCATTTATTGGTCAGAAGGAGCGCGGAAACGCCATATCGGGCGCGATTGTATTTTTCCTGCTCGGCGTGTTCGCTTTTTTCTCGATCGTCATGGTGCTTTTGTCCGCCTATACCTATAAAAGCACGATCAGTCAGTCGGCTGCAAACGGAGAAAAACGCATTCTGCACCATTACATCGTAAATACGGTTCAGGCAGCCGACACCAAAGGCGGCGTATATACGGATGAAACGGACGGCATTCATCGGCTGGTCGTCCTTATGGATCCGCAGGCGGAAATCGAAATGAGCATCTATGCCTATAACGGAAACCTCTGTGAGCTCTACGCGCTGAAAGGCGATCCGTTCACGCCTGAATACGGCGAAATCATCATGACGCTTTCTGAGTTCCGCCCGGTCGTTACGGATCATCTTCTGACCGTCAGAACAAAGGATGCAGAAGGAACGCAGGAAGAAATCCGAGTGTTTCTGAATTGCTTGCAGGGGGGCGCGGATTCATGAAAAACGCAAACCGAAATTCGCTCCTGATGGAAATCGCGATTGTTGTTCTGTTCTTTGCGCTTGCTTCGGGAACGCTTCTTAAGCTGTTTACGCAGAACTTTGAAAACAACCGTCTTTCCAGAACCCGGACCCAGGCGGTTATCGAAGTGCAGGATTTGTCCGAAGCGCTCAAAGCGTCCTTTGATATGCAAAAGACCCTGAAGGAAAACGGATTTTCCTATGAAGACGGAGAATGGACGCTTGAAATGCCGGATTTCCGGATCATCGCTTCCGTAGAAAAGGAAGAGCGCCAAGCGGGCTTTATTGAGACAGCGTCTCTCACCGCCAAAGACGGCGATTTTGTCTATGTAAACTGCACCGCATCCCAGTATTTTCCCTCGGAGGTGCAGCCATGAATAAAACCGGCTATCGCATCGGTCCCGGCGCTGCGTCGATTCTGCTTGTGATCGTGGTTGTGTCCATGTCAATTCTGGGCATCCTTGCGCTGTCAGAATCCAAAAGCGAAGTCAGGCTTTCCGAGAAAAATGCGCTTTTCGTGGAGGACAAAAGCCGTCTTGAGGCCGAAGCCGTTCAGACGCTTGCGCTCCTTGACGCAATTTTACTGAAAGCCCGCGAAAATGCAGACACAAACGAAGCATATTTTGAATACATATATAATGAGATTCCCGGCTGTGTTTCCGTCGAAGATGATTGTCTTTCGTGGACGCAGGGCAGCATTCATAACAGAACCCTTTATCTGAAAATCAAGGTTCTGCCGATCGAATCTTCCGTTCGCTATGAATGGCTTCAGCACAGGCTCGTCTCGGCGGCGGATTCGTCCTCCGACTGGGCTTTTGACGATTTTGAGTAGGGAGGGCCTATGGAACTGAAAACGCTTCTCCAGCAGACCCTCACAATGGGCGGATCGGACATGTTCATCATCCCCGGTTCGCGCGTCATTGTAAAGGTCAACGGCCGCTTTGAGCCGATCACCGACAATATTCTTTCGCCCGTTCATACGCAGTCCCTCATCAGCGAGACCTACCAGATGGCAGGAAACCGCGATGAAAAGGAACTTCTGCAAAAGGGCGACGACGATTTTTCCTTCACGCTTGAAAAGCTTTGCCGCTTCCGCTGCAATGCCTACCGCCAAAGGGGCACGCTCGCTGCGACCTACCGCGTCGTAGCCTTCGGCCTTCCCGATGAAAAGGCGCTGAATATTCCGGATATGGTCATTCAGCAGGCGGATTTCCTAAGCGGCCTGATTCTGGTCGCAGGCGCAGCCGGCAACGGTAAAAGCACCACGCTTGCCTGCATGATCAAGCATATCAACCATACCCGCTCCGGCCATATCATCACCATCGAGGATCCCATTGAATATCTCCACCCTCATGGAAAGAGCCTTGTAAGCCAAAGGGAAGTGCCGAACGACGCGCCGACTTTCTCCTGCGCATTAAGAGCCGCGCTCAGACAGGCGCCGGACGTAATCATGCTCGGCGAAATGCGCGATTACGACACCATGCAGACCGCCATCACGGCTGCGGAAACCGGGCATCTCATCATGTCCTCGCTCCACACCATCGGCGCTGCAAAGACCATCGACCGCATCATCGACGCGTTCCCGCCCAGTCAGCAGACGCAGATCCGCATCCAGCTGTCCATGGTCTTAAAGGCGGTGATCTCCCAGCGGCTCGTTCCGACGCTCGACGGCGAAATGCTTCCCGTTTTTGAAGTCATGACCGTCAACAGCGCCATTCAGAACATGATCCGCGAGGGCAAAACGCACCAGATTGACAATGTCATTTATAACGGAAGCGCGGAGAAAACCATGCTCAGCATGGACCTCCAACTGCTTTCCCTTTATAAACAATCCCGCATCGATAAAGAAACCGCACTATTATACGCGATCAATCCTGAGGCGCTCAAAAAACGCCTCGTCATGTAAAGGAGGGAAAAGATGAGTACAATCAGAATTCAAATGATGGACGACTTTGCCATATACATCGACGAGATTCAGAAAGAGCATATGGTCAAGCAGTCCAAAAAAGGCTTGGCCCTGATGCATTATCTGATTATTCATCACGGGCAGTCGGTGTCCAACCACAAACTGCTCCAAGCCCTGTGGCCGGAGGAGAAAAACTCCAATCCCGAAAATGCGCTCAAGACGCTGGTCAGCCGTCTGCGCGTGCAGCTCAATCAGCTCGCGCCGGACTTCGGCAAATGCATTGTTGCCGACCGCGGCGCATACCACTGGGAAAATCTTCCCGGCATGTCCGTCGACCTTTTCGAGCTTGAGGATATTTTCAACGATATGCCTCAAGCGGAGGCCGACAGGGACGCGTGGATGGCCCTTTTCCAAAAGCTCCTGAAGCTCTACAGCGGCGATCTACTGCAGAACTCCAACAGCTACGAGTGGGGGCTTTCCCGCGCGGCATGGCTTCATAATAAATACATCGAAGCCGTGTACAGATGCTGCGAGATCTATAAGCAGGAGGAGAACTACGACGAGATTGTCAATGTCTGCCGTCAGGCGCTGAATGTCGATAACTTTGACGACAAGCTGCACATGGAAATGATGTCCGCCCTCGTCAAGACCAATCGCTCCAACGAAGCGCTCACGCAGTACAAGCACGTCATCCATCTCCATTACCGCTATCTCAACACGCAGCCCTCCAACGATATCCAGGAGTTCTACAAGCAGATCGAAACCGCAGGCAAGACCCTCGATTTCAATCTCGACTCCATTCGGGCCGAGCTCAAGGAAAGCGGCGAACTGCGCGGCGCGTTCATCTGCGAATACACGGTTTTCAAGGAGATCTACAATCTCCAGATGCGAAACCTCGAGCGCCTGGGTTCCACCATGTTCCTCGCCGTTATCATGGTCAGCGGCTTGAACGGCAAGCCCATGGAATCCATGAAGCAGGAAAAGGTCATGGAAGTTCTGACCGAAATCCTGCGCGGAAATTTAAGAAAAGGCGACACCATCACCCGGTTTAATACAACCATCATGGCGCTCCTTCTGCCCACCGTCAACTACGCCACAGGACGCATGGTCATGGAACGCATCAAGCGGTTGTTTTATAAAAAGTTCCCCAACTCCAACATGGTCTTCAATTACCGCATAGGCCCGCTCGGCAATGAGCCGCCGCCGGAAGGCTTTGTTGAAAAAAGGGGGGCGCCTGGCTAAGAAATGCGGAACAGAACGGGGCATATAGAAAAACCAGGAAAAACTTGAAAATTTTATAAAAATTTTGATATGTAATTCGGTTTGTAACCTTATTTCCTTAGAATGAAGATGTAAGTACGAAATACACCGGTGTTTGAAAAGACGTCGGTTAAGTCTAAGGAGGTAAGTTTATGAAAAAATTACTTAGCATGCTGGTTTCTATGATCCTTGTTTTGGGTCTTGTGAGCGGAGCAATTGCGGAAGAGGAGATTATCATTCCTGTTGATGCCGTAGTCGTTCCTGTAGTAGAAACTGTTGCTGAGACTCCTGTTGTTGAAGCAAATGAAGAAACTGCTCCCGCTGCAGAAGAAGTAGTGGAAGAAGTTCCCGCTGAGGAAATCCCCGCTGAAGAAGTAGTGGAAGAGATCCCCACCGTGGAAATCCCCGCTGAAGAAGTAGTGGAAGAGATCCCCACCGAGGAAATCCCCGCTGAAGAAGTAGTGGAAGAAGTTCCCACCGAGGAAATCCCCGCTGAAGAAGTGGTGGAAGAAGTTCCTGCAGAGAGCACTCCCATAGAGCCCGCTCCCGTTGAGGAAGTTCCCGCAGAGAGCACTCCCGTAGAGTCCGCTCCCGTTGAGGAAGTTCCCGCAGAGAGCACTCCCGTAGAGTCCGCTCCTGTTGAAGAAGTTCCTGCAGAGAGCACTCCCGTAGAGCCCGCTCCCGTTGAGGAAGTTCCTGCAGAGAGCACGCCCGTTGAGTCTGCTCCTGTGGAAGCCACTTCTTCTGAAGCTACTGCCGGCGAGGCCACTGTTGGCGAGGCCACTTCTTCTGAAGCTACTGCCGGTGAAGCCACCGAGGGCGAAGCGATGGAGGACCTCGAGATTCCCGAAGATGCCACCAAGGTTTACACCCTTCAGGATGCGCTGAATCCCGATCGTTCGATTGACATCTGGGCTTCCTTTGAAGGCGATATCCTTTGCGCCGGCACTCGTGTTACCCTGTATGCTGTACTCAATGGATACGACAATCTCACCTACAATGTTTGGTGGGAGATGAACGATGGTTCCGGCTGGAAAGCCGTTGGTGCCAAGAACTCGCTCCATTATAGCTTTGTTCTGAATGAGTATCTCTACAATGCCTCTTGGCGTGTTGTAGTTGATATCACTGCCGGTGAAATCGATATCCCCGAGGCTGAAGCCGAAGGCGAAACTGCGGTTGAGACTGCTGCTGAAACCGAAGCCGTAGCGGTTGAGACTGCTGCTGAAACCGAAGCCGTAGCGGTTGAGACTGCTGAACCCGCTGAAGTGAAGACGGAGAGTGAAGCTGCTTAATCCGGGCAGTCAAGTTGAAAATTGAGGCAGGAATGCGGAATCGCTTCTGTGGAAGCGTTTTCCGCACGATTGCCTCTTTGCGCTAAAGTTCATTCGATTCCCATAGTTATTGAATTCCTGTAACCTTTGTATATTCCAGATCAGGAGGAAGGATCCATGAAAAACAGATTACGCAGAATCATGTCGATGGCATTGGCCATTTTGATGATTTTCACCTGTGTTCCCTCGAATACAGTCGCGGAAATCGTATCCGGCTCTCAGACGGATACGAGCGGTGCGTTTTCTCTGCGTACCATTGCGCCGTATACGCCTACGCTCCATGTATCGTTCGTGGTAGATGGCGCTACGGTTGCGCAGCAATACGTAGTCAATGGCGGTACGTTGAATCGGCCCGCTACGCCTACGAAAGAAGACCATAAGTTTGTCGGCTGGTATAACGGTGAGGATCAGCCGTCTTTTGGCACGCCGCTGGAGGTTGCTGGAGATTCTTCCGTTACCTACACCGCTGCGTTCGAGCCGATTTACTATGTGTTCTTCCATGACGTGGAGAGCCAGGGATACCGCGTGATTGCTACGTTGGAAGGCGTTAACGAAGAGGAGCTTGGATTTACAAGCGTACCCAACCCGACGCTTACCGGCGATCAGGCGTTTTTGGGTTGGAAGCTGGATGGCACAGTTGTTGACAATGTGACTATTAATGGCGCAGACATTCATCTTTATCCCGACGTGCAGGAAGGCCATTGGATTACCTATCATTCCGGTGAAGGCGCTACGTATATTGCACCTGAATTTAAGAAGCCGAACGAGGTAACCAGCGCTCCTGCTCAGCCCTCCCGTCCTGGCTATACATTTGAGCATTGGTCTGCAACCGATGGCGGAGAAGAGTATACCTTTGGAAAAACGCTTGATAAGAGCATTGATCTGTATTCAGTGTGGACAGCGAATACGAATACAAAATATCTCGTAATCCACCTTATTGAGAATGTAGATGACGATAACTATTCCTATAAGGAAAGTGAAGAAAAAACAGGGACTACGGGTGTTCTGACTCAGGCACATGCTAAATCCTATGATGGTTTCACAGCTGAGGAAATTACGCAGGAAACCATTGCTGGTGACGGAAGCACGATTGTTGAAGTAAAGTACAAACGTAATGTATATACAATTTACTTCTACCCGACAAGCGGAAGTAGCTCGAATGAAACGCTTACATGTACAAAAGAAGAGCATGAGCATAACTGGCGATGCTATGACTGGCGTGGGAATTTGACCTGTACCAGAGAAGAACATACACATACTGATGCATGCTATACTACTACCACAAGTGAACCACTTTACAAGATTACCGCTAAGTATGGCGCATACATTGGCGATCAGTGGCCTACTCACAATGGCAGCACAAACTGGTCCACCGTGAAAAACGGCGGTGCGCCGTGGCAGGCCGGTATTAATACTATGCCTTTGAATGGTGATACCTTCTATGTTCCTAACGTTAGTGGTAATAACACTCATACAGCGAGTTATTATGTGGAAGTTCTTGATGGTGAGTCCGGTGAAACTGAGAGCGGTGCCGTATATAAGCTTCATCATCAGGATAGTATAAAGGGTAGCGGTTTTACAGTTTCTGATGAGGACTTTTACGACATCTTGGGCTTTACTAAGAATACATCTATAAGCACAAAAAATGGAAGTTCATATAACGGTGCAAAGTTCTACTATACTCGAAATGATTATACGATCAAATTCATAAATGGTGGTAAGGAAATTGATACTGTTACAAAACAGTACGAAGCGAGTTTAACGGATGTTTCAATGCCTACACCTTCTCGTCCTGAAGGTGTACCTGAAGGCTATACGTTTGTTGGTTGGTTTGATAATGAAGCGGGTGCTGGCGATCCTTATGCATTTGCAGATGATGCAAAAATGCCGGCGAAGAATATCACGCTTTACGCCAAGTGGGAAGCTCCGGTATACGATGCGACTGTATATCTGACGATGGAAGGTAATGGCGGCTCAAAGGTTCTTGAAATTCCTTATGGTACGTCCATCATTGAAAGCGATCTTCCTTCGATAGAAATTCCCGACGGGTACGAAATGCATGGTTGGTCGACCACGGCGAATTCGTATACACCGTTTAACTTCAATACCAAGCTTACGGGCAATATTTCCCTTTATCCTTATTACACCAAGGCGGGCGCCTTTAAGGTAAGCTATGTCGTTGACGAGGCCGCCGGCGGAAATGCGCCTGTAGATAATGAGACATATGCTGACGGCAGCTATGCCGAAATCAAGACGCCTGCTGCTCTGCGCTATAAAGCGGAAGACGGCACGAACATGGTTTTTGTTTATTGGACGGGAAGCGATGGCAATAACTATACCCCCAGAACAAAGGCCAAGATTACTGACAATCTTATTTTGACCGCTGTATATGTGGAAGAAGAAGAAAAAGTTTCGTTGACCTATCACTCCAATTATCCGAGCGAGACAGGTCTGACCAATACAACCAGTGGCTCTGATGAATACTATGTAAATCAGAAATTCGCAGTATCTGGAAATATGTTTGATGCGCCTACCGGATACGAATTCACCGGTTGGAATACGTCCACATCCGGCGGTGCGAATGCAAACTATGCGCCCGGAAAAGAAATCTCTCTTACCGATGGCAGCAACAACGATCTCTACGCCCAGTGGAAGAAGTCTACCTTTAAGGTAACGTATGAGTACACCGGTGCCGTTCCTTCTGGCGCACCCGCACTTCCTGCGGAAGCAGGCGTTGAGTATCAGGCGGAATATACGGTGGCAGCTGTTCCGTCTCTGCCCGGCTATACTTTCGAAGGCTGGAAGAAAGGCGACGAAAAGGTTACCAGCTTCAGCATGCCTGCAAGCAACGTAACCCTCTCCGGCTCTTGGTCTATCCGCACCGACCTGAGCTACACGGTAAACTATCTGGAGAAGGATACCAATGCAGTTCTGGCAGAAGCGAAGACTGTAAATAATCAGACCTACAAAGCAAGCGTAACCGAAGAAGCGATCGAAATCAGCGGTTACGATAAGGTCGAGCCCACTTCTAAGACGATCACGATCGAAGTAGAAAATAATGTAATCAATTTCTATTACGAGAAGGCAGATTTCACAGTTTCTTACGCATATGACAGTAATTATACTGTACCTGCAGATGCACCTTCTGTACCGGCTTCTGTATCGGTAACGTATAAGGACACTTACAATGTGGAAGAGGAACTTGAACTCGCTGGCTATACCTTCAGTGGCTGGTATTATGACGGACAGATTGTATCCAGCTTCGAAATGCCTGCGACTAACGTTACCTTGACGGGTTATTTCGTTGCTAATGACGCAACTGAGTATACCGTAGAGTTCTACTACCAGAACAATGACGGAATTACTTATCCTGAAAGCGCAACTTCTTCTGATGTTCGCTATGGAAAAACTGACACCACTGCAAGTGTAAAAGATACGGACAAGGCGGATAAGGAAGGTGGCAAGTATGTCCTGGATACCGCTGCGGCCAATGTTATGGAAGGTAACATTGCCGGTAACGGCAGCCTGGTACTGAAGCTGTACTTCAAGCTGAATACTTCAACCTACACTATCCATCACTATCTGCATAACACTGAAGTCAAGGTAGCGGATGATGAGGTTGGAACTGCGAAGATTGACGACACGATTACTGCAAGCGCTTCTTCCAAGCTTTACAGTGAATATGCCGCAGCTGAGGTTTCTTCGTATGATCCTGCCAAGTCTATTACCATTAAGGTGGCGGCAGATGACAATGTGATCACCGTTTACTACAA
>JAEDIV010000173.1 GCA_016296675.1 Clostridia bacterium
GGGATCGGCCCTTCCCATCAAAAAAGGTACTTTTTTGATGGCTTGAGCTCCCTTTGCACAAGGGAGCCTTTGGGCGTTTGTAAGCAAGTTATTGCATCCCGAGTTCTATGTATTTTTCAAATTCTTTTGCCGGGATTTTCCGGATTTCGCATCGGCCGATTTCGTTGGGCACGATGATGCTTAAGCTGCTTCCGGCCATTTTTTTATCGTTTAAAGAGGATTGGTAGATTTCCCTTGCGTCAAATTCTAAGGCCACAGGCAGATTGTTTTTTTCAAGGGTTTTCAGGATTCTTTCCTTGGTATTTGCATCCATATCGCCCATTTTTTCGGCTGCTCTTGCCGCCATGGCAAGGCCGACGGCGACGGCGTGGCCGTGGGGGAGGGTGAAGCGGCTCAGTTTTTCAACCGAATGGCCGTAGGTATGGCCGAGGTTCAAAAGCTTTCTGTCGCCCGCTTCTTTTTCGTCGCGCTGAACGATGTCGGCTTTGGCCTGAACCGCGCGGCGGACAATTTCGATTTCGTACGTCGACGGATCGCCTGTTTCAAAAATGGAAAACAGTTCGGGATCGGAAATCACGCCCATTTTGATGCTTTCGGCGCAGCCGCAGGCGTAATTTTCCGGGGTAAGCGTTTTAAAGGTATCGATATCCGTGATCACAAGGCTCGGCTGATGGAAAAGTCCGGCGAGGTTTTTGCCGTTTTTAAGGTCAACCGCGGTCTTTCCGCCGACGGAGGAATCGACAGCCGCTAAAAAAGTAGTGGGAATCTGGATAAAGGGAATGCCGCGCATATAAACGCCCGCGGCAAAGCCCGCCATGTCGCCGGTCACGCCGCCGCCGAGCGCGACGACAAAATCGCTTCGGGTCAGGGGAATTTCGCTCATGAAATCAAGGATATCCGTGAGCGTTTCCATGGTTTTGTGTTCTTCTCCGGCGGAAAAGGCATACGCATGCGGATCAAATCCGGCTTCCTTCAAAGAGGAAAGCACGCGCTCAAGATAGAGCTTTTCCACATTCGTATCGGTAATGACGGCGCATTTTCCGATCGGACGGACATTTTTCATCAGCGTTCCCGCGCTTTTCAGGATGTCTTTCCCGATCAGAACTTCATAAGCAGGCGCAACCTTTACCATAACGGATACCATATCAGTTTCCTCCTGCCAGCGTCTTTTTCTCGCGTCCGTCCTTCAAAAGCGCGCGAAGCGCGTCTGCGTCCTTGGATTCCAGAGCCTTTTCATATTCCTTCAGATTTTCAATCAGCAGATGAACCTGCCCGGTCAGATAGTCCGCGTTCAGCAAAAACAGCTCTGTCCACATGTCCTCATCCATGAACGCGACGCGCGTCATATCGCGAAAGCTTCCCGCGGAAAAGCCCCTCTGGCGCAAAGCCTCGGGCGACTTGATATAGGCGCTGGAGGCGATGTGCGCAAGCTGGGAGGTATAGGCAATGATGCGGTCGTGCTCGTCGGGCGTCGTAAAGACGATGCGGGCAAAGCCGATATCGGTAAACAGATTATTGAGGTTTTCAAGCGTATCGGGCGCAGCGTTTTTGCCGGGCGTAAGAATCATGGACGCGCCGACATACAGGTTTTCGCTTGCGTTTTGAAATTTTCCCCGTTCCTTGCCTGCCATCGGATGACCGCCGACGTATAAAACGCCCGCGTCCTGAGCGCATTTTTCCATTTTTTCCGTGACAACGCGCTTAACGCCGCACATGTCCACGACGCACGCGCCTTTTTTGAGCTTTGAAAAATGCTCCTCGGCCCACGAAATCGCTGCCGTCGGACGAATGGCAATCAGGACAATATCCATCTGATCCATGTTTTCATCCTGAAGCGGCGCGTCTATTGCGCCCGAAAGGCGGGAAAGCAGCATGGTTTCTTCGTTCAGATCCGCGCCGAACACACTGTGTCCCGTGCGCGCCTTGAAGGCCTTTGCCAGCGATCCGCCGATCAGTCCGAGTCCGACAATTCCGATGTTCATTTATTTTCCCTCCTGCGTGTTGAGGAAGTTTTTAAGATCCAGCGTCTTTTTGGCAATATGCCAAAACGCATCCGGCGTAATGGACTGCTTGCCGTCGCACAGCGCGTGCGCAGGATCGTTGTGCACCTCGATCATGAGACCATCCGCGCCGGAAGCAACCGCCGCCATGGCCAGGGGGAAGACGAGGTCGGCCTTGCCGGTTGCGTGGCTGGGATCGATGACAACGGGAAAATGCGAAAGCTTTTTAAGAGAGGGAACCGCTGCCAGATCCAGCGTGTTTCTCGTGTAGGTTTCAAAGGTGCGGATGCCCCTCTCGCAGAGGATAATGTTTTCGTTTCCTTCGCTCATCACGTATTCCGCGCTCATCAGCCATTCTTCATACGTTGCAGACATGCCTCTTTTTAAGAGAACGGGTTTTTTCTGTGCGCCGAGTTCTTTTAAGAGGTTGAAATTCTGCATATTTCTCGCGCCGACTTGAATGATATCCACATCGTCAAACAGATCCAGCTGTCCGATTTCCATGATCTCGGTCACGATCGGAAGTCCCGTTTCCTGGCGGGCAATTTTCAAAAGTCTGAGTCCTTCTTTTCCAAGGCCCTGGAACGCATAGGGCGACGTGCGCGGCTTGAAAGCGCCTCCGCGAAGTACGGTCGCGCCGGCAGCCTTTACGGCCTTTGCAACAGAAACCATCTGCTCTTCGGTTTCTACGGAGCAGGGACCGGCAATCAGGGTAAGATTCCCGCCGCCGATCTTGGTCACGCCCGCTACGTCCACAACCGTGTCCTCCGGATGGAATTTACGGTTTGCGTTTTTATACGGTTCCTGAACGCGCTTTACATTGTCTACAATGTCGAGCGCGCTGATCAAGTCCATATCGAGCTTGGAGGTATCGCCGACAAGGCCCAGAATCTGATGGCTGTTGCCGGTGGATTCATGGATTCCGATTCCTTTTGACTCTATCCATTTTTTCAAGCTTTCCAGCTGCGCAGGATTCGGATTGGACTTCAGAATAACGATCATTTTTGTGTTTCCCCCTCAAATAAAAAGCCTGCGACCGATTAAGCCGCAGGCGATTTCGACAAGTTTATCTTTGAAAAACTTCCTTCGCTCGTGTTTGGCCTAATCGCAAATAACCTTACCGCAATAGCCGGTAAAGCTAAAATAGCAATAATAGGTGTTAAGAGCGATAGACATCATGAAAAAAACGATCTCCTTCAAAGAATTGAAGATATTATAGCATGAGTCCTTCGTTTTTGCAAGCACAAATTACTGAAACTGCATATCTTTTCTCTTCTTCATAGAAATCACGCCTTTTATGCGTATTTGCTGTCTGAAAGATTCTCATTTCTATCCCCGAACATATCTATCGCCCATTTCACATGGCGCGCGCCGACGTTTTTTTCTCCGTCCGCCGCAGCCGCGCCCATGGAAAGCTCCACTATGTTTACCGCGCTTCGCCCGTTTGCGGCGTTTTTCCCGATCTGAAGGCAGCTTTCCCATGAAAGTTTGATTCCCGCGCGCTTTGCCGCACTATATGCGATCTTTGCCTTATCCTTATCCGTCAATTCATCAAAGAAAATTTGGGTCGCGCGCGATCTGAGCGCCGGGGCAAGCGCGGAAGGCGGGCGAGTGGTAGCGGCAATTAAGCGAAAATCCGCAGGCAGGCCTTTTTCAAACGCACGCTTTGTGTATTCATCCGTTTCACTTTGATTTTTATCGTAGTACGCGCTTTCAAAACGCACAAGCCCGTCCTCCATGACCTTTAAAAGCCGCATCATTTCCATCGGATGCATTTCTCCGATTTCATCCAGAAACAATACGCCTCCGTGTGCGCGCGTTACCGCGCCCTCCTTGATTTGCGGAATTCCCATGCGTCCCTTTTCGCCCGCGCCCTGATAAATGGGATCGTGAACGCTTCCGATCAGCGGATCCGCGATGCCCCTTTCGTCATACCGGATCAGCGACGCGTCCATTTCCACAAACGGCGCGTTTTTTGAAAAAGGGCTTTCCGGGCTCTGGATGGCCGATTCAAAAATCAACCGCGCCGCCGTTGTTTTTCCAACGCCCGGAGGACCATAGAGAATCACATGCCTGGGGTACCGTCCGAAAAGCGCCGCTTTCAGGGCAAAAATCGCTTTTTCCTGTCCTGTAATCTCATCAAGCGTTTTCGGCCGCATGCGCTCGGCAAGCGGACGCGAAAGAGAAATCTTTTCAAGCGCTGACAGATGCGCAAGCTTCACATGGTCTGTCCGCCTGTTTTTTTCCTTTTGCGGAATCAGCCGTGTGAGAAGAAAAAAGGACGCAAGCATCATAAATGCGATATTGACGCATGATTCAAAAATTTCCATAAAAAAACCGCCTCCCATACTATATGTGGAAGGCGGCTGTGTTTTATGCGCGAAATGAAA
>JAEDIV010000174.1 GCA_016296675.1 Clostridia bacterium
TCATTTCATGGAGATACACGATTAACGGAGTTTGAATGTATTTTGAGACAGCGCCCCCTTATTTGCGTTTTGAAGGACGGTTGCGAAATCCATGCTTCTGTGGTACACTGATGAAAAAAATCGGAGGAATACAAATGAAGCATCTGATTATTGTAAAAAGCGCCCCGGGCGTCGACGCGCATGCCTTTGCCAAGGAAGCAGAAAACCATTTTAAAGATATTCTGACCCTTTCCGGCATTCATCAGGTCAAGGTTATCGAGGGCATCCGCGAACACGAAAACCGGTACCACTTCATCATTGAAATCGACATGGACAGGGAAGCCCTTCCCGCCTACAACGAAAGCCGCTGCCATCATGAATGGAAAGAGAAATACGGCGGCCGGATCGAAAAGAAGGCGATCTTTGACTACGAATAGGATCCGCCTCTGAAAAGGAGATACATTATGTCCGTCATCAAAGGACTGGAATGGACATTTGATACAAAAGCGGAACTGTATGAAAAAATGCGCCCGGGCTATTCGGATAAACTGTATCAGGAAATCTTCAGATTCTGCCCGCTGAATCAAGCATCTTCCGCGCTTGAAATCGGCATCGGCGCAGGCCAGGCCACGGAGCCGGTTTTAAAAAGCGGCTGCAAAGTCACATCCGTTGAGCGCGGGGCGCATTTTACGGACATCTGCAACAAGAAGTTTTCTTCCTACCCTCATTTCACATGCATAAACAGCCGTTTTGAGGATTTTGACGCGCAGGAAAACTCGTTTGATCTCATATATGCCGCTTCCTCCTTTCACTGGATCGATGAGGAATTCGGATACAGAAAAGTGCATTCTCTTCTTAAAAAGGGCGGCGCTTTTGCCCGGTTTGCCAATCATCCGTACAAGGACAAGGAAAACGAAGCGATGGAAGACGCCATCCAGAAGGTCTACGCCCGTTATATGCCGGGCAGCAAAATGTCCATCGAATACACGATGGACGCGGCGCGAAACCGCGCGAAAAAGAGCAGAAAAATATGGATTTTGTGATATCGAAGCGCATATCTTCCGCCGCGTGCGCACCTTCACCGCGGAAGAATACACCGACCTTCTCGGAACCTACTGCGATCATATTGCGATTGAAGAAAACACGCGCATGAAATTCTTTTCTGAAATCCGGGATGTGATCAATTCCTACGGCGGCGTCAAGCGCATCTTCGATACCATGGATCTGGCGCTTGCAAGAAAAATATAAAAAAAGGGTCTGTCTTATTCAGAATAAAACCTCAAAAAAGCAACACAGCGGGACGGGAAACCCGTCCCCTACAGGAAGAAAACAGCTTCTTCGTTATGTAGGGGACGGGTATCCCGTCCCGTAATCTTTGATCATTTCATGGAGATACACGATTAACGGAGTCTGAATGTATTTTGAGACAATTCCTTTGCTCAATCAGCCTTCTGCGAACTGATCCTTGCCTACGCCGCACAGGGGGCATTCGAAATCTTCGGGGAGATCTTCAAACTTCGTTCCGGGGGCAATGCCGTGTTCGGGTGCGCCCAGCGCCTCATCGTATTCCCAGCCGCATACTTCGCAAACATACTTTTTCATAATCTGATTCCTCCTGATTTTTTATCGGTTTATTCTTCCCTTTGGATGATTCTATTATACCACAAAACAAGCGGTTTTCTGTGACAAAATCACTTTTTTTGAAAAATAAATTCGGTTGACTTCCGGATGAAACAGGCTTATTATAATGAAGGATGAATTCGGGGGCGAAAATATGGATTTCAAGGATTATTTTCCGATATGGGATAAGCTGAACGAAAAACAGCGGGAAAACCTTTTGAGGGTAACGAAATTTCGAAAGGTAAAAGCGGGCACGCTGTTGCACGACGGCGGGCCGTCCTGTCTTGGGCTTATACTGGTCAAAACCGGGCAGCTGCGCGCCTATATTCTGTCGGATGAAGGCCGCGAGGTAACAGTCAGCCGCTTTTTCGAACGGGACATCTGTATGTTTTCTGTCTCGTGCGCAATGCCGGATATGCAGTTTGACATCATGATTGAAACGGAAAAGGATACCGAATGCTGGATTTTGCCCGCGTGCATGTATAAAAATCTGATGGATGAATCGCTGGCGGTTGCCAATTATACAAGCAGCCTGATTTCCAGGCATCTTTCTGAGCTGATGTGGCTGATGAAGCAGATCATGTGGGACAGATTTGATAAAAGGCTTGCAAAATTTCTATTGGAAGAGAGCATACTGGAGGAGAAGAGGGAACTGAAAATCACGCACGAAAAAATCGCCAATCATATGGGCTCTGCGCGCGAAGTGGTGACGAGAATGCTCAAGTATTTTCAGGATGACGGCATGGTGCGCCTGACGCGCGGCAGCATCGAAATATTGTCGGAAGAAAAGCTCAATCAGATCATCGGAGAATGAATGCAGCAAATGTGAGTTTGTCACGGAAAAAGCATTTGCGGTTCAGTATAATGGAAGCATAAAGCAAATGAAGGAGAAAGTGGAAATGAAAATCACAGACGACATCAAATATATCGGCGTAAACGACCATAAAGTAGACCTGTTTGAAGGCCAGTATGTTGTGCCCAACGGTATGAGCTACAATTCCTATGTCATTATGGATGAAAAAATCGCCGTTATGGACACGGTGGACAAGAATTTCACCCACGAATGGCTGGACAATCTCGCTGAGGCGCTTGACGGCAGAAAGCCTGATTATCTCGTCGTTCAGCACATGGAGCCGGATCATTCCGCAAATATTGCCAATTTCTTATCGATCTATCCGGATGCCGTTGTCGTCTCTTCCCAGAAAGCATTTGCCATGATGAAAAACTTCTTTGGCACGGATTATGAAGCGCGCAGAATCGTGGTCGGTGAAGGAAGCACGCTTTCCCTCGGAAAGCACACCCTCACCTTCGTGACTGCGCCCATGGTTCACTGGCCGGAAGTCATTGTGACATATGATTCTCTGGACAAGGTGCTTTTCTCCGCCGACGGCTTTGGAAAATTCGGCGCGCTGGATGCGGAAGAGGACTGGGCGTGCGAAGCCCGCCGCTATTATATCGGCATCGTCGGAAAATACGGACCGCAGGTACAGGCGCTGCTTAAAAAGGCGGCAACTTTGGACATTCAGACCATTTGCCCGCTTCACGGCCCGGTGCTCACCGAAAACCTCGGCTATTATCTGAACCTGTATGACATCTGGTCTTCCTATCGTGCAGAGTCCGACGGCATCATGATTGCTTACACCTCCGTTTACGGAAACACCAAATCGGCTGTGGATCTTCTGGCGGAATCGCTCAAAAAGAAGGGCTGCCCGAAGGTGGTTGTAAGCGACCTCGCCCGCTGCGATATGGCGGAAGCGGTAGAGGATGCGTTCCGCTATGGAAAGCTGGTACTGGCCACCACGACCTATAACGCCGACATCTTCCCCTTCATGAGAACTTTTATCCACCATCTGACCGAGCGCAATTTCCAGAACCGCACCATCGCCCTGATCGAAAACGGCTCCTGGGCCCCGCTTGCCGCAAAGGTTATGCGCTCCATGTTTGAAGGCAGCAAGAACATCACCTTCACCGACACCACCGTGAAAATTCTCTCCGCGCTGAATGACGAAAGCAAAGCGCAGATTGAAAGTCTGGCCAACGAGCTTTGCCAGGAATACCTCGCCCGTCGGGATGACACCGCAGACAAAAACGACATGAGCGCCCTTTTCAACATCGGCTACGGCCTGTATGTCGTCACTTCCAGAGACGGCAACAGGGACAACGGCCTGATCGTAAACACCGTAAGCCAGGTGACCAGCACCCCCAACCGCATTGCCGTCACCATCAACAAGAAGAACTATTCCCACCACGTGATCAAACAGACCGGCGTCATGAACGTCAACTGCCTGGATGAGAGCGCGCCCTTCTCCGTCTTTGAAACCTTTGGCTTCAAGTCCGGCCGCACGGCGGACAAGTTTGAAAACATTGATGAGCTGAGAAGTGAAAACGGCCTGCGCTTCCTGCCCGCCTATATCAATTCGTTCATGAGCCTCAAGGTGGAATCCTACGTGGATCTGGATACCCACGGTATGTTCATCTGCTCCGTCACCGAAGCGCGCGTGATTTCCAGCCGCAGCACCATGACCTATACCTACTATCAGAACAACGTAAAGCCCAAGCCCCAAACCGAAGGCAAGAAGGGCTATGTATGCAAGGTGTGCGGATGGGTGTATGAAGGCGATACCCTGCCCGAAGACATCGTATGCCCGCTGTGCAAGCACGGATACGCGGATTTCGAAGAAATCAAATAAATATCCGGTCAAAAAGAGCCTGCTGAAAAGCAGGCCCAGATCATCAACAAACCTCCGGGAGAGGTATGGAGAGGGAGATAACTTCCTCTCC